>VGOG01000064.1 GCA_016875995.1 Chloroflexota bacterium
AAACCATCACCCGGGCCATCGCTGACCAGGGGCGCACCATCCGCGTCCCCGTCCACATGAGTGACCGCATCAGGCAGCTCTACAAGACAGCAAGACGCCTGGAGCAAGAACAGGGGCGCAAGCCTACCCCTGAGGAAATAGCCACGGAGCTAGAGATAGAACCACGCAAGGTGCAATGGATGCTCAAAGTGTCGTGGCGTCCCCTCTCCCTGGAAAAGCCCATAGGCGAGGAAGAGGACAGCGAACTGGGGAGCTTCATCGAAGATGACAATACCCCCACCCCCACCCAGACCGCCTACGAGCACCTGCTAAAGGAGAAGATGGAGGAGGTCTTAGCTACCCTTACCCCCCGCGAGGCTCGTATTCTGCGCCTGCGCTTCGGCCTGCAAGATGGAAGAAGCTATACTTTAGAGGAAGTGGGGCAAAAGTTCGGCCTGACACGGGAGCGCATTCGCCAGATCGAAGGAAAAGCTTTGCGTCGGCTGCGTCACCCCCGGCGTAGTCGGCAACTGAAGGAATATCTCACTTAAGAAGCCATGGTGCCCCTGTAGCTCAGTGGATAGAGCAGAGGTTTCCTAAACCTTGTGTCGGGGGTTCGACTCCCTCCAGGGGCGCCTCCCATTCAACAGCAAAAACTTCCCCAGAGCCCCTCTGAGGCAATTCTTGAGAGAGGCTCTTTATTTGGTCCTTGCTTTGTTGTCTTTCAAAGTAACTACTCAGCCTCTGTTGTCATTGCGAGCGTTTTTTGCGAAGCAATCCCCAACTTGCGAATTGGAGATTGCTTCGTCGGCAAAAACCGCCTCCTCGCAATGACAGCCTGAGTAGTTACCTTTCAAAGAAGTTATCAACCTGTTCATGTTCTCTATTAGCTATAGTAGTTGTAGTAGGTTTGTGGAGAAGTGGAAAGTTTCAGATTCTGGGGGGAGCGGTGCTGCTGGTTGGGGTAGCGAGGTGAGGGGACGCAATCTGTAGGCAGTAAGCAGGGGTGTTTAGCAAACGGGGATGTGGATAGCGTTGGGGATAAAAACGGAGGGGGTGAACAGGCTAAATCCGCAAGAATTTCATTGAAATTAAGACACCTCTACGAGGTATAGGGCAGGCTCTTTAGCACAGTCCAATATCTTGGGTATGGAGAGGATGGTTGACTTATTGAAGTTATCCACAGGCCCACCTCGTTATCCACAGATTATGAGCGGTTATCAACAGGGTCTATCAACAAATGAAAAAACGAGAGGGAGATGGGCATGTATAGCTGGCCCATCTCCCTCGTTTTGTCCTGCCGTAAAGTAAGGTGCTACACTGGGCCATTGTTGTAGAGCAGCTTTTTGATGGCTGATACCTCGCGGCGCAGTATCTCGTCTGTCTCTGCCTGATCACCGATTTTGTTAACACTGTATAGCACAGTAGTGTGATCGCGTCCTCCCAGTGTCTGTCCTATCTGAGGTAAAGAAGCCGTTGTTTCCTGTCGTGTCAGGTACATGGCGATCTGACGAGGCTTGACCACTTTCTGGTTACGGCTTCGCCCCTTGAGATCCTCAGGGCTCAAGGAATAGAAATCGGCCACCGCCTCAATCACGGCCTCTGGTGTACATTCTCTGCGATTGATGAGCATACCCTGCAAAGCAATGGCAGCCGACTCGACGGTCAGGGGCTGTCTTTCTGACACGGCTTCGGCGACAACTCGGTTCAAAGCGCCCTCTAGCTCTCGGACGTTGCTCATGAACTTGTGAGCAATGTATTCGATGACCTGATCAGGCACGGCTATAGGCTGGGGCTCTCGCTTGAATTGCAGGATAGCGATGCGGGTTTCCAGGTCTGGTGGCTGGATGTCGGCTATGAGCCCTCCCTCGAAACGAGAGCATAAGCGCTCCTCCAGGGTGAGGATAGCCTTAGGAGGACGATCGCTGGAGATCACGATTTGCTTGTTGGCCGCATGCAGAGCGTTAAAAGTATGGAAGAACTCCTCTTGGGTGCTCTCCTTGCCAGCAATGAAGTGGACATCATCCAGTAGCAACACATCTATAGTACGGTACTTATTTCTAAAATCTTCGGTGCTACGAGTGCGGATGGCGTTGATTAATTCATTGGTGAACTTTTCGGAGGTGGCGTAGAGCACCTGGAAGCCTTTGTCTCGACAGGCGTGTCCCAGGGCGTGCATAAGGTGGGTCTTGCCCAAACCTGCGCCCCCGTAGATGAAGAGCGGATTGTAAGCCTGGGCTGGATTCTCAGCCACTGCCAGAGCAGCGGCATGAGCCAGGCGGTTGCTGGGGCCGATGATAAAGGTGGAGAAGGTATATCTTGAATTGAGCATCGTGGACGAGGGGGGCTGGTTGGCGATTATTTCAGGCTGGGAAACCGAGGATTGCAGCAACGGCAGCGGGGATTCTTCCTCAAGGGGGTTGGCGTTTAGGACGAATTTTGCCTCTACAGCGCGATTCACGATGCCTACCAGGGTGCGCTTGATAACCGACAGCAGGCGGTTTTCGAGCCAATCCTTGGCATAAGCATTGTGTACTCCTATGATGATAGTACCATCCTCATAAGAAATGGCTCTGGTGTTCTTGAGCCAGGTATCGAAGGTGGGTTTGGTCATTTGCAGTTGTAGTTCACCTAATGCTGCCTGCCAGATTTGATCAGCGTTCATGCTGTCGTCGTGCTACCCTTTCGCTCATCGTGGTTGGCTTCGGCCTGAGGACTTCGGCCGCGAACTATCTCAAAAACGGGGTCTCGTTATGGGTTGTGTAGACGCCTGGCGATTCCTGGAGCATCCTTGCTCGAATGTCTGGTGCTTTCACAGATGTATTTGCGGGGTTTGAGAGGTGCTTATGGTGCAACTTGGAACATGGGGTGGTGGGTGAAAGCCAGATTTACACAGGGTTATCCAATGAGGCAAATCTAGTATGGATATTTTACCAAAATTATCTTCTTTTGACAATAGATTTTACACCAGCAATCTTAAAGTCTAGAATGTTTTAAGGATATTTATGTTCAAGTGCCTGGGCGTAGAGAGCTTGCTTCTATGGCGATTATCGTGTAAAATATCTAGGCAAGGGTGCTCATTATGGCTACGATGGGAGGCAAGCATGGGGATCCTCAAGGTATCGGCGAGATCGAGGTCTACGGCAGTGGCGGGAGCCATTGCTGGGGTGGTTAGAGAAAGCGGACGAGCTGAGGCTCAGGCGATCGGGGCGGGGGCGGTGAATCAGGCCCTCAAAGCAGTGGCCATAGCCAGGGGGTATCTTGCTCTCGATGGGATAGACGTGATCTGTATTCCTACCTTCACCGAGGTGGAAATCGAGGGCAAACAGCGCACGGCGATGAAGTTGACTGTGGAGCCCCGATGATCAGCCGCGTTGACCTGCACCTGCATAGCACCGCGTCCGATGGTCAGTTTTCTCCCTCGGAGTTGGTGGCCATGGCGTTGGAGCGTAATCTCCTGGCCATTGCCATCACCGACCATGACACGACGGAGGGAGTTGACGAGGCTTTGGAGGCCGCCAGGGGCACAGGGCTCGAAGTCATTCCTGGGGTGGAGATTAGCTGCGACGTTCCCCACGAGGAGGTCCACCTGCTGGGGTACTACCTCGACCATCACCACCCGGCTCTTCGGGGGAAGCTGCGCGCCATGCGCGATGCCCGTCTCCGACGGGCCAGGGGGATGGTTGCCAAGCTGTCGGCCCTGGGATTACCATTGCAGTGGGAGGCAGTGGCTGAGTTGGCGGGCGATGGTTCCGTTGGCCGGCCGCACATCGCCCAGGCTATGGTCAAGATGGGGTACGCCGCTTCCACTGACGAAGCTTTTGACCTTTACATCGGGCGCAATGGCCCCGCCTACGTGGAACGCTACAAGCTCCGTCCTGCAGACGCCGTGTCCTTGCTCAAAGAGGTCCAGGGGTTGCCTGTGTTGGCCCACCCTCTCAAAGTAACGCACTTCTTGCCTTCTTTGATGGAACGGGGGCTGGTTGGCCTGGAGGTGTACTATAACGGCTATTCGGCCGAGGATATACGGGGGTTGGCTGATCTGGCCCGCAAATACGACCTGATACCTACGGGTGGGAGCGATTTCCACGGCCCAGACGTGCTGGACACCGTTGAAATGGGAGGCATAATGGTGCCTGTGGAGTCGGTGGAACGTCTGCGGGCCCTGGCAAAGACGAGGGTCTAACTTCGGTCACGGTGACATTTCTCTCCGGCAGCTTTGCTCCTGACGGCACTCTGATTAGCACCCTCCTTCAACGCCCCGCCCTTGCTACCAGCCTCTCCCACTCTCGATCCACGTTCTCCTGGATGAACTCGATGTCCTCCTCGGTGAGGTGGCTGAAGCGGCCCTGCAACTTGAGATACTCCCGCACGGGCACTTCCCGCCTGGGCCAGACGGTGATCTTCCACTTCTCGCCGTTCTCCACTTCGTAGAGGGGGAAGACCTTGCTCTCCACGGCCAGACGCGAGATACGAATGGAGTGGGCGGGCTCGGTCTTCCAGCCGGGCGGACAGGGGGAGAGGATGTGGATAAACTTGGACCCGCGGATTCCCCTGGCTTTCTGGAACTTGCGCACCAGGTCCTCCGGATAGGCGACGGTGGCGGTGGCGGTGTAGGGGATGCGATGGGCAGCCATGATGGCCACGATGTCCTTCTTAGGCGTCTCCTTGGGATGCCGCACCGGGGTGGTGGTCGTCCAGGCTCCCCAGGGCGTGGCCGAAGAGCGCTGGATGCCCGTATTCATGTACGCCTCGTTGTCGTAGCAGGCGTAGATGAAGTCATCGTTGCGCTCCACGGCGGCAGACAGGGCCTGCAGACCGATGTCGAAGGTGCCGCCGTCACCAGCCCAGGTCAGCACCGTGGTCTTCGTGTCTCCTAGTATCTCTAAGCCGGCCTTGATCCCCGCCGCCACAGAGCCCCCCGTCTCGAAGGCGGTGTGCATCAAGGGCACCTTCAGCGAGGAGTAGGGGAATGCTCCGGCGATGATGGACCAGCAGCAGGCGGGAATAATAACGAGGGTCTCCTCGCCCAAAGCCTTCAATGCCAGGCGCATGGATAGCGACCCTCCACAACCTGGGCAAGCCAGATGGCCGGAAAGCAGCAGTTCTTCATCGGGTATAGCGTAACTCATTTCTTCACCTCTCTCCAAATTATCTCCGTCTCAGGCACGTCGTGCTCCAGGGTGTACTCGGCGATGCCCCGGATTGAGGCAGGGGTAACGTCCCGGCCGCCCAGGCCGATGACGAAGCCAAAGATGGGCGGCCGATGGGCCCCGTTGTAGAGGGCCGCTTTTGTCTCCTCGGCGAAGATGCCGCCGTGGCCGAAGGAGATGTTGCGATCTATGACCGCCACTTTGCTGGCCCCCGCCAGAGCCTCTCGAATATCCTCGACAGGGAAGGGGCGGAACATGCGCACCTTGAGCAGCCCTATCTTGTGGCCCTCCTCCCGCAGTTCGTCCACGACTACCCTGGCCGTGCTGGTGATGGTGGCCGAGGTCACCAGGACAACCTCGGCATCTTCCAGGCGATATCCCTCCACCAGGCCATAACTGCGCCCGAAGTCCCCCCCGAACTCTCTATCAGCCTGGCGAACCACCTCGATGGCCTCCTCCATGGCTTGCTGGATCTTGTAGCGCAGCTCCATGTAATGGTCAGGCGTTACCAGAGCACCAAAGGCGTGGGGATCGCTCGTGTCGAGCTTGTATCGAGCATCGTAGGGGGGCAAGTAGCTATCCACCAACTCCTGGTCTGGGATGTCCACAGGCTCCTCGGTATGGGAAAGAAAAAACGCATCCAAAACCAACATGACGGGCAGGAGGACTCGTTCGGCGATTTTGAAAGCCTGGATGACCGTATCTAGCACCTCCTGATTGCTCTCGCAATAGAACTGCAGCCACCCCGTGTCCCGCTGAGACAGGCTATCGGTTTGCTCGGTCCAGATGGACCAGCCGGGGCCCATGGCCCGGTTCACGTTGGCCATGACGATGGGCAGCCTGGCCCCGGTCGCCCAGTGGAGCATCTCGTGCATCAGGGCCAATCCGTGGCCCGAGGTAGCGGTGAAGGCCCGTGCCCCAGCCGATGAGGCCCCGATGCAGGCGGCCATGGCCGAGTGTTCACTTTCCACTTTGATGAACTTGGCGTCCAGGAGCCCATCGGCGCAGAACTCCGACAGTATCTCCACGATCTGGGTCTGCGGGGTGATGGGATAGGCCGCGATAACCTGGGCCCTGGCCAGCTTTGCTCCGTAGGAGACGGCGTGGTTGCCCATGATCACTTTTTCCATTTCAGCTCCTCCTCGATGGATATGGCGTAGCGAGGACACTCCTCGGCGCAGACGCCGCACCCCTTGCAGTAATCGTAGTTCACTTTGTACCCTGCGCCATTCAAGCAGGCCAGGGGCACGGGATAGGGAGGGGCCATCAGGCGAGCGATAGCCACGTCGGGGCAGAAGATCAGGCAAGTATCGCACAGGTTGCAGGTGCCGCAACTGAAGCACCGCTCGGCCTCAGCTTGAGCGTCCTTCTCACTGAAGCCCAGGTTCACCTCCTGGAAACCGCGCACCCTCTTTTCGACAGGCATCTGAGGCTGCGCCATCCGCTCCAGCTCCTCGAAGTAGGCCAGGTTAAGATCCTCGAAGCGGACGATGATGGGACTTGTATCCCTGGGGAAGGCATGAACGGCTTCTTCTATTGGTGGGAAGCCCGAGAGCTCTTCTCCCCTGAGGTACCTGTCAATGGCCAGGGCGGCGCGTTTTCCAGAGCCAATGGCATGGGCCACGGTGCCAAACGGCGTGGCTGCGTCACCGCCTGCAAAGATGGCGGGCGCCGTCGTCGCTCCAGCTTCGTTGATGACAATGCGCCCCCCCTCGACCTCCAACCCTGCGGCCAGACTCAGGGCAGGCCTCCGATCTCCAGCTTCCAACTTCCAGCTTCCATCTTCCAGCTTCCAGCTTCCATCTTCCAGTTCCTGGGCAATGGCAGGTATGATGGTGTTTGCTTCGAGGGTGTACTCAGAGCCCTCGATGGGGATGGGACGACGTCGCCCGCTCTCGTCAGGCGCCCCTAATCCCATTTTCACGCACTTCAGGCCCGTTACCCGGCCGCTTTCAGTCAACACTTCAATAGGAGTCGTTAAGTAGCGGATCTCTACACCCTCCGCCAGGGCTTCCTCGATCTCCTCGGTGATGGCTGGCATCTCCGCCCGCGAGCGGCGGTAGAGGATCGTTGCTTTTGAGCCCAGGCGCAATGCTGTGCGAGCGGCGTCTACGGCCGTGTTGCCTCCGCCGATTACCATCACCCTGGGGGCCACCTGGACCTCTTCGCCCCGATGCACCCTGTTCAGAAACTCCAGCCCGTGAACGATCCCCTCGGCCTCCTCGCCTGGGATGCTCAGCTTGCGGCTCTGCTGCAGCCCCACCGCGATGAAGACGGCGTCGTAATCGTCGAGATCAGACATCCGCAGGTTAGCGCCCAGGCGCATCCCGTTTCTGATCTCTACCCCCACGGCTTCGATGTCGGCGATTTCTCGGTCCAACACCTGGCGGGGCAGGCGATACTCTGGGATGCCCACCCTCATCATGCCTCCTGCCAGCGGCAGGGCTTCGAAGACGGTGACGGGGTAGCCCCGACGGGCCAGGTGGTAAGCACAGGAGAGGCCAGCCGGCCCGGAGCCGATCACAGCGACCTTAGCGTCGTAGCGCTGCTTGGACGCTGAGACGCCGAGATGCTGAGACGCTGCCCAGTCGGCCAGGAACCGCTCTATGGTGTGAATTGCTATCGCCCCCCCCAACTCCTCGCGGTTACACTTGCTCTCGCAAGGATGGGGGCACACCCGCCCGCAAACCCCTGGGAAGGGGTTCTCCTGCTTGATCAGCTCCCACGCCTGTTTATACTTTCCCTCTTTGACCAGGGCCAGATAGCCGACGATGTCTTCCCCGGCGGGGCACTTGTTATTACAGGGAGGGGTTTTATCCATATAAAGGGGCCGGATATACCTCCAACTCCCCGTCTTGTTGACCAGGGTTGTTCCGAGGGACATAGGGAGGGGAGGCATGTCGGCCTCAGTCTTGAAAACAATTTCTTCAGGCATAGCTTCTCCTTACAAAAAGCGTCTTAGCGTCATAACGGCTCAGCGATAAGGCATAGACGCTATGGCGCTTTGACGCTCTCATAAGCCTCTCGGGTAGCGGCCACATTCTCTTCTGGTTTTATAGGCACGGCCTCACGCACCGCCTCGGCGAGGGCCTCCAGGCTCACTATGCCCGTAGCCCTGGCAAAGGCTCCCAGGATGGCTGTGTTGACGATGGGCGCGCTCTTGGGCCCCAGCTTATACTTGATGGCGATGGAGTTAGCGTCAACGGTGGCTACCCGATACCTGGCCGGCAGGTCGAAGGTGGCAGGGTGCTGCTCGCTGTTGATGAGGATCCGTCCCCCTTCCTTCAGGCCGGTGGTAACATCCACCGCTTCCAGCAAGGTCGGATCCAGCACCACGATGTGATCGGGCTCGTAGATCTGGCAGCGGATTCGCACGGGCTGATCGTCAATGCGGGTGAAAGCCGTAACTGGCGCACCTCGGCGCTCCACTCCGAAGGCCGGGAAGGATTGCACGTATTTGCCTTCTTTAAATACAGCAGCCGCCAGCACCTTGGAGGCGATAACCGCCCCCTGGCCGCCGCGGCCGTGTATCCTGATCTCGATCATGCGCTTCCTCCTTCTCCGTTGATGGGAATCTCTGGCATGCCTGGCAACCTCCTCGTTGCTTATTGATTTATGGACCTGTCGTCAAGCCATCAGCACCCCAAGGGCCAGGGAGACAAGTTTGGCCTCTGGCGGGTCGGCGCGGGAGGGCATGGCCAGGGGACACTGCCCCCCTACCACCACGCTGGCCATTTTTCCTCTGGCAAAGCAGACGATGGTCTTGGCCAGCAAGTTGCCTGCCTCGACGTCGGGCACGACGAGTATATCCGCCTGGCCGGCCACATCGCCCTTGACGCCTTTTATACGCGCCGAGTGAGGGGAGACGGCGATGTCCAGGGCCAGGGGGCCATCAACGACGCCACCCTTGATCTGCCCCCGCTGGGCCATTTTGGAGAGGTTAGCCGCATCTACGCTCAAGGGAATTCTGGGGTCCACCGTCTCCGTAGCTGACAGGATGGCCACTCTAGGCTCCTCGATGCCCAACTGGTGAGCAACCCCGATGGCGTTCTGGACGATGGCCATCCTCTGCTCCAGCGTGGGCGAGACTACCAGGCCGATGTCACTGACCAGGAGCAGCCGATCGAGGCCTGGGATCTCGAAGACGCCGACATCGGTTAGCAGGCGGCCTGTACGTAACCCCCCCTCCTTATCCAAGGCAGCCTCAAAGAGATAGCGGGGCTGAGCCAGGCCGTTCATGACCAGGTCCGCCTGGCCGTTTTTGACCAGCTCCACGGCTCGATGCGCTGCCAGTTTGGGATGGGGCTCATCCACCACGATCATGCTGGCCAGCTCAATGCCCCTTTCCTCGGCGAGCCCCGCCATAGCCGCCGAGTCGCCAACCAGAACAGGATAAGCCAGTCCCTCCTTTTGCGCCTCGCTGGCCGCCAGCAGGGTAGCCCGGTCGTGGGGAGCGACGATAGCCACTCGCCTGGGGCCTTTCCTCTTCACTATTCCAACGAGTTCGACAAAGTTCCTGATGTGCGCTCTCCTTTGGCCGCTCAAAAGCGATCTCCCCTGGACATCCTGTAACCTGTTACAGCCAGCATATACCCAAACAGGCATATCCCAGCCACGATCAACATGTCCTCCCAACCCAAGAGACCACTTATATACAACAGATAGGCGCCTAGCAGTATGAACCCTACTCCGGCCAGGAACATCACGAGACCATAGACTTGCTGGATCATAGCTGCCCCTCCTGGATGACGCAGTCCCAACGACGTGTTAGCCTGTGAGCACCCGTCTTTTGTTTCTCATAAGCGTTCTTCTCTAGACATCCTGTAACCTGCTACGGCCAGCAAATACCCAAATATACAAACCCCAGCAGCGAACAACATGTTTTGCCAATCCACAACGAGCCTGCTATCCATATATCCTGTATACAACAGATAGCCACCTAATATCAGGAACCCTATTCCGGCCACGAACAGCACGATACCATAGATTCGATGCATAGTTGGTCCTCCCATTTGGCGGTTTTGGTGATAGTTGTTCCATCGCCTGGTCGGACGACGATAAATGGCCAGGCGAAGGCTTATTCTCGCGTCGCTAGTAGAACTCCTAAGGCCATAGAGACCAGTTTAGTCTCGTGGGGATCGGAGCGGGAGGACACTATGACAGGGGACTTGCCACCCACTACAACCCCCGCCATATTCCCCTTGGCGAAATAGGTGATGGCTTTGGCTAGAACGTTGGCGGCTTCAACATCGGGAGGGATCAGGATATCGGCCTGGCCCGCGACATCACTCTTGATGCCCTTGATCTGGGCTGATTCCAGGGAGATGGCGTTATCCAGAGCCAAGGGACCGTCTATGAGGCCACCTTTGATCTGCCCCCGATCGGCCATCTTGGAGAGGTTAGCAGCGTCGAGAGTGGTGGGGATCTTGGGGTTGACCATCTCTGTGGCGGCCAGGATGGCCACCCGTGGCTGCTCCACTCCCAGCCGCTGAGCAACGTAGATGGCGTTCTGGACGATCTCGATCTTTTGCTCCATGGTGGGGGCCACCACCACCCCGGCATCGCTGATGAAGATGAGGCGATCGAAGCCGGGGATCTCGAAGATGCCCACGTGGGTCAATAGGCGACCCACCCGTAGCCCGGCCTCCTTGTCCAGCGCGGCCCGCAGGAAGTCGCCCGTCTCGATCTTGCCTTTCATGGCGATCTGGGCGTGGCCCAGGTTCACCAGTTCCATCACCTTGCGGGCGGCCAGTCTGAGATCGGGCTCGTGGATGATCATCATGCGGCGAATCTCTATAGAGTCCTCCTGGGCGATTTCCGTGATGATTGCCCGATCTCCTACCAGGATGCACTCGCAAAGATTTTGTTTTTCAGCGTCCTGGGCTGCCAGGAGAATCTCCTTTTCCTGGGCGGCAGCGATGGCCACTGTCTTCGGCCCTGCTTCTCTCGCTTTCTCCATCAATTGAGCAAAGGTGGTGATGGCCATACTTCAAATCTCCAAATGGGAGTCTCACCTGCGCCTGCGGCGTCTCGACCGGCTGCGCGATGACTTCTCCTCGCTGGCAGCCGAAGCCTGCTCCTGGCGCATGCAGCAGTGTTTATACTTCTTGCCACTGCCGCAGGGACAGGGGTCGTTGCGCCCGACCCTGGCTCCAGCCGTTCTGACCGGCTGAGGGGCACGCTGGGCCTCCACACTGGTGCGCATCTCACGCATGGGGCGCGGCTGCGGCTCTCTGACCAAACTGACGCGGTAGATGTCGCCCACTATGGCGTGTTGGATGGCCGCCAGGAGGTCGGCGTACATCTCGTGTGCCTCTTTCTTGAAGGCCACCAAAGGGTCCTGTTGGCCGTAGGCCCGCAGACCGATGCCCTCCCGTAGATCGTCGAGGCTGGTGAGGTGCCTGATCCACAGACTGTCCACGGCCCGCAGCATCACCAAACGCTCCAACTGGCGCATGTCCTCCGCACCCAGTTGCCGCTCCTTTTCCTCGTAGAGCCTTTCGGCCAGGTCCAGGAGCTGCTCTTCGATCTCCCTGGGCGCTAGCTTCCTCCAGCGGGCCGCCCCCCCTTCATCCCCCCCAAGTTGGGGGGGAAAGAGGGAGGGTGGCAGGGGCATGATAGTTCGCAGAGACGCCTGCAATGCTTCCAGATCCCAATCCTCGGCGTATCCAGTAGTATGCATGGCCACCAGGCCGGCAAGTTCCTCGCGGATCATGTCCATGACGATGGGCTTGAGGTTCTCCTCACTAAGCACCTGATGGCGCTGCTGGTAGATGATCTCGCGCTGCTTGTTGATCACGTCGTCGTATTCCAGGAGATGCTTGCGGATGTCGAAGTTGTAACCCTCTACCCTGACCTGGGCGTTCTCGATGGACTTGGTCACCAAGTCGTGCTCGATGGGGATGTCCTCGTCCATTCCTGCCCACTCCATGAAGCCCTTGACTCGCTCGCCGCCGAAGCGGCGCATCAGGTCGTCCTCCAGCGAGACGTAGAAACGAGAGGAGCCAGGGTCACCCTGACGCCCGGAGCGACCCCGCAACTGGTTGTCAATACGCCGCGCTTCGTGGCGCTCGGTACCCAGCACCTGGAGCCCACCCAGTTCCAGCACCTTCTTTCGATCCCGTTCGCAAGTTTCCTTGGCCCTGGCCAGGGCCTCGGCCCACTGTTCTTGAGAGACAGTGGTCAGGTCCACCCCCTGGCGGCGTAGTTCTTCTCTGGCCATGCCCTCCGGGTTGCCGCCCAGGAGGATGTCCACGCCCCGCCCGGCCATATTGGTGGCGATGGTCACCGCGCCTGGACGTCCAGCCTGGGTGATGATGGCCGCTTCTTTCTCGTGGTATTTGGCGTTAAGCACCTGGTGGGGGATACCTCTGCGTCTGAGCATCTCCGAGAGCATCTCAGACCTCTCGATGAAGACCGTTCCCACCAGCACCGGCCGCCCCTGCTCTTGCAGCTCCTTGATCTCCTGCACCACGGCTCGGAATTTGGCATCTTCGCTTTTATAGACCAGGTCCGGGTAATCAAGGCGTTTGTGATACAGCTCGTCGTTATCGGGATTTCGATAGGTTACGATCTCCACCCCGTTGCGTCGCTCTCTCTGGGTAGTCAGTTCTCCTGCCAGAGCCCGGTACTCGACGTTGGTGGGCAGCACCACCACGTCCAGGCCGTAGATCTTGTGTAGCTCCTCGGCCTCGGTGGCTGCGGTCCCGGTCATGCCCGCCAGCTTCTCGTACATGCGGAAGTAGTTCTGCAGGGTGATGGTGGCCAGGGTCAGGTTCTCCCGCTGCACCTCCACCCCCTCCTTGGCCTCGATGGCCTGGTGCAGCCCCTCTGAGTAGCGCCGCCCGTACATCAGGCGGCCGGTGAACTCGTCCACGATGATCACCTGGCCGTCTTTGACGATGTAGTCACGATCCCGATGGAAGATAGTCTGAGCACGTAAGGCATTATCCACGTAGGGGGTCAGGGCAAAGTTCGCCGGGGAGTAGAGGTTGTCCACCCCCAGCCACCTCTCCATCCTCTCGATCCCCTCTTCGGTGAGGGTGACCACCCGGCCTTTCTCCTCTATGACGTAATCCGCCTCGCGTCGCAGGCGGGGGACGAGGTCGGCCATGCGGCGGTAGTTGGTATCCGGTTCCTCGGCCGGGCCGGAGATGATGAGGGGAGTGCGAGCTTCGTCTATGAGGATATAGTCCACCTCGTCTACGATGGCGTAGTGAAAGCCTCGCTGCACCTGCTGGGAGAGGTCCACCACCATGTTGTCCCGCAGATAGTCGAAGCCGAACTCGTGGTTGGTGCCGTAGGTGATATCGGCCGCATAGGCCTCGCGGCGGCTCACGGGCCGCAGGTACTGATAGCGCTCATCGTCGGCTAAGTACTCAGGATCGAAGAGAAAGGCTGACTCGTGCTGGATAACCCCCACCGAGAGACCCAAGAGATGATAAATGGGGCCCATCCATTGGGTGTCACGCTTGGCCAGGTAATCGTTGACCGTGACCAGGTGGCACCCCTTGCCCTCCAAAGCGTTGAGATAGAGGGGCAGAGTGGCAACCAGGGTCTTGCCCTCGCCGGTTTTCATCTCCGCCACCTTGCCCTCGTGCAGCACCATGCCGCCCATCAGTTGCACGTCGAAGTGGCGCAGGCCCGTGGTGCGCTTCGACGCCTCCCGCACCGCGGCGGAGGCTTCCATCATGATGTCGTCCAAGGACTCCCCAGCCTGAAGCCGGTCGAGGAATTCCTTCGTTTTGCCACGGAGCTCCTCATCGGACAGAGCCTCAAACTCAGGCTCAAGGGCGTTTATCTCCTCGACCAAGGGTCGTAGCCTATTCAGTTCCCGTTCGTTGGGATCTCCAATGACCTTGCTCAGTAGACTCTTAAACATAATCTACATATGCTCACTTCGTCCGAAACAACCACGCGAACAACTCCGCCACCTGTTCCCGGTTCTTACTGTTCGACAGCCACCTGCCAACGACTTCCCAGTACTTTGGGTTGACCCTGGAGATCACCTCGCGCGTTCTCTCGTATACTCGCTCCACCAATTTCCTCTGGTAATCTTCCAGCCATTGCTCCAGCGTCATCTCGCTCTCCACGCTGACGTCGGTCAGTTCGCCGATGATCCACTCCTGAAATACAGGGGAGAAAAGATGATAGCCCGCATCGTGTTCGACAACCAGGCTACGTTTGATCAGCGGACTCAGGGCTGACTCTACCTGGGTGTAGAGCCTCTTCAAGTCATCGGCGGTGATCGTCCGATCAGGGTACCTCTTGCTTTGAAGAGCCAAGGCAGCTAGGGTGATCTTTTCGCCGTTCTCCGAATGGCCCCAGTAATAGACAAAGTTGGGGATGGCGTTCTCCTCAAAACGTTCTTCGACATACTTTCTCCGACGATCAACTTTTTCGGGTCCGGCGTATTCCTCTCGGGTGTAGGCATCGAACATGAAGAAACCGGCAATCTGCAGGAAGTAGGGGTGACAGCCGGCTATGTGGAGTAACCAAGCCACGTCTTCACGGCTAAAGGACACTGGTGTGCCCTCAAGATACTCTTTGATCAGCAGACACGCTTCTTCCTGGGTGAAGGGCTTCAGGGTGATGTTGGCGAAGATATTGAAGAAGGGTGAACCGGCAATCTCTGCGGAATGGCAATAGTAGATCAGCTCCCTGCTGCTCGAAGTGACCAAGGCCAGATTGTAGTTGGTAGCCAGGTGCCTCAGTCCACCGTAGAAGTCGGCGTCGAAGTTCTTGTTACGGATCACATACTCAAACTCGTCGAAGAGGAACACGATCCTTAAACCTTTGCGAGTGAACTGGTCGAACAGACGTCGTACCTCAAATAGATCAACCATGTCGGCTTGACGGATCAGGGCAATTTGCTCCCTGAGTTGAGTGTTCTCGGTCTTCGGCTCCAGTTCCTCCAGCACCCACTGCCAGAACCGTGTAGGGGTGATGTGACTGAATCCCTCGAAGCTCAGGTAGACGAAAACGTACTCAGAGGTGAACCCATGTCGCTCCAGAGCGGCCGGGCTCAGGAAGCGCTGGAGCAGTGACGTCTTGCCGATGCGCCGCTCGCCCACGATGGAGCTACTCTCGCAGGCCACGTTCTGCAGGCGAGTGACAATCTGCTCGATTTCTCGCCGCCGCCCGAAGAAGTGGTCCGGGTCAGTGACAGGTTTACCGTAGTGGAAGGGATTGGTGATCATAAGCAGGGCTCCTTATCATCGAACATCTGACTACTTCTGCATGTGTACGACAGTCACCTAATCCAGCACCCTGGTCCTATCAGGATGCGCAGCCAGCCCAGGGTACCTGCCTGTCATCTCTCCAAAAGCATTACAAGTCATTTCACTCCAGAACGGACATAACTTCTACCACTTTGCCCAAGATCACAATAGTTGGATCACCAGCGTGGAAGATTTGAACTTGAGGTTGATATTTCGGATTCTCAGCTTTCAGGAGGATTGTCGTGCCTTGTCGGTAGAATCTCTTGACCGTTGAACTGGATCCTTGAGGATCATCTATCCTCATGACCACTATCTCATTTTGTTCCACGACGGGTTGCCGTCTGAATATGACATAGTCGCCATCCTCAATGCCTATCCCAGTCATGCTATCACCCTGTACTAGGAGTGCAAAATAAGTACTAGGCTCGAGTCCAAAAGTAGCATTCTTGCCTGTTTCTAGAACCTTCTTTACTTTGCAATTCCGTCCTCCCAGATTGATCCTATCCGGGAACACATCTTCCGGCCCGACTTCGATAGCCAGAATGGGCTCCCCCGCTGCCGTCGTGCCGATGATAGGAACAGTGTCAACTCGCCTTTGAGCTTTTTGCCTTTGCCGACGAAGGAAATTCAGATGCCTTGTCGTGCTTAATACTCTTTCAAGCTCTGGAATGCGAACATCTATGCCTTCCTTTCCCAAGAGTTGAAAGAGATGGAGGCTTTGGTGGTAGAGTTTCTGTGCCTGGTACCAATCGCCAGCACTTTGTGCGAGCAATCCGAGGGCATATCGCGCAACAGCCTCGTTCCATCGGCTGTCATCACGGTCTATGATACTGAATATATTCACGCTTTGACGGTAGCGATTCTCAGCTTCCTCGAGCTTTCCCATTGAGTGATACACAGCGCCCAAATACATTTGAGCGACCGCCCCACAGTACTCGGCGTCAACGTCTACTACCTCAAAGCATAGGCTTAGACTCTGCGAGCACAAGTATAGGGCTTTATCCCACATCATCTGCCGTCTAGCTCTGTCTGCAAGCTCATTTAAATCTAGGGTCAAAGCTTGTTCTTTACGAAGCATGTCAATGATCTCATCAGCCATGCCCTGAAGTCCCGGTCTTCGATGCTTAGGATACCTCTTTTCGCTTTCGTAAAGGGCTTCCTCCAGGTTGCTGCTGGCCACGATGTCATCGGGATCATACTTGAGCGCCTGCTTGTAGCTGTCAATGGCCAGTTCCAGTTTCCCCTCTTCTTTGTACAGGTGGCCAATGTGATTCCAGGCTTCGACATAACTTGGATCAATGTCCAGAGCCTTCTCGTAGTACACCCTTGCTGTTTTGTTCTCCCCTTGCTCCTCATAGCAGATGCCGAGACCGAAGTACGCTTCAGGGCAGTCGGGATAGGCTGCAATGGCGTCTTCAAACTTCTCGATGGCCAGCCCGTATTCACCCTTTTCCCTGTATCCACTACCTGTGGCCACCAAATGAATAGTGGCAGCATATCGTTGATGATCGGCAGGAGAAATGCTTTTCGTTGGCTCTTCAGTTTCAACCATGTCCAGGCGCTCGACCAATGTGTCCAACCTCTGGCCCTGGTCGAGCCACCTCTGTAGAAAAGAGACGGCAAACTGATAATCAATGCCCTCTCGCAACAATATATCCCTGACCACGAGGTCACCTAAGCCCTCGTTTAGTTCCTTCCGACCAATTCTGACCCGGTGTCTCCTGAGTACGGTGGCCAGCGTTGACATAGAGGTCGTAAGCTGCCGGGTAGTGGTAATGCTGGCAGCAAGCAGTACCACCTTTGCTTCGTCTGAAAGGTCATTCCAAGTATCCCTTAACTGGCCTTCTCCGGCCTGGATCACCTCGTTGAGAAGGCAGTCATCTAGCACGTCCTCTACTGTGATAAACTTATCGCTGGCACTGTACCGGTTCACGAGATGATGACAGAAGAGTTGGAGAAAATAAGGATGCCTCGAAGTCATCTCTACTATTCTGTCAACAGCATCCTCGGTGTACCTCATCACGCCCTCCACCGGTTCAACAACGAGGGCAATGGCCTCGTCCGGGGCCAGGAAGCTGATCTCTTTGTACAGAACATTGCGGAAAATAGACCAGTAACGTGGAGACAGTTCTTCCAACTTGTGTGACCCAGCAAAGATGAATCCCAGATTGCCATAGTGCTGCATCAAATGTCGTAGGAAGGAAAAGACATCTTCTTCCAGCTTGCCTCGAGCTACCCTGTCCTCCAACACCTCGTATTCGTCTAGCATCAACAGCAGACAGCGGTCCCCGATCCTCTTGCTAACACGCTGCAGAAACTCACGCCTGAAATACCCACCAGGGTCACCCTCAAAATCACCCCGGTTTGGCATCGCAAGGTCCAGAGTCAGAGCAATCTCGCCGGCCATATCATGCAAGACCCCCCCCAACCCTAGTTGGATCATCCCTTGCAGATCAATATAAACGGGAACGTACTTATCACCTAGTAGCCGGCGATTCAGAATCTGGTACAATACAGATGTCTTACCCGTCCGCTTCTGGCCGTGCAGAACGATAATGTTGTCCTGGTACTCACCCACCAGATGCTGACGTATGTACTCAAACACATCCTCACGGCCGAAGAACATCTCTTTGGTCTTAAGGGGACCGCCAGCTACATAAGGATTCTTGAACTCTCTCAAGGCCATCGTCACTACCTCCATCCTGCACTTTCATACGCCAATCTCCCCAAATGTAAACTCCCATCCGGGTCCGGGGCTTGCTCAGCAAGAAGGTGCCCCCTGCTTTCCCCTAACAGAGTTGGCGAAATCAAAGGGAAGAGTCCAAAGTTAACCGTAGCACTCCCAATTCGGGCTGCTGGAGTGAAATTTGGGGGCTCGAAGCGGCCATAATGGCGTGCTGAAGCGGAAGTCACTTTTCCCCCACTCCAAAGCCCTTTTTCCAGTTTCATGTATCTAACAAACTCGCATTCCACTCAGAGCAATGGTGGACTTTGCATCGCATCTATCTTTTGACTAACCAGGCACATCTTTCATGTACTCACCCACCGAAATCCCCAGGTGGACGCGGCGGATCACCTCGCCCAGCAGCGGGGCCACGGAGAGGATGGTTATATTGGGTAGCATCTTCTCAGGTGGGATGGGGATCGTATTCGTAG
>VGOG01000065.1 GCA_016875995.1 Chloroflexota bacterium
TTCCGAAGCGTAGCATCGTTGTGCCTCCTTGTGGTTTGGATATTGGGAGATGGAAGATGGAAATTGGACGGTGTTCCAACCTCTAACCTCCAACCTCTAACTTCCAGGATACTACCACGATTCGGCGAAATTGGCAAGGAGGCAACGGATAGGGAGCGAATAAACGGATGAATCAAGTTGGGAAAGCTCTTATCAGGGGGAAAGAAAAGAATGGTTGACGACGAAGTGATCTACTGCAGCTTTCATCCCAATGTGGAGACCCGCCTGCGCTGCAACAGGTGCGGCGCTCCCATCTGCGCTAAGTGCGCCGTGCAGACCCCGGTGGGCTTTCGCTGCCCTCAGTGCGTCCGGTCGCAGCAGGCCGTCTTCTATACCGCCACACCTGTGGACTACGCTATCGCCGCCGTCGTGGGCCTGGTGGCCTCGGTCGTGGCTGCCTTCATCATGGGACGGGTGGGCATCTTCCTGGCCTTATTCCTGGGCCCCTTGGCCGGCGGGGCCATCGCCGAGGCCGCACGCTGGGCCACAGGCCGCCGCCGAGGCCGTTGGATGTGGCTGGTGGTCAGCGGCTGCATCGTGGTTGGGGCTCTGGTGGCGGCTTTCTATCCTGTCCTGTTCCTCCTTTTCACACCCCGGCCACTGATTTCGCTGCCCCTCTCTATGCTTTTCCGGCTGGACCTCATCATCTACGTAGTCCTCGCTGTAGGTACAGCGTACGCTCGCTTGAGGTGAGATAAGTGTTAGTTGAACTAAACGTCAAGAACTTCGCCATTATAGACGAGTTGCAACTGCGCTTTAGCCCCGGCTTCAACGTTTTAACTGGCGAGACGGGCGCGGGCAAGTCCATCATCATTGATGCGGTGAGCACCCTCCTGGGGGGAAGAGCAGATAGCACTATGATCCGCTCCGGCACCGACGAGGCGCAGGTGGAGGGTATCTTCCACCTGAACGAGGCGGCGAAGGAGGCCATCCTGCCCCTGCTACAGAAGGACGGGCTGGAGGGAGACGACGAGAACATCCTCGTCCTGGCCAGGGAGATCCGACGGGAGGGACGCAGTGTCTGTCGAGTGAATGGGCGGGCGGTCACCCTGGGCACGCTGGAAAGCATCGGCCAGCACCTGGTGGACATACATGGCCAGACCGAGCACCTGTCCCTTCTCAGGGTCCGGGAGCACATCGTTTTCCTGGATCGCTACGGTGACCTGTGGGCCCTGCGGCAAGAGGTGGCAGACCTGGTGCGTGAGTTGCGCCACGTGCGTCAGGAGTTGAGCGCCCTGATGCGCGATGAGCGGGAGTTGGCCCGCCGGGCCGATCTTTTGACCTATCAGATCCAGGAGATTGCCTCAGCCAGGTTGAGGGTTGGCGAGGAGCAGGAGCTCAACGAGGAGCGCACTCGTCTGGCGAATGCCGAGCGCTTGATGGAGTTGGCCAACGAGGCCTATCACGCCCTTTACGCGGGTGAGAAGGGGCAATCCTCGGCCCTTGACCTCCTGGGCCAGGTAGCCCATAGCTTAGCCAGCTTAGAGAAGATTGATCCCAGTCTCCAGGAACAGCGGCAGGCGGTCGAGGAGGCCTCTTACCAACTGGAGGACCTGGCCCGCAGCCTGCGGACCTACCGCGATAGCATCGAGTTCAATCCGGCCAGGCTGCATCAGGTAGATGAAAGACTGGACCTCATCTACAACCTGAAGCGCAAGTACGGCGACTCCATCGTCGAGATTCTGGCCTTCGGCGAGGCGGCGCAGCGCGAGCTTGACGGGATAGTCCACCGCGAAGAGCAGGTGGAGGAGCTGGGAGCTCGCGAAGCAGAGCTCCTGCGACAGGTCGGTGCTTTGGCTGCCCAGCTCTCGGCCCAGCGGCGGACGACGGGTGAGCAATTGAGGGAGGCCATCGAAGCAGAGCTCAAGCACCTGGGCATGGAGGGGGCTCGGTTCGGGGTGGCTATCGAACAGAAAGAGGCCGCGGACGGTGCCTGGATAGGAGACAAGCGCTACGCCTTCGATACCACAGGCATTGACCGGGTGGAGTTTCTCATCTCGCCCAACGTCGGCGAACCGCTGAAATCTTTGGCCAGGATAGCCTCTGGAGGTGAGACCTCGCGCCTGATGTTAGCTCTTAAGACTGTCCTCTCGGCAGCCGACCGCACGCCGACTCTCATTTTCGACGAGATAGATGTTGGCATCGGCGGGCGGGCAGGCGGGGTAGTAGGCAAGAAGCTCTGGAGCCTGACCGCTGGAGCGAGCCCCGGCGGCGCAGGCCACCAGGTCCTCTGTGTCACCCACCTGCCCCAACTGGCCGGCTATGGAGATGTCCATTTGAGGGTGGACAAGGGAGTGGTCGGCCAACGGACTCTGGTCACGGTGCAGCAGTTGACCGAGGAAGAGCGAGTCGAGGAATTAGCCAGCATGTTGGGCACCGCTACCAGAGCGACCCGCCGCAGCGCGCAGGAGTTGTTGGAGCGAGCAAAGCAGGTAAAAGAATGAGGGGATATAAAGTCACTTATTCGATGGTGACCGTTTTGCATCCTGCTAGCTACCGACCTGGTGAGAGCGGCAGGCGATGCCGTATTCTCCCGGCCCAGGCCAGCAATTGTTGCAGGACAAACAGGCGGCGGGTTCAGTGCGGCCCTCCCGCCACTGGTTGGGCAGGTCGGGCTCCCGGATCAGAGGCCGAGACATGGAGATGAAATCAGCGGCACCTTCCTCGAGGATGCTCTCCATCACCTTTAGCGATCTCATCCCTCCTACCAGGATGAGCGGCAGGTCGGTCGCCTCCCGTGCCCGCCTGGCCTGAGGCAAAAAATATGCCTCGTCCTCTGGTCTCAGGACATCCTTTCGGCTGCTGGTCCCGCCTATCCCACAACTGATCTCCACGGCATCGAGGCCCCAATCGGCCAGGTGGTGCACTATCTCCACTCCCTCGTCCAGGGTCAGGCCATCCCGCACGAAGTCCTGGATGCCCAGCTTGATGAGCAGCGGGTAATCGCCCCCCACCTCGTCCCGCACTGCCAGGGCCACTTCTTCGAGGAATCGCATCCGCCGGGTGCTGCTGCCGCCCCAGCGGTCGTGGCGCCGGTTGCTGGCTGGCGAGCAGAACTGGTTGATCAGATAGCCATGGGCTCCATGCAACTGGACGCCATCGAACCCTGCCTCCTTCACCCGGCCGGCGGCCCTGCCGAAGGCGGCGACCAGCTCTTCGATCTCCGCCTCCGTCAGCTCGTGGGGGGGAGGGCCACCTTTGACCCGCGGCACCGGTGAGGGAGCCAGCGGCGTCCGACCGATCGCCGCTTCCGAGGCCTTGCGGCCGAACTGAAATAAGCCAATGGATCGTTACCATCCTCGGGGGTCGCAGGCGAGAAGGAGTCGGTGCTGATCTTATCCAAGAATATAGGTGGGAAGAGGGCTATCTGGTCAGGGCCATTATACTCCAAATGGTGCAAAACTTCCAAAGAGTCAGTTTCTCCATTCCTTCCTTTCCCTGTACGCCATATCTGCCATAGCTGGTGCTCCTTCGATGTACTTGGTTCCATAACCATTCTACTTGAGGAGCACTAGCTTTGTCCAGAATCTGTCCCATCACCTGGTAACGATGTCTTGGCAAAAATTCATCCTTGACAAAATCGCGATTTTGTTGTATAATATGCATGATGGTTGCGCATTATACAACACTAACTCGACGGCGGGATGAGTTATGATTAAGACTATTGGTTCTTTGGACCGAGGTCTTCACATCCTAGAAATACTGGGGTCTGCTGTTGAGCCTCTGGGGGTAACGGGAATCTCCGAGGTGTTGAAGGTGGACAAGAGCACCGCCTATCGTTTGCTGTGCACCTTGCAGGCTCGTGGATTTGTGGATCAGGTTGAGACAAGAAAGTATAGGCTGGGATCCAAGTGCATTGAACTCGGTTCCTTAGCCTTGAAGACCATTGACGTGCGTACGCGAGCCAGACCGTTTCTGGAGGAACTGGCGGAGCAAACAGGACAAACCGTACACCTTGCGGTCTTGTCCAGTACTGACGCTATATACGTGGACAGGATTCAAGGCAGCTCTATCATCGCCATTTCAACCGACATCGGCATGGAAGCCCCAGGGCATTGTACGGCCAGTGGAAAAGCGCTTTTTGCCTATTTGTCCCCTGAGCAATTGCGGCAGACTTACCGTGGCCGGGAATTACCCCAATTTACCCCAAGGACCATCACCGATTCAGCCTCATTGGAAGCTCATTTACAGGTAGTGCGGGAACAAGGCTACGCGGTGGACGACGAAGAACGCTATCAGGGAGTGAGATGTGTAGCTGCTCCCATCTTTGATTATCGCGGGCAGGTAGTCGCGTCTATTAGTGTTTCAGGCCCTTCTTCGCAGATAGACCTAAACCGGCTCGAGGAGCTGAAAGGGGTCGTAACTAAAGCAGCAACCCAATTATCTGCCAAATTGGGATACACCGGAGAGCAAAAATATAGCAGACATAGTGCCGTCTGCAGAGGAACACGATGAG
Organism: Chloroflexota bacterium; assembly: GCA_016875995.1. Taxonomy (GTDB): domain Bacteria; phylum Chloroflexota; class Anaerolineae; order VGOG01; family VGOG01; genus VGOG01. Next base: position 4,496 of record VGOG01000065.1, read on the forward strand.
GCTGGAGTTGGGTGTGGCTGTGAGCCCGGATGGTGGCGTGAGGGAGAGTAAGGTACAGTTGGAGGCCCTGGGCTGGCATGCCTGATTCAGATGAAGCAGTGGTACGGGTTAAAGTGGTGTTCCATGCTGAGTTCAGGCGGGCGGTTGGAGTGAAAGAAGTCGAGTTGGAGGTTCCGAGACCAGCGACCGTGCGAGATGCTCTAGCTATGATCGCGGGGCGGGTGCCGGCGCTGAAGGCTATGATTAACCACGCGATTTCTCAAGCCGGCTTGGGTAGCCACATGGTGATTTCAATTAACGGACAGATCGCTAGCCCGAACACCTCTGTACAGCCCGGTGACGAGTTGCGGCTGCTACCTCCTATCAGCGGTGGGTAAAGCCGGGAATATAACTGGACGGGTTGAATACAAGCACTTATGTTTCTCGCGCTGTTTCCGTGACACCATCAGACCCGATCTCTTATCAATGGCGCACACACCGAGGAGTTGATCATGCCATATGGCTACATGGGGCGGATCCTTAGAATCAATCTAACAAGCGGAGAGGTCACAGAACAACAGATGGACGACGGCCTGGCTCGGGCCTACATAGGCGGCAGCGGTCTGGGAGCGAGAATGCTTTATGACGAGACATCCGCCTCCACCGATCCCCTTGGACCGGAAAATGTGCTCATCTTTATGACTGGTCCCTTAACCGGTACGAAAGTGCCCACATCCGGGAGGCACGCTGTGGTAGCTAAGTCGCCCCTGACAGGCATCTGGGGGGAATCAGACGCCGGTGGGAGTTGGGGTGTGGCGCTCAAGAGCGCCGGCTATGATGGTTTGATCATCACCGGCCAGTCACCCAGGCCCGCGTATGTCTGGATACATGACCAGGGCGTGGAAATCCGAGATGCGACGGGTTTCTGGGGCCAAGACACTTACGGAGTAGACGCACACCTCAAAAGTGTTACCGATCCGAAGGCCAGCGTGGCCTGTATTGGACCGGCGGGTGAGCGCCTGGCACGCATCGCGGCCATCATGCACGATGGCAAGCACGCCCGTGCTGCGGGCCGGACCGGGTTGGGTGCTGTGATGGGGGCGAAGAACCTTAAAGCTGTCGTTGTGTGCGGTAGTCAAGCCCCTGCCATCGCGGGGCCCGAAGCACTTCAGGCATCAATTAAACGCCTGGCTCCATTGATCCGGGAAAAGACGACCAATTACCATAAGTATGGAACAGGGGGTGGGGTGGTGACCAATGCCGTGCTGGCCGATATGCCGGTCAAGAATTGGCGCATCGGGGAGTGGGTGGACAGTGCGGAGAAGATATCCGGCCAGACAATGGCCGAGACTATCCTGACAGGCCGTTACTATTGCAAATCGTGTATTATAGGTTGCGGACGGGTTGTCAAAGTGTCGGAAGGCCCCTACGCTGGTGTCGATGGCGCGGGCCCGGAGTACGAGGCTTTGGCGGGGCTAGGCTCCATGTGTATGGTGGATGATCTGGAGGCTATTGCGCTGGCTAACGAGCTGTGCAATCGCTATGGCATAGATACCATCGAGACTGGTACCTGTATAGCCTTTGCCATGGAGGCCTACGAACGACGGATCATCACCCAGTCAGACACGGGTGGAATCGCGCTCAACTGGGGCGATCCTGAAGCACTGATCCAGATGGTGCACGCCATCGGGCGTGGTGAGGGTATTGGGCAACTGTTAAGACACGGAGTGAGGGCAGCGGCGGAGTCTCTTGGAGGGCTGACCCTTGAGTTCGCTATACACGTCAAGGGAATGGCCCTCCCATATCATGATCCGCGTGCACTGAGCAGCTTGGCCGCGGCGTATGCCACATACCCACGGGGCGGCTGTCATCGTGGCATGAGCCATGGGCTGGAACGATATGCCATTCCAGAGCTTGGGTACGACGAGCCCATGGACCGCCACGCTACTGTTGGCAAGGGTGTTATGACAGCCATCGCCCAGGATTATTATGGGCTGTACAATTCTCTCAAGCTGTGCCACTTCATCGCTGGAGCTATCGCGCCGTCCGACATCGTCACTTGGCTCAATCTGGTTACTGGATGGGACATGACACTTGAGGAGTTCCTTCGCGTGGGTGAGCGGGCCTCCAATCTGAAACGCATGTATAACCTATGTTGCGGGCTGAGTCGCAAGGATGACGTTTTACCTCCTCGCATCACCACCGAAAAGTTCGATGAGGGAGGCTCAAAAAATTATCTGCCGCACCTGGGCGATATGCTTGCCGAGTACTACAAGCACCGAGGTTGGAGTAAGGATGGGGTGCCCCTGCCTGCGACGTTGATTGCGCTGGGATTGGAACAGGAAGTGGCGGATCTCCCCCTCGGCTATCGTGAAGTGTCGGTCCAGAAGTGAAAGTATACGGTTTAGAAATTTGTAACCATCTGTAAGCCTTTTTTCCGAAGCTAAATCATAAATCTGCAAGGAGGTTGTCATGCTCAGAGGTGCTGATGTGATCATCAAGTGCCTGGAACAAGAAGGAGTCGAATACGTCTTTGGCGAGATTGGCCACACGGTGGCTCCGCTCTGCGACGCGCTCTACGACTCCAGCATCCGGTACATTTCGACGCGGCACGAGCAGATCGCAGCTCATGCCGCCGATGCTTATGCCAGAGTGAGTCACAAGCCCGGTGTCCTGCTGTTGCACGTGGGACCGGGTCTCACCAATGGCGCAACAGGGGTGGCCAATGCAGCGGTTGACAGTGTACCGATGATCGTGCTTGCTGGGGACGTTCCAAGTTACCACTTCGGCAAAGAGCCATTTCAGGAGCTACGTCTCCACTCCGATGCCAGCCAGTTTGAGATCTTTAAGCCGTTTGTCAAGCGGGCCTGGCGTGTACATCGCGCAGACGCGATAACGGATATCATGGCCCATGCGTTCAATGTGGCGCTCTCGGGTCGACCTGGTCCGGTCCTCATAGACTTGCCCATGGACTTGAGCCTGGAACGAATTGACGTTGAGATTCCTGAGTTGGCCAAACGGCGACCGACGGGGCAACACATCGTGGGTGATCTCGATGCCATTGCCCAGGCCGCGCGGTTATTGGTCGAAGCCGAGAGACCGGTCATTTATGCCGACGGGCTGGCCATGACCCAGGAAGCTGGTCCTGAAATCGGGGCGCTGGCGGAATATCTGGGCATCCCAGTGGCTACAACCGGTGTCGGAAAAGGCTTGATCCCTGAGGATCATCCCCTCGCCGTTGGGGTTACCGGCATGCGAGGCAATGGTGTGGCCCATGAGTTGACCAAGACGGCCGATGTGTTGCTCGCAGTGGGCACCACCTTTCCAGAGGTGGAATCAAGCTCCTGGGATCGGGAGCGTGTGTTCCTCATACCACCTACCAAGCTTATTCACGTGGACAGCGAACCACAGGAAATTGGCAAAATATACCCCGTCGAAGTGGGAATCGTTGGCCACAGTAAAGCGACGCTGGCTGAGTTGCTCCGCCAAGTCAAGCAACTCACCCCCAGGCGGGATTGGCAGACATCGCCACGCATCAAGGAGATCGAGCGCAAAATAGCTGAGTGGAACGCACAGTTCGCCGCCGCGTATGCGTCGGATGCTGTGCCTATGGAGCCAGCTAGAGTTGTCAAGGAGGTTCGCGATGTCCTCCCACGCGATGGCATTGTGGTCACCGATGTCGGCTTCAACAAGTATCTCGCCCACCAGCAAATGCCTTTCTATGAGCCGCAGACACTGGTCTCTCCTGGCCCCTTTGCACCCATGGGCTTCGGTGCGCCGGCAGCCCTGGGGGCCAAACTGGCTCGCCCAGACAAGCCGGTGGTGGCTTTGGTCGGCGATGGCGGCTTCAGCGCAGTAGAGAGCACACTGACGACGGCGGTGGAGTACGGCATCGCTCCAGTGTGGGTGGTGATGAACAACTATGCCTACGGAGTGGTCGTGCCCATCCAGAAGGCGCGCTATGCGGAGCGGATGATCGGCACGGAGTTCAAGGATCCACAGGGGAAGCCTTACAACCCTGACTTCGCCGCAGTTGCCCAGGCCCACGGGATGGCCGGAGCACGGGTCGAGAAGCCCGACGACTTCAAGCCAGCGCTGGAAGAGGCCCTCGGGTCTGGCAAGCCGTATGTACTGGATGTGGTGACCAGCGTGCAGGTTGCTGCGCCAATGACCGGGATCTGGGACATGTTCTTCCTGCACGAAGTACGCTAAGTTTCTCAGTAATCAGACCAGGAGGTATATCGTGAGGTTGGAGAATAAAGTTGCCATTGTGACAGGGGGAGGGAGAGGGAATGGTCGTGCCATAGCCCTGGGGTTTGCGAGGGAAGGCGCGGATGTCGCGGTGGCAGACATCAATCTAGATAATGCAAAGTCTGTGGCTGGTGGGATCCGGGATCTAGGTCGCCGAGGCTTCCCCGTCCGAGTAGACGTGGCTGACCGAGTGTCAGTGGAGAATATGGTCGAGGAAGTCTACAAAGAGTTCGATCGCGTGGATATCTTGGTCAACAACGCCGGGGTCATCGGACGTGTCCCCTTCTTGGAGGTAAGCGAAGAGGAGTGGGATAGGGTCCTGGACATCAACCTGAAAGGGGCCTTCCTGTGTGGTCAGGCGGTAGCCAAGCGGATGGTCGAGGCGGGGAACGGCGGCGTCATAATCAATATCACCTCGATTATGACCGAGAGAACGACGCCCACCACCGTGCCCTACTGCGCCAGCAAGGGAGGGCTAAGGACGCTTACCAATGGTATGGCTGTGGCCCTGGCACCCTACAATATCCGGGTCAATGCTATATCCCCTTGCATCATCTGGACCGACATGAGCGACGCCCTGCTTTCAAAAACCGAGGTTAGAGAGACCATCCGGAGCAAGATTCCACTCAATCGCATCGCGGAACCTGAAGTACTGGTCGGAGCAGCGATATATCTGGCTTCGGATGAGTCCAGCTACGTTACTGGCAGTACCCTCTCCGTGGATGGGGGTATGTCGGCAATGTAGAAGTGCCGGAGTCGGAATGAAAGTCCTGGTGATCTCACCCGTAGCTCGACGACCTGAGGAACACCTGCCGCTCGGTGGTCTGGCAACAGCCGCCAGGCCAGGCACCAGCCTGGAAAAGGTCTACCTCGACCATGGGCCGGCTAGTGTCGAGGGAGAGTTGGACCGCGCCCTGGCCACCCCAGGAGTGGTGATTCGAGCGTGTGAGGCGGAACAACAGGGCTTCGACGCAGTGATGATCTACTGTGTCGCTGATCCCGGGCTTCAGGAGGCACGACAAGCCGTCCACATCCCTGTCGTCGGTGCCGGGCAGGCTGGAATGCTGGTCGGGGCCCTGCTGGGACAGCGGTTCAGTCTGGTGTCGCCCCTCTCCAGTTCGATTTTGTTCTACGAGAACCAGAGCAAGGTCTACGGCCTGGAGGGCAAGCTGGCCTCCGTGCGTGCCGTTGACATCCCGGTGCTGGAATTGGACCACGCTCCGGAAGTCTCGATGCGGGCCTTCGCCCAGGCCTCGGTGCAGGCCATCGAGGAAGACGGCGCTCACGTGATCGTCCTGGGCTGCACCGGAACGACCGGCTGGGGGCCGCGTATTGCTGAGGAGCTGGAGAGCAAGGGCTATCCCGGTATCCCGGTGGTCGAGCCAGCGATCTGCGCTTTGAAGCTGTGCGAAGCTCTGGTGGACATGGGCCTGGCCCACAGCAAACGAACGTATCCTTCCCCCAGAGTCAAGCCGACAACGGGTTACGATCGGTTGTATGACCTTCTGATGACCCTGGAGCATTGACAGGAAGCACATCATGGAACAGATGGACAACTCGCTGCGGAAGCAAGTGCTGGCCGAAATTGATGCCCTGGCTCCCCAGCTATTCGCCATTGCCCGCCACATCTACGACCATCCCGAGATCAAGTTCGAGGAGTTCGAGGCCATGCGCGTGCTGAGCAGCGCGCTGGAAGAGGCTGGATTCCAGGTGAAGCGCGGCGTGGCTGGGCTTCCAACCGCCTTTGTTGCCCGTGCGGAGGGTCAACTCAGCGGACCCACTATCGGCCTGCTGGGGGAGTACGATGCCCTGCCGGAGATTGGACATGGCTGTGGACATCACCTGGTCGGCACGATTGCGTTGGGAGCGTCCCTGGCGCTGCGCAAGGTGCTGTCCCAACTGGCTGGCCAGGTAGTGTACTGCGGCACGCCGGCTGAGGAGATGGCTGGCGGCGGAAAGATCACCATGGCTGAGGCGGGTGTCTTCGACGGCCTGGACGCTGCCATGCTTGTGCATCCCTCCGATCGCACGGTAGTGGAGTCCTGCTCCTTGTGTGGTGGACGGGTCATTTTCACCTTCCGGGGCAAGTCGGCCCATGCGGCTGTAGCCCCGCATCTGGGGATCAATGCTCTGGATGCGGTGTTGCTGACCTACAACAACATCAACGCCCTGCGTCAGCACCTGCGCCCGGATGTGCGCATCCACGGCGTGATCACCCAGGGTGGTGGAGCTTACAACGTCGTGCCAGACCTGGCAGAAGCTATCTTCAGTGTGCGGGCAGCCGACTATGCTTACCGCCAGGAAACCTTGCAAAAGGTGATTCGCTGTGCCGAGGCGGGCGCGCTGGCCACTGGGGCGACGTTGAGCATGGACGTTTCGCCCACCTTCAAAGAGATGCGCACCAACTTCACCCTGGCACGCGCATTTGCTGCCCATTGCGCCGAGTTCGACCTGGAGGTAGAACCGGCTGACCGTAGCCGCCTGGGCGGGACGGACATGGGCAATGTTAGCCACGCCGTACCGGCTATCCACCCCTTCGTCGCCATTGTGCCACGGGGTGTACAAGAGCATACACCCGAGTTCGCAGCGGTGACGATAACCGAGGAAGCCATGATGCGAATGATCATAGCCGCTAAGCTGATGGCGCTTACCGCGCTCGACTTCCTCACCCAGCCTGAGCTTCGCACCCAGGTGAAGCAAGAGTTCGAGGCGGAACAGGCTTGAAGCAGGCGTCCGTTTCACGGCTGCCACGTCCTTGAATATCGTGATCTTCCCCATGTTTTAAGAAAGGAGGACAGTCTGATGCGTAGGGATCATGTTTTTGATGGCTCTTTACTCAAGGAGCTACCCATCGTTGAGCAGGGAGAGGGGTCTACTTACCCTGCGGCAACGAAAGTAAATGTCAAAGGAGGAAAAAGTCATGAAAAGCCAACACGTACATGGCACGCAGAAGCGAATCCGAAGAACTATGTTCAACCACTTATTACACCAAAGGAGGAGAAAGCCATGAATGGCCGACACGTACTTACACTTACAGTCGTAGCGATCGTCGCCTTAGGAATCCTGGCTCCGGTGCTGAGTGCTTGTGCGCCAGCAGCCACCCCTGTGCCCGCTACGCCCACCGTACCGCCGCCGGCACCTACGGCGACACCTGAGAAGGAAGTCGTCCTTCGTTACATTGGTACGGATGATAAACTGGGCCGAGGGTGTGACCCGGCGTTGATCGATTCCACGGCCCAATGCATCCCGAATGCGTACGAACAACTGGTCCGCTATAAGCCGGGGACCAGTGAATTCGAAGGTGTCCTGGCCACTGAATGGGAGGCCAATGATGACTCCACGGAGTGGACCCTCAAGCTGCGCGAAGGGGTTAAATTCTATGACGGCACCCCCTGGAACGCTCAGGCGCTCAAGTTCAGCTTTGATCGCGCCATGGGGCTGGCGGCGTTCGCTGCCGGGCAGTGGGGGGCAGTTGAATCTGTGGAGGTGGTGGACGACCACACCGTCAGAGTGGTAATGAAGCGGCCGCTCTCCTATTTCCCAGCTGTTATGGCTGCGCCCTGGGGCTCTAGCTTCTGGGTGAGCCCCAAATGCGTCCAAGAGCATGCCACAGCAGATGACCCCTGGGCCAAAGAATATCTAATTGAGCACTCCTGTGGCACAGGTCCCTACCAAGTGGAGATATGGGAATGGGACGACCGGATTGAGATGGTGAAGAACCCTTATTATTGGCGTGGTTGGGACATCCCCCACGTTGACCGACTCGTACTGAAATTCATCCCAGCGCTGGAAACTCGCAAGGCGGTGTTCGAAGCCGGGGATGCCGATTGGTGGGGTGGGGGGTACGCGCTACCCTTTGCGTGGATACCGGATTTGTTGGCAAGTCCAGACAACGTGGTGGATATCTTTGAATCCTCCCCCAAGATCTTCACCTTCTACATGAACCCACAAAAGCCCCCCTTGGATAATATCAACGTGCGCAAAGCCATCCAACACGTATTCGACTGGGACAAGGTGAACCAGCTTGTCTGGAACGGAAAAGCGCGCCGTGCGCAAGGGTTCTTCCCGCGCGACTTGAAGTGCTTTGACCCTTCTGTCCCGATCTATGAATACGACATCGCCAAGGCCAAAGAATATATGGCTAAGGCCGGTTACCCTGACGGCGGTTTTACGCTAAGGATGCACATCGATATGAAGGCGGTCGACTGGCGTCAGGCCGTCCTGGTATTGCAGGAGGGCCTGGAGCAGATCGGGATCACGTTGCATATCGAGAGCAAGGAATGGGCCACGGTCTATGCTGAGGCACTCCAGAAGCCGCTAGAAGAACCGCGACCGTACCATATGACTGGGATGTGGTTCTTTCCGCTTGTGGCCGACCCGCATGAGTTTGTAGTCAAAATCTGGCATGGCAAGATGATCGGCTCAGAAGCGGGGTACAACTTCCATCTTTGGAGGAACCCGGAGTTGGATGCTCTGATCGATGCTGGTCAGATGGAAACTGACCCCGAGAAGCGTTGTGAGATATACTCACGGATACAGCACACTATCCAGGATGGGGCAGTCGCTATTACTACTTGGGAGGAACCTGCAACTTACGTCTACAAGAAGTGGGTCAAGAACCCTCCAGCATACACACCCTTCGCCATGACCCAGATGGTGCCCAACTTCTCCGGGGTTTACATTGAGGGGCGGCCAGAGCGGTAGAACCCAAAGGGGGCAAGGAACAACTCCGCTGAGGTGAAAGGCAGGACAGGTGGCCTGGAACGCGCACCACGCAAACGGGGCTTCAGCTTCGGGCCTCGTTTGCGTGGTGCCTGGCATGCTGACCGTCTGGCGACATTTGGGCTGGCGCGTCACAGCGGGTCAAGCGACCTGGATCTGCCGGGAGAACGGCAAGATCTGATGGGTTGGGGGCAAATTTCCGAATTGTAGATGGAAGACACTCGGTGGTACCGTCAGTGTGGGTCTTGTTTAAGAAGGGGCTTCCCGTCCTTTCGTGGTGGTTCAGTGAATCTTTGCTTAGCTCTTTCTTCTCATCGTGATGAAGAAACGTTGGAAGAAAAGTAATGACGAGATATCTCCTACAGCGTCTCACCTTGACGGTTCCGATTCTCTTTGGTGTGACTCTGCTGACCTTCACGATCTCACATCTCATGCCACAAGATCCCGCGCGAGTAGCGGCAGGACTCTGGGCCTCGGAGGAAGTAGTTGAAAAGATACGGCTCGAGTTTGGGCTGGATCGCCCTCTCCACGAGCAGTATTTTCGCTATATGAGCCATCTCATACGCGGTGATTTTGGCAGATCTATGGCACACAGCAAGCCGGTTTTAGAATTAATTAAGAGATACATGCCTGCTACAGTCGAGCTGGCGTTAGTAAGCTTGCTACTAGGGGGCGCTCTGGGTGTGTTGTTAGGTGTCATCTCAGCATTCTACAAAGACTCGGCTATGGATCATGTATTCCGTCTTATCGCACTAGTTGGCCTGTCGTTTCCCCAGTTTTGGCTGGGACTGGCCATCCAGATCATTTTCTATCGGCATTTGCGTTGGTTTCCGGCCACAGGCAGGTTAGACAGCAACATATTGCCTCCACCCACCGTCACAGGCCTATATCTCGTCGATAGCGTGCTTGCACGCAATCTTGAAGCCTTCCTTAGTAGTCTTCACCACATCGTGATGCCGGCTTTCGTACTTGCGCTGCCGGAGATTGCAGCCATTATGCGCATGCAGCGTGCCACCATGCTGGAGGTGATGACTCAAGAATACATCCGTGTAGCTCGTGCAAAAGGTCTCTCAGAGCGTATGGTTGTCTACCGACATGCCTTGAAGAACAGCCTGATTCCAGTTATTACAATTATAGGTTCGTCCGTCGGCGCTATGTTAGGGGGCAGCTTCGTGGTCGAAACCATCTTTGGGTGGCCTGGCATGGGACGTCTTGCTGTACACGGCATAGTTTGGAGTGATTATAACCCGATTATGGCTCTGGCCATAATATTAGGGCTTTCGTACTCCATCGTGAACTTGAGCGTCGATCTCTTGTACGGCTTCTTCAACCCCAAGATCCGATACGCCTGACGGGGGTTTGCCAACAGAAACGAGGTCACCAGTTCAGGATTTGAGCAAAATGGCTGCCGTAGCAAAGCGCCGAATTCAAGTGCACACAGAGGACCAACGGTCGTTTGTCCTTGACACGTTTCGCCTTTTGGGGAAAAGCCCACTTACCTTGACCGGACTACTCATAGTACTAGGCTTATTCGGGCTTGCACTGTTGGCAGATCTCATTGCTACACAGCCGCGCTATGGCATTAACCCAGCCCATAGATTCCTGCCTCCCAGTACTAGCCACTTAATGGGCACCGATGAATATGGTCGAGATATCTTCAGTCGGGTTGTGCACGGCACGCGCATCTCGCTTGGCTTCGGCTTTCTAGCACTAGCTATCGTATGCATAACGGGTTTCTCACTAGGCTTCCTATCAGGTTATATAGGGGGTTTCGTTGACACAGTCATCATGCGGGCGGCCGATGTCTTTTTAGGGTTCCCCCATCTAGTACTCGCGGTTGTAGTTTCAGCTACCTTGGGAAGTGGCCTTACCAATGTAATGATAGCTATGGGATTCGTCTGGTGGCCCTTCTATGCGCGCATGGCACGTGCTGCAGTGATAAGCACAAAAGAAGAAGAGTTCGTCGAAGCCGCAAGGGCAATCGGAGCGAAGCCTTTTCGCATCCTAGTTAAGCATGTTATCCCCAACTGCATTGGCCCACTTATCGTGCAAGTTAGCCTTGATGTGGGACGGGTCATCCTCTATATGGCGATGCTGGGGTACCTTGGGGTGGGAGCCCAGCCCCCCACCCCGGAATGGGGGCTGATGGTCAGGGAGGGTACCCCTTACGTTATGAATCAATGGTGGATCTCGACATTCCCCAGCTTCATGATCTTGATGGCCACCATGGGCTACAATCTGCTAGGGGATGGGATTAGAGATATCTTTGACCCACGTATGAGGCGCGTGAGATAGCCAATTTCATCTCCCTTGTCTTTCTCCGGAGTCAAGTCCTAGCAGGTTACGGTCTGTCATATGAATTGCTGACGACACCGGCAGCATTGACAGGAAGCAGTTGAATCTGGAGGTAACACGTCAGGGAACAGATGAAAGACTCATTGCAGGAGCAGTTGCTGGCCGAAATCGATGCCTTGACTCCTCAGCTATTCGCCATTGCCCGCCACATCTACGACCATCCCGAGATCAAGTTCGAGGAGTTCGAGGCCATGCGTGTGCTGAGCAGCGCGCTGGAAGAGGCTGGATTCCAGGTGAAGCGCGGCGTGGCTGGGCTTCCAACCGCCTTTGTTGCCCGTGCGAAGGGCCAGCCGGGCGGACCCGCTATCGGCCTGCTGGGGGAGTACGACGCCCTGCCGGAGATTGGACATGGCTGTGGACATCACCTGGTCGGCACGATTGCGTTGGGAGCGGCCTTGGCGTTGCGCAAGGTACTGTCCCAACTGGCTGGCCAGGTAGTGTACTGCGGCACGCCGGCTGAGGAGATGGCTGGCGGCGGAAAGATCACCATGGCTGAGGCCGGAGTCTTCGATGGCCTGGACGCCGCCATGCTCGTACATCCCTCCACATTCGGCCGCACGGTGATGGAGGCCAACACCCTATGTGGTGGACGGGTCATTTTCACCTTCCGGGGCAAGTCGGCCCATGCGGCTGTAGCCCCGCATCTGGGGATCAATGCTCTGGATGCGGTGTTGCTGACCTACAATAACATCAACGCCTTGCGTCAGCACCTGCGCCCGGATGTGCGCATCCACGGCGAGATCACCAAGGGCCGTAGGGCTTATGATGCCGTGTCAGACCTGGCAGAAGCCGTTTTCAATGTGCAGGCAACTGACTACGCTTATCGGCAGGAAACCTTGCAAAAGGTGATTCGCTGTGCCGAGGCGGGCGCGCTGGCCACTGGGGCGACGTTGAGCATGGACGTTTCGCCCACCTTCAAAGAGATGCGCACCAACTTCACTCTGGCACGTGCTTTTGCTGAGCATTGTGCTGCGTTCGGCCTGGAGGTGGAACCGGCTGACCATAGCCGCCTATCCGAGACGGACATGGGCAACGTCAGCCACATAGTGCCAGCCATCCACCCCTTCGTCGCCATTGTGCCAGGTAGTATCCAAGGGCATACGTCGGAGTTCGCAGCGGCCACCATCAGCGAGAAAGCCATGGTAGGTATGATCGTAGCCACCAAACTGATGGCGCTTACCGCGCTCGACTTCCTCACCCAGCCTGAGCTTCGCGCCCAGGTGAAGCAGGAGTTCGGGGCAGAACGAAGCTGAAGGGACACGTTCCTGCATGACGACCACCTCTATTGCGGATCTGCTGAAAAGCGCTACGGGGAATGGAAGCGAATTCTTGGAGCACGGCACGGCTAGCTGCCCCGAAGGCGTTGGAGAGGGACTGCTTGCGTGGGCGGGTGTACTCGCTGGCTTCAAGATAGGGGATGGCGATATAGTAAGCCTTCTCGCGAGCCAGGTTGTGGAGGCTTGTGAGCCCTGAAAGATCCCCAGGGGAATGATATGACTATCTTGGAAACCATAAAGTACAGACGAAGCGTAAGGAAGTATACCTCAGGAGAGGTGGCCCTAGAGGACATTATGCTGCTTCTCGATGCAGCGAGGTGGGCTCCCACAGGAGGCGATGTGCAGGCCTGGACCTTCATCGTTCTACGTGAGGATGCCAACATACGAAAACTCAGGGCTGTTTCACCGGGTATGCTGGGCGAGCCAACGGCAGCCATAGTGATATGCACCGATATGGACAGGGTATTGGAGCGAGGGGGGCGACCTCCTCAGCAATTCCTCCCCCGGATGGACACCGCTATGGCTGCTCAAAACATCATGCTTTTGGCCCAGGAGTTGGGTTTGGGCTCTTGTCCCATCGGCTCCTTCAACCGGGAGGCGGTACAAGTACTCCTCGATCTTCCTCCCTCTGTGATCCCGGAACTAGTCATCTCTCTAGGTTATCCGGCTGGGGAGACGAAGGCGCCTGCAAGGCGCGCTATCGAGGAGATAGTCCATTATGAGCGCTATGAGGGGAGACCAGATGGAAGTTGAGAAGTTGAGGGCGGAGGTTCTTGAGTTGCTATGCTACATCGTAACAAGTGCCCGGGGCTTGGTAGATGAACCATGGCGTTATGGTCCTTTCAGGCTGATAGAAACGGCTAGACGTTTAATCGCCATCATGCAGCATGCCGGTTTGGATGATGAATTCTTACGCCGGGTAGCAACGAAAATCGATAACCACGATGTAGTCACAAGGAACGATGGCGAAGGATTGATCCGCTTCCTGGATGATTTGGTTTTCCTTCTGGCGAATGAATTGAAGGAAATCTAGGCGGGTGCGTATTACCCGATCATTCGTAGAATAAGGTCACAAGGGGGTAAGCATGTACAAAGATCACGTTTTCTATCGAGATTTTTTGAAGGAGTATCCCATCATCGAGAGGGGGGAGGGGGTGTACCTGTACGATAGTGAGGGGAACTGCTACCTCGATGCCTGTAGTGGCTCCATGAACGTCACTATCGGTCATGGGGTTGCAGAAGTTGCCGAGGCTATGGCTGAGCAAGGGCGGAAAGTGGCCATGGTCTGGGGTTCTTTTGGTAGGACTGA
>VGOG01000066.1 GCA_016875995.1 Chloroflexota bacterium
CCGAGGAAGCCAAAGATGATGCCGGTCGGCACTTCCATGGTGAGACTGTCCACCGCTCGTACCGTGCTAAAATCGCGGGTGAGGTTCTCGGTGTGAATTGCTATGTCATTCATGTAAACCCTCCACAGTGGGTTTTTTACAATTCCTGTCGCGCAAACACTACCAGCGCTATTCCCAGGCAGGCGATTATCCCTGCCAGGCTGACGGCTACCGCGCCCCAGGCCGGCTCTCCGGTCCCGGCCATCAGTACTCTCGCCCATTCCAGCAGCGCCGTAGGCATGTAATCTCCGAGGCGGGGCAATGCCCCCAGGATGGCCACCACGAAAACCGCTCCCAGCCCCAGGCCACCAGCCAGCACCTGGCTGCGGGTAATGGTGCTGCCCAACAAGGTCACCGCCAGGTAGAACTCGATGAACAGCGCCAGCAGCAGGTTCATCTCCACGAATCGGGCTTGCCCGATTCCCTTGAACAGCACGATGGTATAGTAGTAGCAGGCCAGCCCGGCCAGGGCCAGGGACAGGGCGAAGAGCAGGGTCAGGGCCACGAACTTGGCCAGCAGGAAACTGGCTCTGGAGGCCGGCTTGCTGAGGACCATCGCTGCCGTGCCTCGCTCTTTCTCACGGGCTAAGGCGCCCATAGCCAGCAGCACGGCCAGCAACACCCCGAACTGGCTGGTGTTCTTCACGTGCTGAAAAAGGGCGTCCTGGGCGGTGGGCGGGGGAATCTCGATCACGACCCCGCCAGTGCCACCCAGGCTTTTCATCAGGTCGGGCAGCATTTTCGCGCTCAGCGGGGACAGGAATCCAAAGAACAGCAGCACCGCGGCCACTACCACCAATCGCCGCGAGCGCCACTGTTCCATCAGTTCTTTACGCAACATTGCCAGGAAGATCATCGGATACCCTCCCTATTCACCAGGTGCAGGAAGACGTCCTCCAGTGTAGGACGGACCAGCTCGTAGCGGCTCAGGATGAGCTGGCTCTGTGCCACCAGGGATAACAACTCGCGCCGCGCCTGCGCTCTGTCGCCGACGTGGACCCGCAAGGCCCGGCGCTGGTGCTCCACCTGGCTCACCCAGGGCACGCTTTCCAGCAGGCGCACGAAGTCCGTCACCTGGGCCTGCTGGTTGTCCCCCTCGTCCCAGCTCAGCTCGAAGACGGGCGGCGCGTAGCGGTCCTGTAGCTCCTCACGATTGGCTTCGACCACCAGCCGCCCGCGGTCAATGATGGCCACCCGGTCGCACACCCGCTCCACGTCGGCGAGGATGTGGGTGGACATGAACACGGTGGCCTGTTCCCGCAGTTGCTCGATGAGGGTCAGCACGTCGCGGCGTCCCTGCGGGTCGAGGGCCGAGGCCGGTTCGTCGAGGATGAGCACTGAGGGACGGTTGATCAGGGCCTGGGCCACCCCCAGGCGCTGCCGCATCCCCCGCGAGTACCCGCCGATGCGACGGCGACGCGCTTCTTGGAGGCCTGCCAGGTCCAACAGCTCGTCCACTCGTTTCTTCCGCTCGGTGTCAGACAGCCCAAACAGCCGCCCCACGTAGTCCAGGAACTCAGCCCCGCTCATCCAGGGGTAGAAGGCCGGCTCTTCGGGGAGGTAGCCGATCAGGCGGCGGGCGGCTCTCCCGTCGGCGGTCACCTCGTGCCCGGCCACCCAGCCTCGTCCCCTGGTGGGCCTGGCCAGCCCGACGAGCAGGCGGATGGTGGTGGTCTTGCCGGCCCCGTTTGGCCCCAGAAAGCCAAAGATCGTGCCCGCTTCGACAGCCAGGTTCAGGTCCTTCAGGGCCGCTATCTGCCCGTAGGTCTTGGATAGCCCCTCACAGCGGATAGCTATGCCTTTTCTTTCAACGTCCATCATATTCTCCTGCGATGTGCAGTTACGCTTCACGCTTTACGTTTTACTTCCTACTCCTCCTCGCGCCCCAGGAGGAAGTAGGCCACAGGCCCCAGGATGCTGAAGATGACGATGATCACCAGCCAGGCCCAGCGGTCCAGGTAGCGGGTGCGGGGGCGGCGCGCCCAGTCTACCAGGGCGAAGATCATCAGCCCCAGTTGCAGTATCGCCAACGGTGCGATCAGAAGCCACCTCTCGTCCATTTTCGCCTCCTTTGCTCTCTCATGTGCCAGGCACTTCCACAGGCTTCTTGAGGGCGATAGTGCTTCCAAGCCAGATGAGGTCGCTCAATCGGTCGGCTGTTCGCAAGTGCCTGGCACGTTGATGGTTGCCCATAGATTATACTACTGAAATCTGGCAAAGACAAGTGCCGAGGCATCCGCCTAGAAACCACACGCTTCGGGGATCTGGCACTCACTGCACTCGATGATCTCCAGTTGCTCCGGTGCCTTGATGGGCATTTTGCGATTCTCTTTTCCCTCGGCCTTCTCGATCTTGCCGTGAAGCCGCACGCACTTGCCCTCGAACACCGCGCTGAGGCCGCCCTCGGGGAGGGGATCGTACAAGTTCTTCACGTATAACCAGCCGTAGAAGAGCCCACAGCAGTGGTCAATGTCCGGCACCGAGGGGTCGAGCACTAGGAAGAAAAGGGTGCGGGCGGGATTGGCGCTGCGCACGAAGTTGACCTTGCCCTCCACACACACCTCTTGATCCAGGAAGGCCGGGGTTTCGTACCAGGTGATGCACTCCCCTTCGGCCAGGGGGCGGGGAGTGGGGATGGGAGTAGCCGTTGGCTGCTCGAGGGTGGGCTCAGCAGTTGGCGTGGCTGGCACCGCTGTGTCGGTGGGCGCTTCGGTCGGTGGCGGGGTGGCCTTTGGCTCCTCAATGGTCGGCTCAGCCGTTGGCGTAGCTGGCACCGCTGTGTCCGTGGCTGAGGGAACCACCTTTGCCACTGGCTCGGTGGGCTCCTGGCGCTCTTTCCCTGCGCAGGCAGCGATAGTCAACAGGAGCAGACAGGCCACCAAAACCTCAACGATCCAGACTTTTCTCATTGTTACCTCCTGTTCTGAAAAGGCTACACTCTAGACAAAACCGATTGCATGGCCGGAAGTAGTGACTCTAGTCCCATCCCCTGTATCGCTTCGGGGACCCTTCCCTTCAACAACGCCTGGCCCAGGGCCGACAACCGGAACTCCCGCAGGTCTTCCAGATAGGGGTTCTCCGACAGTTCATCCCGCACAATCCGCCCGTCGCGCAAGGCCACAATGCGATCGGTGGAACGGGCCACGGCTGGGTCATGGGTCACTACGATTACCGTCATGCCTTGTTGCTGGTTCAACTGTCGGAACACCGTCATCACCTCCGCCCCGCTGGCTGAGTCCAGGTTGCCGGTGGGTTCATCGGCCAGCAGCAGGCGAGGCTGATTGGCCAGAGCGCGGGCGATGGCCACCCGCTGGCGCTCGCCGCCGGATAGTTTGGCTGGCAGGTAATCGGCTCGCTCAGCCAGCCCCACCTGCGCCAACAGTGCTTCGCTTCGCTCTCGTCGGGCCCTGCGGGGGATAGGACCTGCCTGCATGGGCACCTCCACGTTCTCCCTCGCGGTCAGCGTGGGGATCAGATTGTGCATTTGGAAGACGAAGCCCACCGTGCGACTGCGGAAGCGATCCAGATTTCGCACTTCGGCCAGCCGCTCCCCGGCCACGTAGACCTCGCCCGACGTGGGGCGATCCAGCGCCCCCAGCAGGTTGAGCAGCGTGCTCTTGCCGCTGCCAGAAGGCCCCATGACAGCCAGGAATTCGCCCTCCCGCACGGTCAAATTGACCCCATCCAGGGCGCGCACTTCTGCACCGTCGCCATAAACTTTGGTCAAATCGCGGGTCTCAACGATCCAGTCCATAGTACACCTCCTGTCTGTCACTCATACCGCAGTGCTTCTATCGGCTGAAGCCGCGTTGCTCGCCAGGCTGGGTAGAGGCCGCCCAGCGCACCCAGCACCAACGCCACAATCAGGCCCGTAGCGAAAGCAGGCGGGCCAAGACGGCCCACAAAGGCCCCTTTGAGAGCCGGGCTCAGGTTGATGAGTGCTACCAACCCTGCTCCCAGGAGGCAACCCACCAGACCTCCGGCCAGGCTCAAGGCCAACGACTCCTGAAGGATGAGCCCCAGCACCTGGCGCTTTTGCCAGCCCAGGGCACGCAACGTGCCGATCTCCCGCGTGCGCTCCAGGACGCTCATCAGCATGGTGTTCATTGTACCGAGCGCCCCAGCCAGCAAGCCAATGAGGGAGACTGCCCCAGCAATTGTCTGGAGGTTCTTGATGTCGGGTGCGTTCTGGGCAAACTCGGACGACCGGTAGGCAGCCACGTCCGGAAAACGCTCCTGTATCTTCTCGATCAGCGCGTCTACTTCTCCGATGGCCTCTAGCCGGACTTTGACTTGATACAAGCTCACCTGATCTCGTTTCTTGAACAGCCGCTGCGCTTCGGCGAGGGGAAGGACGGCTCCCGCGTCCTCGTAGGCCACGCCGGTCTCGTAAACGCCAGCGATGCGATAGCGCTGACCTTGCAGTATCAGTTCATCGTCCGGGCCCTTGTCGAAGAAGCCGGCTGCCATGCGGCCCAGCAGGACCTCGTCATCCCCCTGCAGCGACCTTCCTTCCACGATCCTGAAATGTTGGATACCGGCCCCTTGCGGCTCCATCCCCATCACCAGGAACAAAGGTCGTTGCTCAACAGGGAGAACGTTGAACAACAGGCCGGAGACCCACTCCACCTCCGGCATGGCGGCGATGGCCTCTCCCACTTCCTCACCCAGGGCGCTGAAAGACATGTCAGCGATCCCGTCCTGCATGAGGGTGAGATCGGCCCCGCCACCGGCTGCCATCCCGGTGATCTGGGCGGTCATGCCGTCGGCCAGGGCCAGCAGGGCCACCACCACGGCCACGCCAATAGCGATACCAGCCAAGGTCAACAGTGTGCGTCCTTTTCGTCGCCAGAGATTTTTCAGCACCATTGCTACACCTCCTGAATGGTAGATTGGTAAAGATGAACTACTGCGGCGCGCAGACCGCGAAGTACTTGGGCCAATCTATCTGCACCAACTGCAGGACGTTGCCGTCCGGATCGGTGAACAGGGCAATGCGACTGCCCCACAGGGTGTCGTGGGGCTCCTTGAGAAAGCGGACGCCCCGTTCGCACAGCGTCTGGTAAACCTCGTCCACGTCCCGCACCAGGAAGTCCATGCAGGGTGTATCTTCCTGCACGTCGGTTGTGCGGCCTGGCACCAGGCCGATTTCCACCCCGCCGCAGTCGAAGCCGGCGTAGGTGGAGAACTGGTACTTCTTCTGCAGCCCCAGAACGTTTTCGTAGAAATCCGCCGCTCGTTCCAGGTCGGCCACGGTAAAGGTCACGTCCCATACCCTGGTAATCATCGCTGCACCTCCTATTGATGTTTTCTTAAACAATGAACATAGTGAGGGCGATAAGAGCCAATCGTCTTGCGCCCGTTCGGCTTCCCATGAGCTAACCTCCCCCACTGCTTGATGCCAAGACCCCGAATAGCGTGCTGACTCTCCTCGCCAGCACAGCCAGCAAGACGGTCACGGCAATGGCAACGACACCGCCAGCGATCATGTAGGGCATCCTGGAACCCCCAACGATTGAGAGCAGGCTGATGGTGGCTCCACCGGAAACGGCGTTCGTTAATGCATGAAGCAGTACGGGGCCCGCCAGGTTCCGCGTGTACCTGAAGTAGGCGCCTTGCACAACCGCGAAGAGGAAGCCCGAGGCGAAGTGGAACGTCATGCTGCCAAGGTTCAGGGGGACAATCCACCCAACGATGTGCCACAGGCCGAAAAGGAGGGCCTGGAAGAATATGGCCTTCGTCGGCCCCACAACGCTGCTCATCTTGGTCTGTATGTATCCTCTGAACAATGCCTCCTCCGCCAGTGCGACGGCGAAAAGCTGAGACGGCAAGTAGAGGAGAAAGTAGAGCACATCATAGCCCTTGAAAGGGTTCACGCCCGTTGCGATGGCAGTGAAGCCCAGTGTCGTCACGAAGCCAAAGGTGACATAAAGAAACAGGCCCAACGCCAGATGCCTGGGCAGCTTTTGCGAACTGAACCCGAAAGAAGAAGGCGCATAACCCTCGGCCAGAACCATTGTGAGCAGCACGAGAAAGGTTAGCGGAATCTTCTCGTCCAAGGACTCGAAATACAGGTTGTGCAGGAGTCTGACCGCCATGGGCAGGGCAAACAGCAGAAGGCTAAGGCCCAGGGCAGGCCACAGAGCTTGGCCTGGGAACTCGCGCAAGGGCTTTGTCCGAGCTGTGCGCCGGTACCACAGATACAACGGCAGCAAGAGTATCAGCGTGGCATCATAGTTGAGGGGAAAGGCGTAGCGACACCCAAGGTCTTTGAACAGTTGATACAGCGCTGGGTCAATAACGGCTAACGCGGCTGCTAGGACGCAGAATATCCCGATTGCCATCAGGAGCATCCTAAGCTCCATCTTGGTATTCATCTCAACCTCCTTGCCAGACACGTACTTCAACATACATCCTTGTCAAATCTGCAGTTGCCGTCGCCGACCGAGGACAGCCAATCCAAGTAATGCGATGGTACAGGTCAGATAAATCAAGGGCATGGCTGTGCTGACGGATTGACCGCACACTCCCATAAAATCCAGGAGTGGCACCCGATTCAGCGGGCCGATGTACCACAGCACTGTGTACACTACCTCGAACAGTTTACTGCTGCTGCTCCAGCAACCCAGCGCCAGGGCCAGCGACGGGATGAATAGCGCACCGACCATCCAGGCCAGCAGGCTCGCCCAATCACTGGTCAGCACCAACCGCACCACCACCCCACTCCCCGCTAATACAGCCACAATCACACCTGCCAACCATGTGGCCGGAAGTTGGCGGCGGAGCGGGTGAGGGGCAATGAAGACGAGTTGCTCGGTCTGCTGCCGTGCCTCGCGAGTGCCCATGGCCGACCAGATCAGCAACGGCCAGATCCAGGCCACAGGCAGTATGAACCGTCGCGCCACATCCATAGCGCTGAACAGACCGGCAACAATCAATCCCGCTGAGACCGCGTACCACCGGGGGTGATGTTCTTTCAGCATCAGGCGCAGTTCGGCCAGCAATACCTGCCTGAAGCGCATCGACGCCGTCGCGGGTCGCGTCAAGTGAACAGGTGCAGGAAGGAGTACCTCCGCTTTGGGGATGGTCTCGGGTTCGCCGTCGGGCTGCAGAGGCTTTCGCCCCCCGCCCGATGAAACACGTCCCGCTGCCGGAGCCCGGAGGGCCAGTCGAGAAAAAAGACCGCCAGCGGGGTCAAAACGGTTGAAGAAGAGCGCGGCCATCAGGGCCATCCCCAAGGCGACGCCCACCCACGCCAGGCGTTTCAGAAGGATGTCAGGCGTCCAGGCAATGCCTTCCCAGCGAAACTTTTGCAACTCACGCCCAAACGGTGTGTAACCGAAGTTTTCAAGCCACTGGATGAACGGGGTTCTTACTCTTCCCAATGGGGCGAAACCCACGCCAAAGCTCCCGGTGTAATCTGGGAACGCAGGGCTGAGCGCGGCGGTTATGCTGGACCGAAGGACTGTTATCCCCAACACATCCGTACCGGTCCAATCTGGCAGGTCAAATACGCTGGTCGCCAGGAAGAAGTAGACGACGTTGCCAAAGCCGCCGCGCAGTCCTGGAATCGTTTCAAACAGCAACGCCATGGCTGCCACCACCGCCATTGTCGGCAACGTGATAAGCAGGAACGGCGAGAATAGCGGCCACAGCTCAATGTGCATCTCTTCGCCGCGGATCAGTTGCATGGCTAGGGCAGCCAACGCGAGGACCCCAACCATGGCCGCAAGCGTGGCGAAGTTGCTCAGCCATTTGCCCAAAGTGTAGAAGGCTTTGCGGAGAGGGGTTGCGGCGATGATCTCTCCCACACCCGTTCGTTGATCTCGCTCCACGGCGTTCTTGACTAGGTAGAAGCCGAAGTACCACAGAAACAACGTGGTCAACAGAGCGACTAGGCTACCGATCCAGGCCGAATTGTACACGCCGCGGTAACCGTCCAGATCCAGGGTAACGTAGTCGGCGTTGGTGGCGGGAACGAAGAAGTACCCTGCAACAATCGTAAGCCCCAGGCTGATCAAGAAGCTGTAGCGCCGCACGCGCTCCAGGAAGTCGGCCCGCACCAGGTGGTAAATGACGTGCAAACTTTTCATCTACCACCTCCATCCCTGCCGGTCGCGATCCAATGCAGGTAGGCATCCTCCAGGGCAGGTGGTACGGATCGCGCCTCGGGGTCGGGGGGCGCCTCGGAGATCAAACGCACATGTACGCCGTCGCTTCGCCGGACCGCGCTGCTAATGATGTGGCGCTGCCTGGCAGCGGTCAGATCAGCGCTAGGAATCATCCATTCCCATACCTTGCCCTCGACCGAACGCAACAATACCTCGGGGAGCGCGTGCCGCAGCAAATGCCCTTGGTTCAAGATAGCAATCTCAGTGGCCGCAGCCTCTACATCCGACACGATGTGCGTCGAGAGGATCACGATGCGCTCGCCAGCCAGATCGGACAGCAGATTGCGGAAGCGCACTCGCTCTTCGGGGTCCAACCCAGACGTCGGCTCGTCCACAATCAGCAATTGCGGATCGTTGAGCAACGCCTGAGCGATGCCAACGCGTTGTTTCATGCCGCCCGAATAGCTGCCCAACGGGCGCTTGCGCACCTCGACCAGGTTGACCACCTGGAGCAATTGGTCAATGCGCTTGCGGGCTAACTTGCCGTCCAACCCCTTCATGGCGGCCAGATATTCCAGAAACTCGACTGCATTGAGGTTGGGGTAGACGCCGAAGTCCTGGGGCAGGTAGCCCAGCACAGTCCGCAATTCGTCGGGCGATTTGGCGATGTCGGTGCCGTTCCAGGTCACTTTTCCTTCAGTTGGCCTAGTAACGGTGGCCAGGATGCGCATCAGGGTGGATTTGCCGGCGCCATTGGGTCCCACCAGCCCTAACACACCAGGGCCCAGTTCCAGGCTGAAATCCCGCAGTCCCCAGATCTTGCCTCTGTACAGTTTGCTTACCTCGTCAATGACCAGCTTCATCGTTCTTATCCCCACACGCTCAGCGATCCCGCACGCAGCGGTAGCCGTGGCGGGGGTTTCCCCAATCCTTTGGCTGGTAAGCGATGGCTCCGCCGTACCGCCCCCCACCGGTGTAGGGGACGTACCAGGCTTCTTCGGCGTCGTATTCGTCCGCCGACCAGTAGTAGATGGGCTCCTCGTCCGGGGCCCACAGCGGGCTGTCCTTGTTGGGTTGCTTCTCACAAGTGGCACTATCGGATTCGCCGTCCCAGGCACACCCGGCGTTTTCGCCACCGCGGACGAGGGAGCGGACGATCTCGTCGGTGGTGGGCATGTGCCAGATGTCCTGCGGCTCGGCCATCAGGGTCGTGCCATCCTGGCTCAGGTAGCGACAGAGGCCGGTCCTCTCCATGTCCTCCTGGATGGCGTGTCGGTGCTCGTAGCCCGGCTTGTCCCCCAAGCCTAGCGGCGGCACACCGTAGAGGGCGAGACGATCCCACGAAGGATACCCGCCCGAAGGCTGCTTCCAGTTCCAGCCCGGGCCTTCTGGAGCCCAGATCAGTGACACGCCGTTGCCCTCGATCAGCCGTGCGCCGCGGGCGCCGTCGTCCACGCGGGTCAGCAGCAAGGGGGCAAAGTAGGCCGAGACGCCGATCACCACCAGCAGCGGGATGCCGACGGCCAGGACGTAGCGCCCCCATTCGCTTCGCTCAGGGCATGGGTTGCGGCGAAGCCAGGGCTTCGGCTGTGTCCAACCCTCATCGTGCCGCTGCCGGCGGTAGCGCCATTCCAGGAGGAACAGCGCGCCGGTGAGGATGAGTAAGCTGCTGACCGGGAATGTGCCCAGAATCCATGTCAAGGACAGCCAACCCCGCGCGGCAGCCAGCCTCCACCACCAGGCGGTGAAGGCCACACCGATGACAATGAGCAACCAGCCTCCGGCGCGGGGCCAGGTCAGCGCCACCAGCGTTAGGGCCAGACAGGCAGCGGCAGGGATCAGATAGCGTATGGGATAGGGGAACGGCAGCCCCCAGCCTTCGTAGTACATCTCTCCCACGCCCCAGTAGGTCCAGAACGTGGTGGTCAGGATCACCAGCGCCGTGGCGACGTAGCCGGGGAGCCTGCGTTTGAATTGCGAATGATGCATGGCGCACCCCCTTTGTATTTCTCTACGAAGATCTGGATTCGTAACCAGCCCAGAGGCTCCTGGGTGTAAATCACCAGCGACGTCGAAATGTCCTTAAGCCCCAAAAGCCAACGATTCCAAAAGGCAGAAGAATCATCTCTACTATCCATGCCCCAAGAGTCGTAAGATTCTGCACTCCATACGTGATTTGGATAGACCCAGCTATTGCGTCTAGGGCAGTCTTGTAGAAAAAGGATATCCAAAACCACTTCCATTCCCTGGTCCGCACTGCGTAGATAATAAGAACGCATGAGAAGGCATGCAGTAGAACAACTACGAGCCTCTCAACAATCGGGATGGGAATGTCCAGAAGCGAAGCTTTCGCAGAAGTTGCCAATTGCAGCAATTCTGGTGGAAGCTTGTCAGGAATCAGAATAATCAAGAGAATAACAAGAAAGGAATAGGCCCCCAGCAAAAAGGCTTCTATCGCTCCGAAACCTAAGCCAAATCCGACCGCTTCTCTCCAGTTAACGGTGCGTATTCTCCTGATGTGAGCAAATCCAAGGGTGGCTCCACACTCAAAGATCCCTGTCAACAGACCGATATACAACCACAATAGGGGTTCCGAGAAGTACCTGGGCAAAAGGGCCCGGACATTACCTATGATTGTGGACATTGGGATGGCAGCGATGGATTTCAGAACGTTTCCTGCCACCCACGCCAGAGCACCCCAGAAAAAGAGTGCTGAAGCCACTTTGCTGCGCCGCTTCCAATAGACCACTGCTACCAAAGCGATGGCCATCATTCCCATACCCGATAGAAGAAATAGGGGGTTCATTCTTTTACTTCTCCTTCCATACACTTACGGATAACCCTGTCCTCAAAGCTCACACACGCGGCGGTAGCCGTAGCGGGGGTTTCCCCAGCTTTATAGAAGATGCTCAGGATCACAAGGGATTCGTCGTGCCTTCCTCCCTTGGCTTTGGAAAGTTCCTCATCCAGTCAATTGAACTATCCGGCAGGATTCAACGTAGGCGCCACAAAACAGCAGGACAAAGGCGAGCAGCAGAAAGACCTTTTCAGATTTGGTTAGTTTGACCTCTCTCCATCTTTTCTGCTCGCTATGATCGTCTTGCGGTCAGAGTACCAGAGTGTGAACTTGAACGATACGACGGCTGCCAGCAGATAGGCAGAAAACTCCAGAAGTCCTGAGCGGTGAAGTATGTCAAACATGCCCACCAGCCGATAATGGAGAGGTGGGGCGGCGGTGGCAACACCAAACGACCAGGAGCCCGTTATCACGGCAAATAGGATCGTGAGCCCCCAGAACGCCGTGTATCCTATCGGCACAAACCTTTCCTTGACCAATCTGGACTGTTGCGCAAGTAGATTACAGGCGATAATGAGGGTTGTCGGAATGAGGTTATATCCAAATATCTGTAGCGTTGAAACCCACACATGGGGTGAGAACTGGAGCCGACTGATGATCGGATGTTTCCCTCGGAGGATCCCTTCAGGCAATAGATAGTAGCTTAATACAGTTACCGATACGTAAAGCAGGAAGAAGGAAACGTACATCCAGCCAATGCGTCGGTAAATCCTCTCGTCCGTAACACCATCGGTGATTTTTCTGAGCAGATTCATCTTCTCACCTCCGATTACAAAATCACTTTCTCTGGCCAGGGCTCTTGCTTTGAAGTTCCCCAGAGCTGGCTGATGTATTCTATTGAGAACAAGTCCTGCAATACGTGGAGCCAATATGTGCCGTTGTCGGAAAGAACGATCTCATCCCCATCGTCCTTCTTCAAGAATCCGAGGAGAGAGAATAGCGTCATGTACTTTCCGTAGACCCTGTCAAATTCCTTGCCAAATCTTTCCTGGAAATCGCTTCTTTTGAACCTCGTCTCATAGATCCTCCAGTAAAGCCAGCCTGCCATTTGCATGTTTTCTGTCAGATCAAGTGACAGGGCGATTGGCATCCTCCCATTTTCGAGGGCCTTGATATACTCTCGAACATTGAACGTGTTGAGGTAAAAGACATCCTTCAGGTAAGATCCTCCGCTGGCACCCAGGCCAACGTAGAGGGGCACGGTCACGGAACAATATCTTGGAACCCCTGGCCTGGTGAAGGCCCAAACCGAGGTTCTTTCAAAGCCTGCGGCATAGAAGATCCTCTCCAGGATGCCCAGCATCTTTCTTCTCTTGAAGATGCTGGAGATGCTGTGGTTGCTTTCCCTAGCACTCCGTCCCAGTTTGGTATAAGGGAATTTGAAAAGCGGGTAAGCGGCAACCTGATCAACGCCCATTTCAACCAGGGTGTGGCCAGCTTGCTCAATCTCGCTGTAGGTTTGACCAGGCAAGGCGAAGATGAAATCCGCATTGACACACTTGAATCCGTTGCTCACAGCTCGACCGACTGCTCTCACGACGTGCTTGACAGAGTATGGCCTGTGGAGGGCCTTCAAGTGGTAGTCTTGAAGAGCCTCTACCCCGATACTCAGGTGCCCCACTCCGAGGGAGCTAATAGCCTTGAGACTATCCAAGGTCAAATCATTGGGATGGCTCTCCAGGTGTATATCGCACTGCATATTGAAGGACTCAAAGATGTGTCGCAGAATCTTGTCGAGCCCGCTATAGAGCATGGTGGTGGGGGTTCCGCCACCGATGTAAAAGGAAGTTACAGGCTTATTGCCAATCAGCTTAGAATAGATGTCAATCTCTTTCTTAACAGCGTTGGTATACCTTTCCGCTACCTCAGGGTGATAAATCTCTTTGTTGTAAGGGCAGTAAGGGCAGATCTGGCGGCAGAAGGGGATATGGAGATAAAGGCCGAATTCGTCTATGTCCTGAAGCCTGCTCTCGAGCAAGGGGATCTTGCTTTCCAGGGCAACATGACTCTGTTTGGTCAACAATCTCTTGAGTTGGGTTCTAAGGAAGCCGTCGAGCCACATCACAATCCCTCAATCCTACTTCTTTCTCAAGTCCCATAGCAGCAGGGAAGGTAGGTACCCTGTTAACGTAATCCTCCCACGCCTGACCGAAGTGTCGGGCCAGGGCCTGCTCCTCCAGACGTGCTCGCCAGACCATGCTGGGCAGGAAGGCGACGAAGGTGAACAGAATGCCTAAGGCGCTTCGCAGCAAGAAATCGAGTCCCAGCATGGTGATGGCGAAGCTGACGTACATGGGGTGTCGCAACCAAGCGTAGACGCCGCCCGTAACCAGTTCCGTCACCGGCTCGATCTCGCCGCCGAAACCTCGCTTCAGGGCAAGGAGCGAGAGCAGGTTGATGGCCAGCCCCAGTCCAAACAATGGATAGCCTATTGCCTGTGCTGTCGCTTTGGCTATCGGCAGTTGCCATAAGGGCAGTACAGCGACGTTGAGCAATCCCACCAGCAGCATGATCAGATGCGCTTTCTTCTCTAGTTGGTCTTTCATATGCATTCCCTTTGAGGTGCAACGCACTTCGAGAAAAAAGTGCGTTGCACCTGGCCTACTTTCTAGATCGTCGCCAGCAGATCAGGAACAGGATTCCCGCTGCCAACGGGGGCAGGCCCAGGGTCAGGCACATGAGCACCAGGCCCGAGGCGCTGAAGTTTGCCAGGAGAAATGCGCGCACGATGAAGCTCAGGGCCACGAGACCCTCCAGCGCCAGCAGCGCCCCTCCGATGCCCTCCCAGCGCCAGGCTACCAGCGTGCTCAGGGTGAATATGCCTCCTGGCACCAGGATGTGCATCAGCCAGTTGAATGGGCCGGCGTTCTCAACGTACGCTGAGCCGATCCCGAACCACAGCCAGAAGACGATGGCGATGATCATCAAGACCCGGGCCACTGAGCGCAGCCAGGCATATTGAACCTGAGTCATGTTCGTCTCCCTGTTTCCGGTTTGCTGGTACGGAAGCCCAATACAAAAGCATAGATCGAGATCATGAGTAGTGGGATATGCAGCACCCCCATCCACCAAGCTGATGGCATCACAACAAACCACACCAGCATGTTCACTGCACCGAACAGCATCCCCACAAAGCTCGTAACCCTGAGCACGGCCGGGTTAACCGTAGGATGATACAGCGTCATCACGGCCAGAATCACCGGCGTCATCATGCAGTAGGTTAGGCCAGACTCATTGGTCAGCAGGCGCGCTGGGCTGAAATCGGGCGACATGGTGCTGGTATCTATGGGAGCCAGAAGCGCCAGAAGGGCCAAAGGGGCCACCCACCATTTCCAGGGTGGCCGCTGGCGAGGGGTGAAGTCGTTTCTCTCGGCGAAGGTTTCCCAAATCCAGAGCAGCGCTACAACCAGGATGAGCGCCAGATTGCCAGAGATGATAACCAGCCCGTATGTATCTGTCAGGGCCGTGTGCTGAAAACAGGCCACAGCGACGTACAGCAGGGCTACATATCCGTTGAACACGCCTCTGATCCTGTTCCCGAGGACCATCAGGCCCACAATCAGCACAACGGGTATGGCCTTTGCGATAGGCATCAGAAGGGGGAAGCTGTAGATCAGGGGGTGTGACAGTGCCTCCAGCATGAGGTCCATCCATTCCCGTGGATCGTAGCCCTTGGATGCGTATTGGCGGATGAAGAACAGGAGTACCAGCAACGGATAGAACCACCATTTCCTTGTGACTGCATCCAGCTTTGTTTGCATTCCCTCCCTCCTCATGCTCGTCTCCTTCCTAGAGTCTATAGGCCGTCGCTAAACAACAGCCCCTTTGTGCTTCTATTAAACCACAAAGGGGCTGCCATTACAAGAGCAAAAGCTGCCAAAAACCGCCAATGGTGCGTCAAACGTCATGCGTCAAACGTCAACAGCATTTGACGTTTCACGTTTGACGTTTCACGAGGCTAGTCTCCATCTCCTCCAGCGCCCTGGCCACGCCGCGAATGGCCCGACGGCGGGCGCGGTTGAAAGTGCCCTCGCCGACGTAGAGCTTGGCCATGATGTCGCGGTTTAGCTCCCCCAGCACGTAGGAATCGTGCAGGATGACATACTGGTGCCATTCCCGCGTGGGAGGCGAGGGTTGTGGGCCGGGCGGCTTCAGTTTCTCCAGGGCAGTGGTCAGCACGTCCTGCAAAGCCCTGCCTCGGTCGAGGTGGGTGACGAAGCTGTCTTCTTTAACGTCGAGGTGTGCCTGCACGATGCGCAGTTGAGCCAACTGGTGCTCTCCCAGATAGGCGTAATCGTACAGGTGCCGCAGGGCGTCCTCCACCAGAGAGACCAGCTCCCTCTCGCTCATCCCCTCCAGGGTGGGCGGCTTGGCCTCCAGCATCTCTTGCATCCTGAGCCTCAGCTCCCTCTCCCGCTGGCGAAACTCCGTTACCAGGGCGTCTATCTGCTGCACGCTTTTCTCCTGCAGACGCACGTTGTGCACCACGCTGGCCACCCTCTGCGCCAAATCGTCCAGCAAGTCCAGGTCGTCCTCGGTGTAGGCGCTCCCCGTGGTCTTCGGACCTAGAACGACGGCTCCTATTTGTTCGCCGCCATAGTGCATGGGCACCAGCAGGACCATGCCTGCGAGCTGGGGAGAGTCCAGGGGAGGGCAAAGGGCAGTTATCTCGTCTGTGGCCAACGCCTGGACGGCGATGCCAGTGCCCTGTAGGTCTGTTGGGTGGGCGGCGACCATGGCGAAGCCCTGAGCTTCCCGCAAGGCGATGAAGCCTTGGCCCGCGTCCAGGGATCGGCAAAGGGTCTGGATAATGACCTGCAGTTGGTCTGGTAGATCGTGGCCCAGAGCCGCCTCGCGGGCGAAATCCCGCAAGTTGGCCCTCAGTTCGCGGTGCTGCTGCCGATAGAAGAGCCGATCCAGGTAGGTCCGAGCCCAGTCGTAGAGGGAGTGAGAGACAATGGCCAGAATGATCACGAAGATGAAGGCGATGAAGGGGACATCGTAGACGACATAAGAGATGAGGGCGACCAGCAGGTACACGCCCGTGACCGAGCCAATGGCCAGGGAGGTGTAGAGGAAGTCCCGCCCGATGGCTCGTCCCTCGATGAGGGCGTTGTAGCGGGCCACGCCGTAGCCGAGGAGGGCCACTCCCGTGCCCAGGCTGAGGGCATTCACCAGCGTGGGGGTATCCAGCCCCAGCCAGGTGGACAGGTTGGCATAGCCTCCGCCCAGGATGGCCAACGCGGTGGCCCACAGCAGCAGAGCAAGTTGTCGCTGGAGGGTGGGGCCTTGAGCCCGTTTCCAGCTCAGGCGGAGGTTGTAGAAAGCAAGGGCGGGGACCACGATCAGGAAGAGGCCAAAGAGGGGGAAAAGGGGGCCGGGGCTTTGGGCGCTGTTGTAGATGGCCGGTTTCATCGTCGCCCCGGCGAACACCCAGGGGGTATAGGCTTCCATGGCCACGAAGTTCAGGGTGAGCAAGTAGACGAGGATGACCAGCGGGCGCTGTTTTTGGGCCAGCTTGCTCGGTAGGAGGGAAACGCTCAAGTGGAACCAGAAGGGAGCCGCAAAGGCGGCGCTCCACCCCCACCACCAGGGTAGAGCGCCCTGCTCTGGTGACACGTTGATGTAGGTCAGGGTGTTCAAGAAGGAGCCGGAGAGGGACCAGAGGGTAGCGCCGGCCAGCCAGGAGACCCTGCTTCGCGGGCTGTGGGTGACGATGTAGAACCCCAGCCACAGCGAGAGAGCCAGGCAGAGGAAGTTGACGATGGACGTCAGGGTGAATAGAAAGGATTCCACAGTTGCGATGACATCCGTTGGTGCTTAATCATACCAAACAGGAAGGCACTCAGGCCGGATAGGATGGGGCAGGAACCTCAATCACTGCTGGGGCATTCTCGTCAGATTCCGGGTGGCGTTGCGAAAGTCATCCGCAAGGACTTGGTCGTGGGCTGCTATCCATCCATGGATTTGGTGCAGTATGCGGGGCAAGCCTTTCTGAGGCAGGTTGGCTTCTTCCCAGATGCGCATAGCCTGTTTTAGCTCGTCTGTGATCGGGTTCTTGGTCTCAATCTCCAGCTTTTTGCAAAGCTTAATAAGCCTTCCGTCATCGGTGGCTAATGCTAGAATGCCTAAATCCAGGCATATCTGAATCTGGACGGCATCGTTGGTATCAATCTTGTGTTCAGCGCAGAGAGCCAAGGCAGCGGCAACGGTGTCTGCGTCTGCGGCGATGATTATCAATGGCGAGGCGAAGAGCTCGTTTATCTTGGTCAAGACCCAGGCGGGTTCGATGCCGTAGATCTGGGTGGTTACGAAGAAGAGTTCGATGAGGGTAATTGAGGATGCCACCAGGCTCTCACTGGTTTCAATGAACTCCTGGCACACGGTGGAAGCTGGATGATCGGCTAGGATGCTATAGATCAGCAAATTGCTGTCCAGCATCGTCGCTCTTTCATAACCAGAGGGCATCAATGCTCACCTCGGAAAGGTCAAGAGGACCCTCTTTCTGCCACTTGAGCTTTGTGGCAAAGAAATCCTCCCAGTTCATTGCAGAGAGTTTCTCTCCTTTGGCCTCGGCGGGAAGCTTGGCTTCACGTCTCTGTCGTCGGGGAGCCAAGATCACTAATCCGACCACCTGATGTGTAGTCAGGTTAAGCTCTTGCAGAGGCTTGAGGATTCCATCCTCGAAAACGGCGTTAATCACTTGAGCCATGCTCATCACCTCGCTTCTTGATCGGGGTTGATTGTTACTTTCAATATTACCACATTCTCGAAGAAAAGGCAACTTTGGTCGCCCTCACCCACTCCCGCCTTTTGGGCACCCCCTCCCTCTCCCACAATTGGGAGAGGGAGGGGGCTGGGGGAAGGGAGAGGGCAGGAGGTGAGCGTCTCTTTGTCAACCTTGGCCAAATGTAGTATAATGTCTATGAATTGCGCTATTAAAAATGGAGGGTAAGAGATGAACACATCGAGAAACATCGGGGCGTCAATGCAGACACTTGAGGAAATAGTGACGCGGATTGTGGAGCATTTTGACCCACAGCGGCTCATCCTGTTTGGCTCGCAGGCTCGCGGTGAGGCGCATGAGGACAGCGATTTTGACTTGCTGATCATCGCCCCCTCGAGCGAGCCGCGATGGCGCCGCACTGTGCCAGTCTACCGTGTGCTGGCTGGTTTGGGTGTTGCCAAAGACATTGTATGGTGGACGCCAGAAGAGATTGCGGAGTGGCGCGATGTAAAGTCACATCTTATCCATAGGGCTTTACAGGAAGGGGAGGTACTCTATGA
>VGOG01000067.1 GCA_016875995.1 Chloroflexota bacterium
TATGCCTCCACCGGCCTGCCAAAAAAGGCGGTATCGGCGTAGACGCGCCGCACTCCGTCGCGATCCTCAGGGCGATAGGGGCGCACAAGTACATCCACGGTGGTCAATTCCACTTGGAGCTAATGATTTACCCTCAGTCCAGATTCACCATCGCCCACCCGATTCGGTCAATCGTCGGTCCTCGGGGATACCGGGTGTCACAACTGACGACGACGGAGGGGGGGTATCCCAATGCTTCCAGGTTGAACCGCATGAGCACAAAGTTATCCTGCGCTTCATGCGGAGGACGGGTGCCAACTCTGGGGGGATATAGCACCCGTGTGCTGGAGGCTTCTCGATCATTGGCGACTCGAAGGAGACAGGAGTAGGCGATCAGGCGGCTGGGTTTGCCTCGCATCTCGGCTGAGATCCACAATTTGGCGCCGCTTCGTGCTGCGTAGAGGGCCACGAAGTCTCCACCAGGGCCCACCTCTTGCGGAACCGTATCCCGGCGAGAATCCTCCACGAGTGGTACGACTTCGCTTCCATCCACACTCTGCCATAGACCTGGGACAGGCGTAACGTCCTGGTCTGGCACGAGCCGGGGTACAGGGGGAGGATCGAGTTCGCAGAACAATTCGTTATGGCGGACGAAGGACCTTAAGAATGACCCCAGCAAGGGGAGTTGGCTCTTATAGAGTTCAATGGCGTGGCCTTTTTGTTCCACGAATTCATCGGGGAGGGTCACTTTGCCCCAGGTGCACGTGGAATTGACGAGTTCCAAAGGCGGAAGTAGCGGCGCGAAGGGAAGGTATCCGCGGGGAAGAGGATAAGCGCCGCGATGCACGAGATACAGCAGAAGCCTTGGCCGGGTCTGCCTTTCCTGGGTGGCGACAGCCAGAGCGGTGAATGCTCCCGATGCCCAGTGGTCCGGGTGGTCATCATTGGGGTGGGGAGCCACCACGGTGTCCGGCTGGAAATCATCGAGGATGGAGCGCAGATCAGACAGCAAAGAGTGGCCAGAGTATACAGACTGTGGATTGTACGTCCGCACGTAGGGACTTTGGGTTAGTCTGGTGAACGGGGAGCGATAAGGGTTGGCGTCGTCCCAGAATCGTTCCCACAGAGGCGGGGTTCCCCTGTCTGGGTAACTCAGAAAAATCACATCTTCCGCTGGCACTCCCAAAGATTGCATCGCGTTCAGAGATTCCTGTTGGCGCGAAGACCCTGCCTGGAGATAATCGCGCACGCTGGGGTACAGTTTGCGGAATTCCACCATCGTCCCGGTGAACGATCCATCACCGTTGGTGACGAGCACCACGCGCACCTGCCCACCCCTGGTTAAAACCTCCTGGATAAGCCCGCCGCTGCTGAGGGTCTCATCATCGCAGTGCGGCGCCACGACGAGAAGGCGGTGGATGGACGCCACATCCTCCAACTCGTCAATGAAAGGGACTGGCAAAGCCGAAAGGTAGCCCAGGTAGAGGCTCAGCCCGATCGTCAGGGCAAGCACTAGAATGATCCCCACGACAATGGCTCCTCGCCGGAAGATTACCCGCCTGACCCCTCGGGATGCTTTCCCAACCGCCGCCCAGATGCTATTCCTGGATACGCCCATCATCCGTGCAACCTCCGGCGGATCACTTCTTCATAGGCTTCCACCGTCCTTTCAGTGATCACCTTCCAACTGTATTTATCCTGGGCGCTGTGGCGCGCGCTCACACCAATCCTCTTTCGCAGACCTTCGTCCTGAGCAAGTTCAAGCACCTTTTGAAAGAGTTCTTCGTCCGAATCAATCAAGTAGCCGTTTTCACCATCGGCGATGATCTCCCTTGAACCCACGTTAACTCTGGCGACCGGGGCTATACCACAGGCCATTGCCTCCACCAGAGCCAGGCCAAACGCTTCCCGATAGCTGGGGAACACAAATATATCCATCGCATTGAGATAGTGCGGCGTCTCCATCCAGGGCCTGGATCCCAACAGAGTCACCACCGTCGGCAATCCCAGTTCTTCAATTTGACGTTCAAGCCAGGGACGCATAGGGCCGTCCCCGATAATCAGAAACCGCACGTCAGGCAACAAGCGGACAATGCGAGCGGCAACTCTGAGCAGGCTCATCGCGCCTTTGGAGCGCACCAGTCGAGAGAGATAGCCAACTACGATGTCGTCTTCCTGATAACCCAGCAAGTCTCTGATCCGTTTCCTGGCCCCTGGATCAGGCCGCCAGTGTTCACCGTCTACCCCACTAGGGATCTTGTATGTAGGCAGATCGAGGGCAGCCAATTCCTGAGCCGCTCCTTCGCTGACGACGATAACACCGTCAATCCATTTCTTCGCTACCCATAGCTCCCCCTCTAACAGGATACGATTGACAAAGGAGAGTTGGGTAAGTGTCAGAACCATCGAATGCCTGGTAATGACGGTTGGTAGCCCTAATCGTCTCGCTGCCCGCAAACCCGCCAAAGCCAGAACCGAACCAAAGGAATGACCGTGAACAATATCGTAGCCATTGGTTGCCAGGAGATGTTGAACTTTGCCGATGCTCCGTGGATCAATCATTGGATCAGCATCGTGTATACGAGCGACGAGGCCTTCCAGACGATGGACAACCACGTTTGTCGGCGGCTCCGCTGGGTTTGCTGGTGCAACCTGCTGCCCAGCCGCGGGCGAGACCAGATGGTGGGTCACAACGTCAACGTCGTGGCCCAGCCTTCCGAGCTGCAAAGCGAGACCGTAGACGTGGGACTCGATTCCACCGATGCTAGGCGGATAGCAATCGGTCAGCAGGCATATTCTCAATTTGGGCATCACAACTCCATATTAGAGGTTGGAGGTTGGAGGTTAGAGGTTAGAATCCGACATCCAACTTCCAAACCAGCCAACGGATAGATCACCCCTAACGCCGCCGCGTAGGCCACGCTCCCTCCCACCAACACCCGCGAGAAGCCGAAGGAGATGGCCAGCATGGCCGAGAGGATGGAGGCCAGCACCGAGGTGCAGCCGTTGATGCCCCACGCCCAGGGGACGAGATCGGGGGCCAGGCGGCCGATGATCTCCACGCCTTTGGGGAAGGGCACGCCCATCAGGAATCCCAGCGGGGCCAGGCTCAGGACGGAGACCACGAGGCGCAGGCCCAGGCTTTGGCCCAACAGCAATCGGAAGACGAAGGGGAGGACGAGGGGATAGAGGACGATGGCCCCGATCAAGACCATCAGGGTTCTGGCCAAAGGGAGCCGGCCTGAGACCATGCTGCCCAGCCCTGAGAACAGCAGGATGGCAAACAGCACGGCGGCGAAGGCGTAGACGGGGTGATCCAGGAACAGAATGAAGTGCTGCATCAGCGGTATCTCCACAAAGAGGTAACCCAAGCCCAACATGGCAAAGTAAATGAAAACACGCCATCGTATTCGCTCATTCGCCCATTCGCTGAACTGCTTACCTGGCTCGGCCTGGATTGCCAAACCTGTGGTGAGCGCAGCCGAACCATCCAGGCCAGACCGCCGGATCTGGCGATCCGGCGGGAGCATCACCCTCCTGCGGAACAGCAAGGGCAAAAGGATGAGGATGGCCGAAGCCAGTAAGGCCAGGATCAGCAGAGCTACCAGCACGAAGTAGCCACTTCCGCCGAAGGGCTGCCAGATCTTGCCGAAGGTCTGCAGGATCTCTGGCGTCTGGCTCCACTTGAAGAAGTGGAAGAAGAAGGGGCGGTCATCGCTGGTCGGAGAAACGTCGTAAGCGTAGTCGGCGTAGAAGCGAGCTCGATCGCCGAACAGCAGGTCTTGGAAGCCCTGATAATAGAGAGGCTCCTGGAGGACGTTGTAACGGTTGGCCTCGGCCTCCTGGATGCCTGGATAGTACACCAGGTCAAATTGCCGCTGCTGACAAAAACTCTTCACCATCTCGATCTCGCCCGCCGTGAACTCGCCATTTTTCACCAGCAGCAGCAGCGTTGACCAACTGCGGATAGCCACCAGACGCAGCTCTGGCTGGGGAAAGCCTGCCTTCTCCAAAGCCGTCACCGCCAGGGCTGCGGCCCGCAGGCTCTCGCTGGGCGGCATCTGCAGCCAGCGGCTCACTACCAGCAAGCCACCCTCGCGCAAGTGGGCCAGATAGTCCACCAAGGCCTCCACCGTGTAGAGATAGTTCTCCGATAAGCTGTAGGCCCCGGAGGTCACGGGCCGGTAGGTGTCGGCCAACGACACCTGGACGATGTCGAATCTCTCCTCCACGTGGCGCACGTAGCTGCGCCCATTCTCCACCACCACCGTCACCCTCTCGTCCCGATAAGGGTCTTCGAAGGCATCTCGCGCTACTTCGATCACCAGCGGATTGCTCTCCACAGCCACTACCGACGAGGCCCCTCCGTGCAAAGCCACCAGCACGTCGAGGCCGCCTTTGGGCTCGATGATCAGGGCTTTCGCCTGGGGCCGCAGGTGGTAGGGCAAGGAGACGGGCAGGTAATCAACGAAATCCAGCTTTTCGGGCTGGGTGATGGGGGAGAGGTTGTCGCCGTCGGTAAAGAGGCCCAACTGAGGAGGCAGAGAGCCAGGATAGGCCAGGCTCATCCCCGGCGCCGACTTCACTCCCTGGCTCTCGATCACGTCAACCCGCGAGAAAGCGTTCCAGCGGCTCCAGACGACCTCAGCTTCGGGATACAGCAAAGCCTGGCTGAGGCCCTTGTAGGGGGAGAGGCGCACCTCCAGGAAAGAGGGGGGGCGGATGGTGAGGAAGAGCAGGGCCAGGGCGATGATACTGGATATTAGAGATTGGATATTGGAGATTGGAGATCGAGAGAATGCGATGGCCGCCAGTGCTCCCAGCAAGGCGCTGAGCATAACCGTCCTTGCTCCGCCCAGGATGGGCAAGGCCACTACTGCAGCCAGGCAGCCCATCGCTGAGCCGGCCAGGTTAAAGGAGTAGATCTTGCCTGCCAGCTCAGGCTGTGCGGCCAGCAAGGCCCCGACGGCCAGGCCGCTGAAGAAAAAAGGCAGCGCCAGGAACAGATAATAGATAGCCAGGAAGAGGAGCTGCTCTCGGTCCCAGGCGATGCGATAGGAGTCGAAGGGGATATAGTTAACGTTTAGATAGCTGGCCAGGATGCCGAGAGTCAGAAGCACCGAGAGGCTGACGAGGAGCCTGGTCGGATTTCTTTTGGCCAGATTGGGGAACAGGGAAAGGAAGGAGCCACTGGCTCCGAAGCCCAGGAGAGCGATACTGACGGCCATAAAGGCAAGGTGATACCATTGGGCCAGGGAAAAAATCCGCGTGAGGGTGATCTCCAGGCACAAGACCGCCATGGAGAGTAAAAAAACGCCCAGGTTGGTCAGGTGGTCGGGTGGTCGGGTGGTCAGGTGGTCGCTGGTCATTGGTCAACTGCCACTCGAAATTGGGGATCCAAGGCCAGCATCAACTCCAGGCCCTCATCCAGGTCAACCTGGGGGCTGTAAGCCAGCTCCCGTCGGGCCAGACTGATATCGGCCACCAGCCGCGAGACGCCGCCATCATTGGCCTGGCTGTAAAGGTGGCTGACCTTGCGGCCGGTGGCGCGAGCTACCTTCTCCACCAACTGGTTGATGCTCACTTCCTGGCCGCTGCCCACGTTGATGATGCGGCGATCCACGCCGGAGGCCATGGCTGCTGCGAACAGGGCGTCCACCACGTCGTCAATGTAGACGAAGTCCCTGGTCTGATTTCCATTGCCAAAGACGATCAATGAGCCACCTCCCAGGGCCTGTTTGAGGAACTGGGGGATGACCGGAGCGTGGGAAGCGGGCACGAATTGCCCTGGTCCATAAGCGTTGAATATCCTGAGGGCCACTGTCTCTATGTCGCAGAGGGCACCGATGGTGAATACGTAGTGCTCCGAGGCGATCTTGCTCACCCCGTAGGGTGAGTCGGGGTGGGGAATGCTCTTCTCGCTGACCGGTTGCTGGGGTTGTTCACCGTAAACAGCCCCTGAGGAGGCTAAGACCACCCTTTTCACCCCTGCGTCCCGCACGGCCTCCATGACAGCCACCGTACCACCTACGTTCACGTCGTTGTAGTCGCGGGGATACAGGATGGACTCCGGCACAGAAACCCGTGCCGCCAGGTGGTAGACACAGCCTATGTTCTGTAGCAGCGTCCAGAGCTTGGGGACATCTTTCACGTCGCCTCGAGTGAAGAGCACCCTGGAATCGAGGCGTAAAGGATCGCCGGCACTCAGGTCATCCAGGACCCGCACGTGATGCCCTTCCCTAACCAGACGATTGGCCAACGCGGCGCCGATGAAACCAGCCCCGCCAGTGATCAGGAATCGCACTTCTCACTCCTCAAGGGAACAAAGGAGCAAAGAACAGGGGAGCAAGAGGCTACCCTTGCTCCTCTGCTCCCTTGCTCCCCTGCTCCATTGCTAAAACTCTGTGGCTCCGGTGAACTCGAACCCGGTCAGTTTCAGGGCCGGAGCGCGGGTGGCGCCGAACCAGTTCTGTTGCAACCTGGTCTCGTGGCTTATTAGCTCCACGTTGGCTAGCGCCTCTACGTAGCTCTGGGTAAAACGGAGGTTCTTAATAGGGTAGGCCATCTCGCCCTTTTCGATAAGAAAGGTCCCATCGCGGGTCATGCCGGTGACAATGGCCAGTTTGGGATGGACGGGACGAGTATAGTGGAAGCGAGTCACCCACAGGCCGCGGTCCATCGAGGCCAGCATCTCCTCTTTGCTCGCCTCACCAGGCGCCATGAACATGTGGCCGGGAATGGGGCCGAAGGTGTTGGGGGCGGGCAGTCCGTGACCAGTGGAAGCTTTCCCCTCCTTGCCAGCGGTGTAGGAATCGTACACGACGGCCTCGGCCACACCTTCTTTTATCAGATCAACTCGCTGCCTGGGCACACCCTCGAAGTCGAAAGGCAGGGGCAGGCCCGTGGGATCGAGGCCGTCGTCCCAGATGGAGATAGCAGCGCTCATGATCTGTTTGCCGAAGCTATCAATCATGAAGCTACGCCCCTCCTGCACGGACAAAGCGCCGAAACCCAGGTAGGCCAACGTGTTGATAATATCGGCTACGGCGTACTCCTCCAGGATGAGCGGATAACAGCCCGGCGGCAGCTCTCTGGGATTTCGGCCCTGGAGAGCCTTCTCCACTGCCTCTTTACCGATCAACTCGGTGTTGATTTCTCCGACTTTCCAGGTCGTAACTTCAGCGTAGCCAGAGCTATCGTCGCTCATGATAACGGTGTTGATATCGGCCGAGGTAGTGGCATGATAAGCGAAGACCCCCAGGGAATTGGCTACCGCCAACTCGCCAGCGCCAGTGGTGAAGGCTCCCGAGGCAACCAGCCCATTGTCTACAGCCAGTTGGCAGATCACCCCCACATCCCTGGCCCGAGCCTCAGGACTGAAGGCGGCGGTGGCTTCGTCGAAGGCCTCGATTTCTGCACCGGGCATCGGGCCGGGCAACGACGTGAAGTCGGGGTTTTCGGGCTGGAGCCTGGCGATGGTCAAGGCCCTCTCCACCACCTTTTCCAAAGCCTCCGGGCTCAGGTCGTTGATGGAAGCCACCCCAATCTTCTTGCCCACCACGGCCCGTACCCTGAGCCCCACATTTCGCTCGGCCACGTTCTGATGGATATAGGAATTCGCAAAGCGCGTCAGCCCGCTGTCCTCGCTCATGATGAGCACTTCCGTCTGCTCGGCGGTGGACAGAGACAGGACTCGCTCGGCGATCTCGCGCATCTTTCTTTCACCCAGCATGTTGCTCCTTTCGCGTGATCTCCATGGTTTGCTCGACGTAGTCAATGGTCAGGAGGTGCCCCAGGAGTAACCCGGCGCCGATCAAGGTATCCTCTCATTGAGTCTCCTCATCGAAAGACATGCACAACTGGGTATCCAATGCGGACAAAATAGAATACCTTATCTGGGTATTTTTTCTTCGCTTTCTGCCAGGCTTCTATTACTGTCTCAGCGAGGAAATGGTCGCCGCTTTCCACCTCAATGGCCACGATTTCCCCTTTGTGCTCTGGCTCCAATAAAGGCTTGATCTTTTCATAAATTTCATCCCCTTTGGAACCGAATTCCTCGCGGTTGATTTGATATATTCCGTTCCTCATTTTCTCCTCCTATCTCATCACCCCTATCTGCACGTTGCGGAAGCGGGCGGGAGCCGTGCCGTGGCCCACGTGGGCGGACTGCGGAGGCTGGCCCTTGCCGCAGTTGGGTGTGCCCCACACGTTCCAGTGCTTCTCGCTGCAGATGGCATCGCAGCCGGCCCAGAACTGCGGGGTGATGCCGGTGTAGGTGGCGTTCTTGTACAGTCGCCCCATCTGGCCGTCTTTGATCTGGTAGGCTATCTCGGTGCCAAACTGGAAATTGAGGCGCTTGTCGTCAATGCTCCAACTCTTGTTCATCTCCATGAAGATGCCCTCATCGGTGTCGGCGATGAGGTCATCGAAGTCCCACTCCCCGGCCTCCAGATTGATGTTGGTCATGCGGATCAGGGGGATGCGGTTCCAGCCATCGGCCCGCATACAGCCATTACTCAGTTGACCAAGCATGGCCGCCGTCTCCCGCGAGGTGAGGTAGCCGACGAAGATGCCATCTCTGACGATGGGCACCCGCTGGGACGGCACCCCCTCGTCGTCGTAGCCAAAGGTGCCCAGTCCGCCGGGGATGGTGGCGTCAGCGGTGATGTTCACGATCTCCGAGCCGTAGCGGAAATTCCCCAGCTTCTCCGTGGTCAGGAAGCTGGTGCCGGCGTAGCTGGCCTCGCTGCCGAAGACTCGATCCAACTCGATGGGATGGCCACAGGACTCGTGCACCTGCAGGGCCAACTGGGTGGCTCCCAAAATGAGGGTGGTCACCATGCTCGGACACTGGGGGGCCGTGAGCAGCGCCACTGCCTCCTCCCCCACTCGTTGAGCGTTGCCCACGAGATCCATCTCCTCGATCAGCTCGTAGCCGGCCGTCCCCTGGTGGCGGCCGAAGGAGTTGGGATAGCTTCTTTTCTGGACATCGCCCTCGCCGACCGCCGTAGCCTCCAGGCCGCCTCCGCTCTCGACGATCTCCTGCTCGATGAAAGAGCCCTCGGAGCTGGCGAAAACCTTGCCCTCGCGCCCAAACTGGAGATTGGACTCAGCCACGGCCACCTCTTTGGCCCGCCTCATCTCAGCATCGGCAGCCAAAAGCAGCTCGATTTTCTTTTCCAGAGGCACCTGGAAGGGATCACTCTTCACTGGCGTACGGTAGGTGTCCGAATAGACGACAGGTGGGCCAAGTCCAACTTCCAACCTCCAACCTCCGATCTCCAATTTTTTGACCAGCGCGCTGGCCCTGGCTATCTCAACCGCCAGGGCGGTGACCCGTTCGACCTCCTCCAGCGAAAGGAGGGAGCTGGAGGCGAAGCCCCAGGCTCCATTGAGAATGACCCGCACACCAAAGCCCTGGTCTTCGTCCTGGGACAGGGCTTCCACCTTCCCGTTCTTGACCACGATGCCTTGATTTTCCCGGTGCACGATGCGGATGTCGGCGTAAGTAGCGCCTTTAGTCTCGGCTACGTTTAAAGCCCGATCAGTGAGTTCTCGCAATGCAAGCCTCCTTTGGCTGAATTGTAGTTTGACCAAATTCACAAACAGGAGTAAAATTACCTTGAAAGAGATTCCGAGAAGGTGACCAGCTATGCCCCTTTATGAGTACTATTGCGCCGATTGTAAGATCAAGTTTGAGGCCCTGCGGAGGATGAGCCAGGCTGATGACCCTATCGCTTGTGTGCGCTGCCAGGGAACGAATACCTCCCGGCTTATCTCTGTATTCGCCGCCATCAGCAAGGGAAGCAGCGGTGAGAGTCGGTCTCTTGGCGGCAGCAGCGGTTGTGCCAGTTGTAGCGCCACCAGTTGCGCCGCCTGTAGCAGTGGCTAGGCCTTGCTCAGCCCCCAGCCAATGTCAGGCGGCTGCCGATACTCCGATAGCCGCCTTTATTCTATTAGAGAAGCGTATACGAATTTGATATCCCCTTTGTACACGGGTAAGACCATTCTCTCCCGCTTGATTACACCCACGATCAGACCCTCGTAGTTGCGCGTCAGAGTAGCGATGAGCCCACCGCCCCTGAGCAAGGCCGTCTCCATGGTCTCAGCGTCACCAATAGCCTGTAGGATATAGGGCCGCGAAAGTTGTGTCCCATTGATAGTCATCACCCCGTCTTCGGTGCTGGCAATTACCGAGTACAGGGTCAGCCGCTCCCCGTTGATGGTCAAAGCCTCCGCCCCGGCGTTGCGCAGCTCGTTGATCAGGTCTTGCACATCCAGGACGCCGATAGGTCCGTCAAGACTTACTTCGACACCGAACCCTGAGACCTCCACCAGCCCATTGAT
The DNA here is from genome assembly GCA_016875995.1 of Chloroflexota bacterium. GTDB lineage: Bacteria > Chloroflexota > Anaerolineae > VGOG01 > VGOG01 > VGOG01. Next base: position 10,327 of record VGOG01000067.1, read on the forward strand.
GATCCTGACCTTATTCAGTTCCTCCACCAGAGCTTCCAGCCTGGCCCGCCCCGTAGCCTGTTGATATTCATTGAGCTGTTTTTCCAGGGCCTCCATCTCTCCCCGCAGGCGGGCATTGTTCTCCACCAGGCTGCTGATGATAACGAGCTGATCGTCGCTTGACGCAGCCAGAAGAGAGTTACCGCTCATTTGCTGAGTGCGAAATTGAGCCACAAGCAACAGGCCCAACAAGAAACAGAGTATGGTTAAGGACAACTGTGCGGAACGGCTCTTCATGGCTCAAATCTTCTCGCTACTTCAATCTCCCAATTGGGCATAGTGAATAGGGAAGCCCCCTTTGTAAGCGGGTAGGGTGAGCATCCCTTGTCTGTCTACCTTAAACTGCACGCTGTAGAGCTCGGCTCTCTGCTTGATCTCCTTTAGATAGGCGGGATTGCGCAAAACATCCTCCTGCACGATGGGATTGCCGATGGCTTGGATGAGATAAGGGGGCGAAAGGCGGGTATCATTGACCATGATCGTGCTGCCCACGCAATATATCGAAGTCGTAGCTACAATCCGTTCGTTGTTGACGGCGATGGCCTCGGAGCCGGCCATCCACAGGAGGTTAACCACGTCGCGCAGGTCGTACTCGTGGATCAGGTAGTCGCTGGCATCCGCTGCCGCCGACACCGAGCGGATGCTGCTATCGTCGAGAGTCACCTGAACGCCGGGCCCCTCGACGGCCAGGAGGCCAGCTATCATCTTTTGTCGTTCCAACTCTGCGTTTATCTCCTTCAACATCTCCGTGCTGGCAGCCAACTCGCGGCGATATTTGTCCAACTGCCCTCGCAGTTGCCCAATGCTTTCCTTGAGCCCCTCCTGCTCTGCCTCCAGGCGCTTGATAGCTAGAACCCCCGACTCGTGCCCAATGCCTGGCACTGTCGCAGGCCTCGCTGGGGGCGATTTCCATTGCAAGCCCAATAAAACACCGAAGACCAGGGCGATTACCAAGATGGGGATGTAGCGACCAACACCGTCAAACTTGAATTTCATGGCTAGTCCTCAGATTAAAAAAGCACCTCTTGCGGTGCATTACCCAGAGGAGGGCCCCTTGGTGCCCACTCCCCTTTCCCCTCTCCACCCTCTACGTTGACTGGCATAACACGGTTTGTCCGGCACCTCCGCTCTCCAGCCTGTCTTGAGATGTCCTAAATCGCATCAAGTCCGAACAGCAGGCTTGCCGAAGAGGGGTTTTGCTCTTTCAGCATCGCGGTAAGCTTTTCGATGTGCCCGTGAACCGCCAGGCGGGTTTGGCTGTCACTTCGACACGTTTATATAGAGGTCATAGCTCTTTTGGTTATTTTCTACGCTGACCTCCCCAGGTACCGGCAGCACCCAAACCTGCAAGCGATAGGCCGGCCGGTAAGTAACGCGGGAAATGTCTTTGAAGCGAGCTATTTTTATCTGGCCGGGGGCAATGGTATCTATATAGCAAGTCTTTTCGAGGATTGGAGTGTCATCTTCGAAGCCAGACAGCCGAGCCTTCACTTTGACATCAGCTTCAGTCTGAAAGCCCAGGTTCTCCACCGCTACCAACAAAGTTGCCTGCTCGCCCCTGACCACGATTTGCTCATAATCCAGTGAGGGGTCAAAGTCAATGGCCAGCACGGCCAAATCGTGCTCATACACACGGGTTCTAACCTTAGTGCGGGATAGCGTATCGAGGGAAATAGGGGCCCGGTCAACGATTTCAACTCCAGCGCAACCGGCTAGCGAGAGGGAGGCCAGCATCATCACCGTGACCAACCAGATGCAACGCATCTTACCTCCTTGTGACATTCTTCAGTGCCTCCTTTTTGGAATAGTAGGGGCAGGTCTTGCACCCGCCCAGGGCGACCGCAAGGGATCGCCCCTACCAGGGCTCAGGATGCTCCTTGCCAGATTAATCATAAACCAAATAGGCACTTTTGTCAAGTTTGCTACTCAATAGACCAGTTTCAGTACATCACACTGCCTCACATCGGTGGAATTGTGATCTGCTGAGTTTGCCTTCTGATTGGAGATGTATTATAATTGAGCCATGCTATGCGAGAGGGGTGAATAGTTTGTTCGAGGAATCACCTGGCAACCAGGAGATAAAAGATCAACGACAGCGGGGCAAATCCACCTTGCGCGAGATCGTGGAGACAGTGCTCCTGACCCTGTTGGTCTTTCTCGCCATCCGCGCTCTAATCCAGAACTTTCGCATCGAGGGAACCAGCATGGAGCCCAACCTGCACGATGGACAATATCTGATCATAAACAAGCTGGTGTACTATCTCCACCCTCCTGAACGCGGTGATGTAGTGGTCTTCCACTACCCCAGGAACCCCAGACGGGATTTCATCAAACGAATCGTCGGACTACCAGGAGAGAAGGTGGAGGTCAAGGGGGAACGCCTGTTTATCAACAGCGAAGAACTCGAGGAGCCGTATGCGCTCCACACGGGTGGGTACGCCTGGGGGCCTCAGCGCCTGGGAAAAGACGAGTACTTCGTCCTGGGTGACAACCGCAGTAGTTCCAGCGACTCCCGCAATTGGGGGCCTCTCCCCAGAGATGCTATCATAGGCAAGGCCTGGATCTCTTATTGGCCCCCTCAGCATTTGGGACTTGTGCCTCACTACTCCTATGCTGCTACGGAATAACTATTGCGTAGTGCGTAGTGCGTATTGCGTAGTGCGTGACGGGATATTGAGATGGCATTGCAAGAAGACGAAGTAAGGAAGATAGTACAGCGAGTCCTATTACGGACCCTTGGCATGAGCGAGGCCAATGAGCCTGGTGCCTTATCTTCGCCCAGTGCGGTGAAGCGCCCCCTGATAACCGAACAGGACGTGGAGGCTGCTCCCACCGGGGGTGAATTGCGTTTCCCCGCCGAAGCCATAGTTACTCCCAGGGCTCGTGAACTGGCTCTGGAAAGAAAGGTTTTCCTCTCTCCACAGCCGGGTCCTGTCAGCACTCTGAGCGAGACTCCGGCTTCCGGGAGCAAAGTCATTGCCCTCGGTGCTGACCACGGCGGCTTCGCCATGAAAGAGGCCCTTAAGGCCCATCTCCAGGAACTTGGCTATGCCGTCAAGGATTGTGGCACTTTCAGCAGCGAAAGCGTAGACTACCCCGACTTCGCCTACGCCGTAGCCAGACTGGTCTCCGAGGGCCAGGCCTGGCGGGGGATCATGATTGACGGAGCAGGGATTGGCTCCTGCATGACCGCCAACAAGGTGCCAGGAGTGCGGGCCAGCATGTGCTACGACCTCACCACAGCCGTGAACGCCCGCGAGCACAACGACGCCAACGTGTTGACGTTAGGCGGCCGTCTCATCGGCGAGAACCTGGCCAAAGAGATCGTGAAGACGTGGCTGGCAACGGAATTCGCCGGCGGCCGTCACGAGGGGCGGGTGAACAAGATCATGGACGTCGAAAAGCGATACCTGCGGAAATGAGGAAATGGACCTGGATAGAGCAACCATAGAACGACTGGTGGAACAAATCACCAAAGAGGTGCTGATCCTGTTGCGGGAGGAAGAGGCCAGCGCCCAATCGGGATCGGAGTGCTTGAGTTGCAACGGTCAGTGTACCGGGAAGTGTCCAGACCGGACCCAGGCAGTAATTGATGCGGGAGCAAGTAGGATCGGCAACCCTCTGGGTTCCACTAGCGTGGCCGTGGAGATCGCTCATATGATTGACCACACCTTGCTCAAAGCGGACGCCAGCCAGGAACAGATCGCGCAACTGTGCTACGAGGCCCGCAAGCACGGCTTCGCCGCCGTCTGTGTCAACCCCGCCAACGTCAAACTGGCTGCTCAGCTCCTCAAGGGCTCGCCCGTGGCAGTCTGCGCGGTGGTCGGCTTCCCTTTGGGAGCCACCCCGCCCGAAGTCAAGTCCTACGAGGCCCAACAAGCCATCGAAGACGGGGCCACTGAAATTGACATGGTCATCAACGTGGGCGCCCTCAAATCCAGGGATTACGAGTTAGTAGAGCGAGACATCGCCACCGTGACGCGCACCTGTCACCACAACCGGGCCATCTGCAAAGTGATCATCGAGGCTGCTTTGTTGACAGACGAGGAAAAGGTCAAGGCCTGCCAATTGGCCAAGGCGGCCGGGGCTGACTACGTCAAGACCTCGACCGGCTTCGGGCCCGGCGGAGCTACCGTTGAGGACGTGGCTCTAATGCGGCGGGTAGTGGGGCCTGAAATGGGCATCAAAGCCGCGGGGGGCATCAGGACCTTCGAGGCTGTCAAGCAGTTGGTCAAGGCTGGAGCTACGCGCATTGGAGCCAGTGCAGGGGTGAAGATCCTGCAGGAAGCCAGGGCAGCAGCCTAGTGCATTAACCACGGGGTATCTTGGTACAGATTCAGGCGGCCATGGCCCTTTGCAACAAGGGTTTTTTATTTGCTGCACTTTCTGCTGCCAATACAGGAGATCAGAAATGACCCCACCCGTGAATCTCTATGACGGGCCAAGTTAGCCCAGAACGCAAAAAGCCACCGCAATCTCGTAGGACGGCTTTTTCGTTGGTCTTGCCCCAAAACAGGGCCTTCAATTTCTCCCCGGAGTGGGCTTGCCCATCGGAAATGAGGTCATAGAGCAAGAAATGAAAGTCAAGTTTTCTAGACCCCGTGCTCTGATCCTACTGCTGCTTCTGGCCGGCAGCGCGTGGTTAGTCATCTCTTCAGACGTGACTATCCTGTCTCGTTACGCCCGGTACCTGCCACGGCGCGTCCGGACGCTGTGGGTCTCCTGGTGGCCACATCCCCAGTTTGTGCCCACACCAGCCCTGGCCATGCCAGTGGCATCCCCCGCTATCACCGCACCGACCATCCCCCTCGTTCAGGCAACGCCCACCGCCACCTCATCGCCCACCGCCACCTCTGTGGCTGTGGCGACGGTCACGCCGACCGTATCCCCTCCGCCCACGGCGCTGCCAACACCTGCTGCCCTTCTGACCTCCACTGCCACGCCTACATCCATGGCCACGGTCACGCCGACCGCATCCCCTGCGCCCACGGCGACGCCAACGCCCACCATCCTTCCAACCCCCGCCAGGGCTATCAGCCTCAGCGGCATCAAGCACGAATGGCAGACGTGGAACAACTGCGGGCCAGCTACCCTGGCTATGGGCCTCAGTCACTTCGGCTACAAGGACACCCAGGCCGACATAGCGGCCGTGCTCAAGCCAGACCCCGAGGACAAGCACGTGGAGCCAGAGGAGATGGCAGCCTACGTTCGTTCCCGAGGATTAGAAGCGGTGGTGCGGGTCAACGGAGACCTGGGCCGGCTCAAACAGCTCCTCAGCAACGGCCTCCCCGTCATCGTTGAGATGTGGCACACCCCCAGGCCAAACGATGGCATGGGACACTACCGGCTGGCCATCGGCTATGACGACGCCGCTGGTCACTTCATCACCTACGACTCCCTGAACGGCCCGGGCGTCAGCATCCCCTACGGCCCTTTTGATGACGACTGGCGCGTCTTCAACCGCACCTACGTGGTGGTCCACTCCTCTGATCAGGCCGAGGTCGTGGCGGCCATCGTCGGCGCGGACATGGACGACACAGCGATGTACGAGCGGGCGCTGGAGGTCGCTCGCACCGAAGCCATGACCAACCCGGAGGACGCCTTCGCGTGGTTCAATGTTGGCAGCAGCCTGACGGCCCTGGGCCAATACGCTGAAGCCGCCGAGTCCTTCGACAGAGCGCGCATCCTGGGCCTGCCCTGGCGCATGCTGTGGTATCAGTTCGCCCCCTTCGAAGCCTACTACGCTGCGGGTCGCTTTGATGAGGTGCTGGCCCTGGCCGAGGCCAACCTGAAGAGGGCCGGCAACCTGGAGGAATCCCTCTACTATCGCGGCCTGGTCTTAGAGGCCCTGGGCCAGGTCGAGGCGGCGCGCAAAGCTTACCAGTTAACCTTGAAGTACAACCCTAACTTCATCCGGGCTACAGAGGCATTAGCCCGCGTTAATTCCCTGCCATAGATTCACATGACCGTTAACGAGCGTCGCATCGCCCGCTCGGTCGGGATCGTCATGGCCGGCTTCGTGGCCAGCAAGGCCCTGGGATTCGTTCGCGAGGTGGTCATCGCTTATGCCTTCGGCACCAGCGCTGAGCTGGACGCATACTACGCCGCCTTCAACCTCCCCGACCTGCTCTATGCCCTCATCCCCGGTGGGGCCCTGGCCTCGGTGTTCATCCCCGTCCTGGCCGGCTACCTGACCAAGGAAGACCAGGCAGGCGCCTGGGAGCTGGCCAGCGCCGTCGTCAACGCCGTCTTCCTCGTCGTGGCCCTCCTGGGCTTAGCTATCGCCCTGGCCGCGCCGATCCTGGTCCCACGTGTCCTCGCCCCTGGCTTCTCCCCCGCACAGCAGGCACTGACGGTGGACCTGATACGCCTGGTGCTGCTCTCGACCCTCATCTTCGGGATGAGTGGGGTAGCGACGGGCGTTCTCCACGCCCATCAGCATTTTCTCCTGCCAGCCATCGCCCCTGTCCTCTACAATCTGGGCATCATCGGCGGCGCGCTGTTCCTGGCGCCGGACATGGGCGTCTACGGCCTGGCGGCCGGCGTGGCCACTGGCGCGGCGATGCACCTGGCGATCCAGATGCCGGCCCTCATCCGCCACGGCGTGCGCTGGATGCCCACCCTGGGGTTCAGCAGCGCTGGCTTCCGTGAGGTGGTGCGGCTGATAGGGCCCCGCATTCTGACCATCGGGGTCGTCCGGCTCAACTACCTGGTCATGACCAATCTGGCCTCGCGGCTGGGGGAAGGCAGCGTCTCGGCCTTGAACTACGGCTGGCTGGTGATGCAGTTGCCAGAGAGCATCATCGGGACAGCCATCGGCATCGCTGTCTTCCCCACGCTGTCCGAGTTGGCAGCGAAGGGGCAACGGGAGGCCCTGCGCTCGACTCTATCGGGGGCGCTGCGGGCCGTCTTCGCCCTGACCATCCCTGCGGCGGTGGGCCTGGTGGTTTTAGGCCGGCCGCTGATCCAACTCCTCTTCCAGCGGGGCGCCTTCGGGGTCGAATCAACCGAGGCCGTCCGCTGGGCTCTGCAGTTCTATGCCCTGGGGCTGATAGGTCACTCAGCGCTGGAGGTCGTGGCCCGGATCTTCTACGCCCAGCACGACACCAGGACCCCGCTGGCGGTTGCGGCGACGGCAACGCTGGCCCACCTGGCCCTCAGCCTGTGGTGGATGAACGTGTGGGGCCACGGGGGGCTGGCGCTGGCTAACTCCGTCGCCGTGACCCTGGAAGTCCTGGGTTTGCTATGGATCGCGCAGAGGCGCCTGGCAGTGGTGGAGGGGACGCGCATGCTGATCGCGGTCCTGCGCTCAGGCTTCGCGGCGGCGGTTATGGGGATTATTTTGTTCGTCTTCACAGCCTGGGGGCAAAATGCCGGGACCACCGCCCTGGGCCTGGGGGGGACTGTCCTGGGGGCCCTGGTCTACCTGGCTGTGATGTTGGCCCTGGGGTCCGAGGAGATCCGAGCCCTGCCCAGGATGGTGCTCGAAAAGCAGCCACTTGATGGGACAGCCTCGGAGAAGGCCTGAAATAAACAGCCCCTCTCGTGTGAGAGGGGCTGTTGCTTGTCACTGGCCACTCTTAGTACTCCGGCATGGGTGGCATGGGCGCTTTTTCCCTTTCAGGAATCTCCGTGACCAGGGCCTCGGTGGTCAGGATCATGGCAGCGATGCTGGCGGCGTTCTCTACCGCACTCCGTGTTACCTTGGCCGGATCTATGATCCCCTTCTCTACCATGTCCCCATAATCGTTGGCGATCACGTCGTAGCCTATCCGGTCGTTCTTTTTCTCCTTCTGCTGCCTCTTCACCTCCTGCACCACCACCGCCCCATCCATGCCGGCGTTCTCCACGATCCCCCGCATGGGCTCCTCCAATGCCCTCCGCAAGATGTTCACCCCGGTTTGCTCATCCA
>VGOG01000068.1 GCA_016875995.1 Chloroflexota bacterium
GGGATGTCTTATGCCACGGGAGACTTTCGACGAGCAGATCGGCGAGCTGCAGGAAGACCTCCTGGCCCTGGGCGATCTGGTGGATAAGGCCATCGAGCGCTCGATCCGGTCGCTGGCCAACCGTGACCTGGAGCTGGCCCGGCAGATCATCGAAGAAGATGCGCTGATCAATCAGGCTCAGTGCGATCTGGAGGAAAGGTGCCTGGTTCTGATCGCCACCCAGCAGCCGCTGGCCAGCGATTTGCGGATCATCGTCGCCGTCTTAAACATCGCTATTGAGCTGGAGCGCATGGGCGATTACGCTAAGGGGATCGCCAAGATCACCCTCATGATCGGTGATCAACCCCCCTTGAAGCCCCTGATTGACATCCCGCGTATGGCTGAGAAGGGGCGTCAGCTCCTTCACCAGCAGTTGGACGCTTTCATCCGTCGCGACCCTGACTCAGCTCGACGCCTCGGCACCGAGGACGATGAGGTGGATGCCTTGTACGACCAGGTATATCGCGAGCTCATGTTTTTCATGATGCAGGACCCCAAAACCATCACCCGAGCCACGCATTTGCTCTGGGTAGCCCACAACCTGGAGCGCATTGCCGATCGCACCACCAACATCGGCGAGCGGGTGGTCTTTCTGGTCACGGGCCGGGTGGAGGAGTTGAACCTGTAAATTCCCACCAACGCCAGGACGTCGAGGCAGAATTCCGAAGGTGGCGCGAGCGGGTAAGCCGCTTCATTGAGACCCTGGAGCGGGAACAACGATAGGAGGTGGAATCAGATGGATCGAACTCAAGTTACTCAGATGCTCACCTGGCTGGACGAGGAGCGCCGGCGTGACAAGGCCGAGTTGGCCAAGCTCCAGCAGCGGGTGGAGAGCCAGTCCGCCGAGATTGCGGAGCAGGCCAGGAGGGTACAGGAACTGGAGGGGAGGTTGGCGCGCACTCAGGCTCAACTGACCAAGTTCCCCCAACTGGAGAAGGCCCTCGACCAACTCAGGGCTGAGCTGGTGTTTCTCGTAGAGCAAAACGAGGAGAGGCGTCGAAAGGCCGACCTGGATGCAGAGCGAGTAAGGCAGGTGGACCGGGACAGCCAGGCTCGCGTTCTAGGAGAGATAAGGAAGGAGCTGCAAAAGCTACCACGCTACGAGGAGGAGCTACAACTGCGACGAGCAGAGGATCAGCGTCTGGGGGAGGTCCTCTTGAGCTTGCAGCAGCAGATCACCGACCTCGGTAGGGACCTCGAAAACCGAACCAGGAATTTGCCCTATCTTGAAGAGCAGCCACGGCAGAATGCCAAGCGGATAGCTGAGCTTCAGCAGGAGACGCCGGAGCTATTCAAAAGAACCGAAGAGCAATCTACGAAATTACAACTGTTGGAGGAGCTGGTCAGGAAAAATGACCACCGCATAGGGGAACTGGACCTGCTGGGTGGCCAATTGAAGCGAGAGCAGGCGGAGTTCTTCGAATCCATCCGGTTGAGTGACCAGCACCGTGAGAGGCAACTGGTTGAATGGGCCGAACAGATGGAGGGGCAGCGCCAGCAGATGAAGGGGTACGAAGTTCAAATGCGGCAATCGGCGGAGCTATATGGGGAGAACAAACAGGCCCTGGCGGCTCTGGAGAAATTCGAGGAGCGCCTGAAGCGCGATCAGGCCGAGGTGGCGGAACTGCAGCGTTTGGCGGAGAAACGGCAGAGGGATCAACTGGATGAATGGCAAGCGGAGGATGAGAAGCGCTGGAAGAAGAACGTGCTGATTTGGGAACAGCACTGGCGCGCTCAGGAAAGGTGGAACGAAGAGCGCGATGCACGCTTCCCGCCGTTGGAAGAGGCTACCAGAGCCAACCGAGTGCAGATCACTGCCTTGTGGCAGACCTGGCAGGAATATGCCCGTCGCCGGGTCAGTGAGATGCAGAATATGCAGGAGCACATCGTGCAGGCGGAGGAAAAGGTCAAATAGCTCCGCTGAAGGACTGGATGAGTTTGCGAGTAATCGGCACGGCGGGACACGTAGACCACGGCAAATCGAGATTAGTAGAAGCCCTGACGGGCATTGACCCGGATCGTCTCAAAGAAGAGCAAGAACGGGAGATGACCATTGACCTGGGCTTTGCCTGGCTCACCTTGCCCAGCGGGGAGCCAGTGGGTATCGTTGATGTGCCCGGCCACAGGGATTTCATCGAGAACATGCTGGCTGGCGTGGGCGGCATTGATGCTGCGCTCTTCGTAGTAGCTGCCGATGAGGGGGTGATGCCCCAGACGCGCGAGCACCTGGCCATCCTCGACCTGTTGGGGGTGCGAAACGGCGTGGTGGCCCTGACCAAGATGGACCTGGTGGAAGATGAAGAGTGGCTCGAGCTCGTTCAGATTGACCTGGCCGAACTGTTGGAGGATACTGCCCTGGCCGATGCCCCCATGGTTCCTGTCTCAGTCAGGACAGGCCAGGGATTGCAGACGTTGCTAGAGGAGCTGGACAGGCTGCTGGAAAACGCGCCGCTCCGTAGCGACCTGGGCCGTCCCAGGCTACCCATTGACCGCGTGTTCACCATCGCTGGTTTTGGCACGGTGGTGACGGGCACGCTGATCGATGGCAGCTTGCAGGTTGGTCAGGAGGTGGAGGTCTTGCCTCAGGGGCTAAAGGCCAGAGTGCGTGGTTTGCAGACTCACAAGGAGAAGATCGAGCGAGCTGTTCCTGGCAGCCGGGTGGCGATCAATCTGGCCGGGGTGAGCACCGATGAGGTGCAGCGGGGCGATATGGTGACCATTCCAGGGTGGCTAAAGCCCACCACGCTGATAGACGTGCACTTGCGCTACCTGGAGAGCATTCCCCGCCCCTTGCGGCACAATGCGCCGCTGAAGTTCTTCAGTGGTTCGGCGGAGGTCATGGCCAGGGTGCGGCTCTTGGACAGCGAGGCCATCCCGCCGGGCGGAGAGGGCTGGGTACAGTTGCGGCTGGCTGAGCCGCTGGCCCTGGTCAGGGGCGATCGTTTCATCGTTCGTCAGCCATCACCCGCTGTCACCGTAGGTGGTGGGCAGGTGATTGATCCTCATCCTGGCCGGCGGCACCGCCGCTTCCGCTCTGAGGTCATGGCCAGGCTGGCGACCCTGGCCCGCGGCAGCCCGGCGGAGATCCTTCTCCAATCGCTGGAAACCAGCCAGCCCTGTCAGCTCCGCGCGCTGATAGAGCGCAGTGGTCTTGCTATGGAAGAAGCAGGCCGGGCTTTGCTGGAGCTATTAGATAGCCAGCAAGTCCTGATCCTGGACAGCAGGATGGAGAAAATACCTGATACCCAATATCTAGTTGCCAGCAACCCATATCTTATCTCAGCGGGGGGTTGGGAAAAGCTATCGGACCAGCTAACCATGGCCTTACGAGGCTATCACCAACAGCACCCTTTGCGCCAGGGCATGCCCCGCGAGGAACTCAAAAGCCAGTTGGGATTATCCACCAAAATCTTAAACGAAGTGGTAAGTAGGGCCGTGAGCGAGGGCAAGCTGGTGGATGAAGAAGCCACCCTGCGCTTGCCAGCACATGTGGTGAAGTTCAGCGCTGATCAAGAACGCCAGGTGCAGAACCTGTTGGCTGCCTTCAGGCAGGACCCCTATACCACACCCTCGGTAGCCGACAGCGAAGCGATGGTGGGAACGGAGGTGCTAAACGCGTTGATTCAACAAGGAAGATTGGTTCAGGTAAGTGAGGATGTTCTATTCCTGAAGGAAACCTACGAGGAAATGGTTAAACGGATTATCGAGCACATCAAGGATCAGGACGCCATCACTGTGGCTCAGGTGCGCGACATGTTCGCGGCCAGTCGCAAGTATGCCTTAGCCTTAATGGAATACCTGGACGAACGCAGGGTGACAAAACGGGTAGGGGACGGACGGGTCTTAAGATAGCCTGTATTATCAGCCAAAAAGCCTCCGCTTGCTAATCATCTGGGAGGCTTTTTTGGTATGTCGCGCTAATTGGAATCCCTACGGGGGTGTTAGCAACCTTAAAATTTTGCGCTTTAGTTGCTTTCGTCAAAGTACTATATATAGTACTTTATTTGTAGAAATACTCCAATATATAGTATCATTCAGCGGAAGAAATTGCGGACTGCCCTCGAATGAACCTTAAAATTCTCAAAGATGACTAGCCAAAAGCTCGAAATTGGTGTATAATATAGTGGTAGAAAGTGGGATATTGTGGGGTGCTGTGGTTCAGCCCAGCGACCTAGGCCACTAAGCGTGGAGATACAACCATGTTTTCGGGCGAACACGAGCATACACTGGATGACAAGGGGAGGTTAACCATCCCGGCCAAGTTTCGTGCCGGGCTGGCCGAAGGATTATTTATCACCAGAGGCATGGATGGTTGCCTCTTTGTCTTTCCTCCTAATGCATGGAAAATCATATCGGAGAAGGTGGCCAACCTTCCTCTTTCTGACCCCAACGCTCGCCTGTTCAGCCGCATGATATTCTCAGGCCTCGAATGTAAGTTGGATAGACAGGGACGGATTCTCCTGACACCCCCCATGCGCGATCACGCCAATATCGAAAGTGAGGTGGTTGTCATCGGGGTCAATTCCCGCCTGGAGATTTGGAGCAAGGAGCGCTGGCAGGGTCAGACCACAAGGATGGAGGAGGAGAGCAGCTCGATCGGCGAGCAATTGACCAGCTTCGGAATTTAAGATCGCCAAGGCAACTACTCGTTAGACAATGGGTGATGAGCTGAGCCATATTCCCGTCCTTTACCAGGAGGTGTTGGCTGGGTTGCAAGCAAAACCGGGCCGACGGTACATAGACGCTACCGTGGGGGGTGGAGGGCACGCCCACGGCATCCTGATGGCCTCCGCACCTGATGGTAAACTCCTGGGTATAGATGCCGACCCCATGGCCATAGCTTTGGCTGGCGAACAACTGGCCGAGTTCGGGAAACGGGTCACTCTGGTCCAGGGCAACTTCGCCGATCTGGAGGAGATTGCCTTGGGACAAGGCTTCTCCCCTGTGGATGGCATCCTTCTCGATTTGGGGCTCTCATCGCTGCAGTTGGAGGCCGCAGAGCGGGGTTTTTCCTTCCAGTTGGACGGCCCACTGGATATGCGCTTCGACCCTTCGACCGGCTCAGGACCAGGACACCGTCCCGGCCAGATAGCGACGGCGGCTGATCTGGTCAACACTTTGCCCGTGGAGGAATTGAGTGGCATCTTGTCTCGATACGGCGAGGAACCCCAGGCGCGGCGCATCGCGCGGGCCATAGTGGCTGGGCGACCGATCAATACCACAGGCGAGCTGGCAGCCCTGGTGGAGAGAGAACTGGGCCGCCGGCGGAGGATCCACCCGGCTACTCGGACTTTTCAAGCTCTGCGCATGGCCGTCAATGAAGAGCTGGAATGTCTCGCCGAGGCCCTACCCCAGGCATTGAGGCTCTTGATGCCCGGCGGTCGCCTGGTGATCACATCTTTTCATTCCCTGGAGGATCGCCTGGTCAAGGAATTCTTCCGTAGCGAAGCGCGGGATTGCCTGTGTCCGCCGGAAGTACCCATTTGTACTTGTGGTCATCGAGCTACCTTAAGTATAGTAACCAGGAAACCCATCAGGCCCTCGGCTGAGGAGGTGGCGGCCAATCCTCGCAGCCGTAGTGCCCGATTGCGGATCGCGTATCGTCTGTAGCACGAGGAGATCGTTCATGGCCAGCAGTAGATTGCGCTTTTTCCGTCTGGAGAAGGGATCCTGGCGGCTCGAAGCCAGGACGACAGCCATGATTCTCTTGGCTCTAACCCTGTTTGGCCTGCTCAGTTGGCTCTGCCTGACCCAAGCCAGTAAAGTATCCACGGCCAGGTACCGTCTCTGGGAAAAGAGGGTGGAGAAAGAGCGCCTCCAACGAGAGAATGCCGAGTTGCTGGCCGAGATCGTGGAATTGCTCAGCGTTTCTCATCTCGAGGACAGGGCACTAAGATTAGGCTACGTCTCCCCTGAGGAACGTCGGTATCTGGGCATACCTGATTACCCTGGCGGTGTATCGGGAGGAGGATTGGCTGCCGGGCCCAGGATGGATGAAAGCGCCATTGTCGGCCTGGAAGAACCCACGGGACTACCCCCCGCTTCGGGGGGGCTGGGGGGGGTCAGTGTCAAGCAGTGGTGGGAAAAGATGATTTCTCAATTCGTAGCCTGGGCGAGGACGCAACCCTGATGATAATCAGAGGAAGGATAGCTTCTCAGAGCAACGAAAGCGGTGAATCGAAGGACAAAGCCACTCGGCGGCTCGCCTTTCTGGTCGCTATCCTCGTCGGACTGATCCTGGTCATCGCTGTTCAGCTTCTCCGCTTGCAAGTTTTTCAAGGGGTTCTTGGTGGCGGACCGGAACTCCCCCCTCCCAACTATGTGCCGGAAGTCGCTTCTCATCGAGGGTTGATTGTTGATTGCCATGGCTACGTCCTGGCCCTGAATACTTTTGAGTACGACGTATCCGCGGCACCAGACTTGATAGAGAATCCTCAGGATGTGGCAAGCAGTCTGTCACCACTCCTGGGTTCATCATCTGACCAGCTCTTCTCACTCCTGACCCAGAAAGGGCCTTACGTCCTCCTGAAACCGCGCGTCTCGAAAGAAGTAGCCGAAGCCGTTGATTCATTGGACTTCAGGGGCGTCTACCTGGAGCCCAGGCTCCGACGCAAATATCCGGAGGGAAGGTTAGCTGCTCACCTTCTGGGCTTTGTTACCTATGATTGTGATGGCGTCTATGGCCTGGAGGGATACCACGACTCTCTTTTGAAAGGCACTGCTACCAGACCTGAGCGGGACGAAGGGCCTGCCGAAGGGGGGAAGGGGTATCAGCAGGGCGAAGCTGAGCCCGTTGTCTTTCACCAACTGACTCTGCCGCAAGACGGCTCCCATCTGATCCTGACTCTCGACAGAAACATCCAATATCTGGTGGAGCAGGAGTTGGCCAGGGCAGTGGCCAGATATAGAGCTGATAGCGGTACCATCATCGTCATGGATCCAAAGACGGGCGCTATCCTGGCTATGGCCAGCTTTCCCTCCTATGATCCCAACCGCTTCTACGAAGTGCCGATGGGGCTACACATCAACCCGGCGGTGAGTCAGCAATACGAGCCTGGGTCCGTCTTCAAGATCCTCACTATGGCCGTGGGTCTCGATGCAGGAGTCATCGCTCCCGATGGCATTTTCTACGATAGCGGCGCGATAGAAGTGGGAGGGGCCGTCATCCAGAATCCCGATCGTCGTGCCCATGGCCTGGTGACCATGGCAGACATCCTGGCGTATTCCCTGAACGTAGGGGTTGCCTACGTCAGCACCTCCTTGGGTGAAGAAAGGTTTTATGCTTACTTGAAGCGTTTTGGCTGCGGACACCCTATGGGCATTGACCTGGCTGGCGAGGTAGCCGGGACCCTTAAGGAGCCAGGCAGCAGGGAGTGGTATAAGTCCGATCTGGGCACCAACTCCTTTGGGCAGGGGGTCGCCGTGACCCCTCTGCAAATGATCGCGGCAGTGGCGGCGGTGGCCAACCGCGGTCGTCTAATGAAGCCCTATGTAGTAGCGCGGGTCGTTGATGACCAGGGCGTGACCGTTACCCAGCCCACTGTCGTACGGCAGGTCGTTTCCGCCCAGGCCGCCGAGCAACTGACGGATATGCTGGTGGAAGCCGTGGAGCGAGGGGCAGAATTAGCTATCGTGCCAGGTTACGATGTCGCTGGAAAGACGGGAACGGCTCAGATACCCGTTGAAAGTGGCTATGATCCAGAGTTTACCATCGCCTCGTTCGTGGGCTACGCCCCGGCCGACGATCCCCAGTTCATCGCCCTGGTCAAAATAGACAAGCCACGGGTGGCTTTGGAAGGGACGCGTGTGGCGGCCCCCGTTTTCAGGAACATCGCCGAACGCCTGTTTGTCTTGTTAGATATCCCGCCCGACAGCGCAAGATTAGCTGGTAGATGATCCGATGCAAAGTCCTGAGCCTATCGAAGGGTTGACCCTTGCCGATTTGACGGAGGGTCTCACTGGCCAGAGGCCACCAAACCTGGAACTGAAGCTGACCGATGCGGTCACAGACTCGCGTCAAGCGTGCCCCGGCAGCCTGTTTGTGGCCCTAAAGGGCGAGCACGGGGATGGCCACGACTTCGTCGCCGATGCCTTCCAGCGCGGGGCGATAGTGGCTATCGCGGAGAGGGAACTGGATGT
Organism: Chloroflexota bacterium; assembly: GCA_016875995.1. GTDB lineage: Bacteria > Chloroflexota > Anaerolineae > VGOG01 > VGOG01 > VGOG01. Next base: position 8,179 of record VGOG01000068.1, read on the forward strand.
TGGATGTTGGAAGTTGGACGTTCGACAAACACCCTTCCAACCTCCAATCTCCAATATCCAATATCCAATCTGCCTCCTCGTCGAAGACAGCTTGAAAGCCCTGCAACAACTGGCCGTTTACTGGCGTGGCAAGCACACTCCTCGGGTGGTGGGTATCACCGGTAGCGTCGGCAAGACCACCACCAAGGAGGTGATCTACGGCGTCCTCAGGCGGCGCTTTCGCACCCTGAAGAGCGAGGGCAACTATAACAGTGAGATTGGCCTGCCCTTAACACTCTTGAAGCTCGAGTTGGGCCACCAGCGGGTCGTCCTGGAGATGGGCATGTACGACCTGGGGGAGATCGCCGAGTTGGCGGCCATCGCCCGTCCCCACGTCGGCGTGGTCACCAACGTGGGTCCCACCCACCTGGAGCGGCTGGGCACCATCGAGCGCATTGCCCAGGCCAAGACAGAGCTGGTAGAGGCTCTGCCCAGCGATGGCGTGGCCATCCTCAATGGCGACGACCCCTGGGTGCGCCAGATGGCAGCCAGGACCAAGGCCGAGGTATTTTATTATGGCCTGGACAAAACCTGTGACCTTTGGGCCAACCACATCGAGAGTCAGGGCCTGGAGGGTATCCGCTTCCGCTTCCATCATGGCCCTGAGACCATCCATGCCAAGGTGCCGATGCTGGGACGGCATAGCGTGCACACGGCGCTGGCCGCTGCTGCCGTGGGCCTGGTCGAGGGCCAATCGTGGGAGGAGATCATAGATGGATTGCGTGGAGCGTCGCAACTGCGCCTGGTGGTGGTGCCTGGTCTGCGAGGGTCAACCATCCTGGATGACACTTACAATGCCAGCCCTGCCTCCACCATCGCGGCCCTCAATTTGCTTGAGGAACTGGATGGACGGAAGATCGCCGTGCTGGGTGACATGCTGGAGCTGGGAGCCTACGAGGAAGAGGGACATCGAAAAGTGGGCCGTCGGGCCCTGGACGTGGTGGCCCTGCTCATCACCGTGGGCGAGCGGGGCCGCCTCATCGCTGAGGAAGCTCTGGCCTGCGGCATGGATGCGGAAAAGGTGTTCGTAAAACAGAACAACGAGGAAACCATCGCTTGCCTGCGCGAGATCGTCGCTCCTGGTGACATCATCCTGGTAAAAGGCTCTCGCGGCGTGAGGATGGAAGAAATTGTTGCTGCGCTAGCAATATCCAATACCCAATATCCAATATCCAGTTGACTTGGGGATTGGATATTAGAGATTGGATATTGGATATTTGAACTTTGAGCTTTGGATTTGATAAATGGCTTATGCACTGACTCTGGGTGCCTTCTCTTTCTTGTTTGCCGTTATCTGGGGTAGACCATTGATCTCCTACCTGAGGCGCTATGGTATCGGCAAGCAGATCCGGTTCAACGGCCCCAGCTCCCACCAGACGAAAACCGGTACCCCGACCATGGGGGGGCTGATGATTCTGATACCCGTCTTTCTCATCACCCTGGCTGCGGCCTTCGCTGAACTACTGGTCGGTACTTCCTTTGGCCAGGCGCTGCTGGACAGGCTGGGCGTGGAGCGGGCCTTTTTCTTTGGCCGTTCCATTCTGGTGCCATTGGGGGTTATGCTCGGCTTTGGGCTGCTGGGGGGGCTCGACGATTGGGCCGGGGTGCGAGGCTTCCGCAACGGCGAGGGAATTCTGGGCCGCTGGAAGTTTGTCCTCCAGTTAGCGCTGGCCACCATCACCGCCCTGGTTCTCCACTTTGGCCCTCCCGACCTGCGTAGCGTAGCCATCCCAGGGATAGCCGAGAAAATTGACATCGGGCTTTGGTGGCTGCCCATCGCCGTATTCATCATCATCGGTAGCTCCAACGCCGTCAATTTGACCGATGGATTGGATGGCCTGGCTGGCTCCATCGCTGCCCTCTGCTTTCTCTGCTACGGCATCATCGCCTTCCTGCAGGATCAGGGCTGGTTGCTGGCTTTTTGCTTCACTACGGTGGGGGCCATCATGGCCTTCCTGTGGTACAACGCCTATCCCGCCGACCTGTTCATGGGCGACGTGGGGTCGGAGGCGTTAGGGGCGACCCTGGCCGTGGTGGCTCTGATGACCGGGCAGTGGCTGCTATTGCCCATCATCGGCGGCGTCTTCGTGGCCGAGACGCTGTCGGTCATATTGCAGGTGGCCTATTTCAAATTCACCAGGATCAGATACGGCCATGGCCGGCGTATCTTCAAGATGACCCCCTTGCATCACCACTTCGAACTGTTAGGCTGGTCGGAGACGCAGGTGACGCAAAGGTTCTGGCTGGTGGGCATCCTGGCGGCTATGCTGGGCGTGGCCCTGGCGCTGTGGGGCAACCCGCCACCAGCGACGTAGTCAAGGGAGCAATGGAGCAGGGGAGCAGGGGAGCAAGGGAGCAAAGTCCGTTAAATTCCATAGTCCGTTGTTCCATCATCGGACTGGCGCGGGAGGGGACCGCGCTGGCCAGGTTCCTGGCCCAGCGAGGGGCCATCGTTACCATCAGCGATCTGAAAAGTGAGGAGGAGCTACAGGAAAACATTGCCAGGATAAACGGGTTCCCCATCCACTTGGTGCTTGGCGGCCACCCCTGGGAGATCCTGGACCAGACCGATGTCCTTTTCCTCAGTCCCGGCGTGCCGCTGAAGGCTCCCATCGTTGCGGAGGCCCAAAGGCGGGGCATCCCCATCAGCAGCGAGACTAAGCTGTTCACTGAGCTATGCCCGGCGTCCATCATCGGCGTCACCGGCTCCAGCGGCAAGACGACCACGGTGAGCCTGGTGGGCCAGATGCTGAAGGCCAGTGGCTTCCGCACCTGGGTGGGGGGGAACATCGGCCAGCCTCTCATTGGACACCTGGAGGAGATCGAGGCGACCGACAAAGTGGTGATGGAGCTATCCAGCTTCCAACTGGAGATCATGGAGTGGAGCCCATCCATTGCCGCCATTCTCAACATCACCCCCAACCATCTGGACCGCCATTCCTCCCTGGAAGCCTACATCGAGGCCAAGCTCAACATCCTGCGCTTTCAGCAGCCAGGCGACGTAGCTATCCTGGGCTACGACTTAATCTCAAATCTCAAATCTCAAATCTCAAATCTCAAATCCCAAATCCTGAGTTTCAGTCTTAGAGGGGAGGTGGAGCAGGGAACATTTCTGCAGGATGGCAAAATCATCCTGAGGTTGGAAGATACAGAACAGCGGATTTGCTCCGCAGACGAAATCGAGCTCTTGGGGCGACATAACCTGGAGAACGTCCTGGCTGCCTGCACGATAGCCGCTGCTGCCGGAGCCTCTCGGCAGGCCATGGCCAATGTGGCCACTACTTTCGAGGGGGTGGAGCACCGCCTGGAGCTGGTGCGTGAGAAGGATGGGGTGCGCTATTACAACGATTCCATCGCCACCTCGCCGGAGCGCACCGTGGCTGCCCTGCGCTCCTTCGATCAGCCCATCGTCCTCCTGGCCGGGGGGCGCGACAAGCACCTGCCCTGGGATGAGATGGCACGTCTTACTCTGGCGAAGGTGAAACACCTGGTGCTTTTCGGCGAGGCGGGGCCGATTATCGAGCGGGCTATACAAGCGGCAAGCGACAAGCGGCAGGCGGCAAGCGACGAGCGGCAGGCGGCAAGCGACGAGCGGCAGGCGGCAAGTGGCAAGACGCAGGAGGCAAGATGCCAGATGCATAAGTGTGCCACGCTGGAGGAGGCAGTCGGGGTGGCGGCGGGGGTGGCGGAGCCGGGCGACGTGGTATTGCTCTCGCCCGGCGGCACGAGCTTCGACGCCTTCAAAGACTTCGTCGAGCGCGGCGAGCGGTTCCGCGAGCTGGTGAGGGCTCTTTGATGGAAGAGATTGGGGATCAGGGCTAGGGATCAGGGACCAGGGATCAGGGACCAGGCCCCCTTGTCCCTTGTCCCTTGTCACTAGCCCCTTGTCCCTGGCAAATAGGAGGAAAAATGGAACGAGCATACGATCAAGATTTTGCTACGAGGATTGACTACCCATTGATCATCATCCTGGCCAGTTTGCTCCTCGTCGGCCTGATGATGGTCTACAGCTCCAGCTTCGACTTTGGCTACAGGGTATTTGATCAGCCGACCTATTTCTTCGTCAAGCAGATCATCTGGGCTCTGCTGGGCACGGCTGGGATGATAGTGATGATGAGCATTGACTATCGCACCTGGCGACGCTTCTCCATTCCCCTGATGGGCGGCACTTTGTTCCTGTTGATGCTTCTCCTGATCGTGGGCCAGGAGAGGTTGGGCGCTGTGCGCACTCTCTTTGCGGGATCGGTGCAGCCCAGCGAGCTGTGCAAGCTGATCATCATCATCTATGTCGCCGATTGGCTTTCGTCCAAAGGGGAGAGACTTCGTATGGTGACCTATGGCCTCATCCCCTTCGCCATTCTCATTGGCGTGGTGGCAGGCCTGATCGTGCTGCAGCCGAATTTCAGCACGGCTATCCTGATCGTGGTCACGGCTATAGGCATGTTTTTTATCGCCGGTGCCGACATCCTTCAATTGATCATTGGCCTCGTCTTTGGCGGAACCACCTTTGCCTTGTTGATTTACCGATCAGGGCACGCCTTCCAAAGAGTCAAGGACTACATCGGATCCTTTAGTGGCGCCGACGTCAACTATCATATTCAACAAAACTTGTCTGCGCTAAGGGCTGGTGGGGTGCCCGGCGTGGGGCTGGGGAATGGAGTCTACAAACTGGGCATTCTACCCCTGGCTCACAATGATAGCATCTTTGCGGTGCTGGGCGAGGAGTTAGGGCTAATTGGCTGCCTGCTGGTGGTGGGTCTCTTTGCAGCTCTGGCCTACCGGGGCTTCAAAATCGCTCTGGAGGCCCCTGATGATTTTGGCACGGTGCTGGCTGCGGGTCTGACCTGCTGGCTGATCTTCCAGGCTTTGATCAACGTCGCGGTGACTACCAACACCATGCCCTTCACAGGCATACCCTTGCCCTTCATCAGCTACGGTGGCTCCTCCCTGGTTGTTTCCATGGCCGGTGTGGGGCTGCTCCTGGGCATCTCCAGGGGGCCCGTGGAGGAGAGGTCAGAAGAGAGTGCGCGTTATGATTTCGGGCGGCGGAACGGGCGGCCACGTATATCCAATTCTCGCCGTCGTTGAAGCTTTGTTAGAGGTTAGAGGTTGGAGATTGGAGGTTAGAAGTCGGATAGAGAACGAGGAATCCACCCTCCACCCTCCACCCTCCAACTTCCAACCCTTCGACTACGCTCAGGGCAGGCTTCCAACTTCCAGTTTCCTGTACGTCGGCCGCCGGGGTGGGGTGGAGGAAGGGATCGTCAGCCGGGAGGGGTTGCCCTTTACCGCCATCTCGACCGGGGGCTTGCGCGGCCTGGCGCCCTGGACTGTGGCTGGACACCTCTTCCAGATGATGGCAGGTTTCGGGCAATCGCTGGGCATCGTGCGCGATTTCTCTCCCGACGTGGTCCTGGTCACAGGAGGATACGTCTGCGTGCCCGTGGCCGTGGCCGCCTGGCTTCGTCGAGTGCCGCTGTTGGTATTGCTGCCCGATCTGCAGCCAGGCCTGGCCGTCCGTGCCTTGAGCCGTCTGGCGACTCGGGTCGCTGTCTCCTTCCCGGAGGTGGCGAAGTACTTCGCTCCCAACAAGGTCGTGACGGCAGGCTACCCTGTGCGGGCCGAGTTCTTCGCGGCCGACAAGGCCAGGGCCAGAAAGGACTTCGGCCTGGAGGAGGGGTTCAGGACGATCACGGTTTTCGGTGGCAGCCGCGGTGCTCACAGCATCAACCTGGCTTTGAGCCAGTGCCTGGAGCGACTGCTGGAGGTTTGCCAGGTCATCCACATCTGCGGCCACCTGGACGCTGAGTGGGTGATGGAGAAGGGGGCCCAGTTGCCCGAGCAGTGGCGAAATCGCTACCGGGCGTATTCCTATTTGCACGAGGAGATGCCTGCTGCTTTGGCTGCGGCGGACCTGGCGGTGGCTCGGGCTGGAGCGGCGACCCTGGGGGAGTTTCCGGCCCTGGGCTTGCCCAGCATCTTGGTGCCCTATCCCTACGCTGGCCAGCATCAAGAGCTCAACGCCGATTACCTGGTCAGTCGTGGCGCGGCGGTCAAGATCGCCGACGCCGAGCTGGGGGAGAAGCTGTTGCCCACTACCCTGGAGCTCCTGGCCGACGAGGAGGCCCTGGCCAGGATGAGCCAACGGGCGCGGGCTTTGGCCAGGCCGGAGGCGGCTCAGCGCATCGCTCAGGAACTGCGGCAAATTGGTGGTTTATCGTGATTGATTTGAACCAACTCTATTTGATCATAGGCCTGGTTATCCTGTTTGGATTGATGGGTCTGAGACGGGGCGTCTTCAGGGAACTGTTGGCTTTGGGCGGCGTCTTCCTGGCTATGGTGGTGGGAAGGTGGGGAACGTCTTTTCTGGAACCCTGGGTGAACAGGTTCTACAAGCTGGGCATGTTTGCTCTCAAGGGGGGGCTGGTCGCTGAGGATCCAGCCAGCATTTTCGCCAAGGTCAAAGAGCTGCCGCCGCTCGTTTCCACCGACTCCGACCGGTTGATGTTGGGAACGGGAGCTTTCGCCCTGGTAGTTCTGGCCTTTTATCTTCTGGGAGAGTTTGTCGTTGATCCTCCGGAAACAATGTCTCAGCGATTGTCGGGCGTCATCTTAGCGGGGGCGAATGGCTATTTCATGGCCTACTTTCTGGCTCCCAGACATTTGCCCACGCCTCAAACGACGATCCGCTTTTCTACGGAAGGCTTGGTTGCTCTGCTGACTCAAAACCTGATAAAAGTGGTGTTAGCGTTTGTGATTATCCTGATCGGCCTCGGCCTGCAAATGTCAACGCGGCCCAAGGGCGATTCGCGAGAGAGGTGATGGGCTTTGCAGCCCCTGGAAGTGCTGTGGGGGGTTCTCCTCATAACTTTTGCCTTGGTTGGCATCGTCCGCGGCTTTTTGAAGGAACTGGGGGTGACCACCGTTCTGTTGGTGCTCCTGTTTGGCCTATCTCGCCTCGAGGACAGGATTCCCCAGGTTCTGACTAGCGCTGTGGCTACCGTCGGCTTTGCTGTGCCCCAGGCCCCCGATCCCAAAGGTCAATTGATCTGGGCCAGCTTTTATGTCCTGGTCATAGTTTTTGTGACTCTTATTTCCTATCACGGCGAGACCCTGGCCTTCCAAGGCCGGCCTCCTGAAGGATCCATGGGCATTTTATTCGGCTTGGTGACCGGTCTGTTGAATGGCTATTTGATCTCAGGCAGCCTATGGTATTTTTTGGACAAGTACGAGTATCCGATCAAGCTTATTTATCTTTTCCAGGAGCCGCTCACCGATTTTGCGCAAAGTCTTGTCCCTTTGTTACCGCTCACCTTGTTGCGGCCATTCTTGCCTTTTCTCGTCGTGTTCATGGTTATAGCGCGGGTCATCAGATAGCTTGTGGAGAGAAACCAGGTTTTTTGTCGTCTGAACCAAGCCAATGATTGCTTTTTGGATGTGCTGGAGCGCCCCAAATGCCTTGTCAAGTGAAAAACCTGGTTTCTGATTGCCGTGTTCACTTAATCGGCATCGGTGGCATCGGCCTCTCGGCTATCGCCAAAGTGCTGCTGGAAGAGGGGCATCGTGTCTCGGGCTCCGATTTGAAGCTATCGTCCATCACCGATGCCCTGGCCGACCTGGGCGCTACCATCTACCAGGGCCATCGAGCGGAGAACGTGGGCCATGCCGATCTGGTGATCGTCTCCTCGGCCATACCGGCCGACAACCCTGAGGTCGCCGCCGCCCGCGAAAAGGGCGTCCCTGTCGTCAAGCGGGACTGGCTGTTGGGGCGCATGATGGAGGGCCGCTTTGGTATCGCCGTGGCCGGCTCTCACGGCAAGACCACCATCACGGCCATGATTGCCCTTTTTCTGACCGAAGCTGGTCTCGACCCGACCTTCATCGTCGGCGGCATCCTGGAAAACCTGGGCACGAACGCCAGGGCCGGTCGGGGGCAGCATTTCGTCGTCGAGGCCGACGAGTACGACCACACCTTTCTGGGTCTCAGGCCCAGGATCGCCGTGGTGACCAACATCGAGATGGATCACCCCGACTGCTATCCGGAGCTGGATGACCTGGTGGAGGCATTTCGGGAGTTTGTGAATTTGGTGCCCGCCGATGGCTGCATCATCGGGTGTGGGGACGAGGAGCGGGTGAGGGGAGTGCTGGCAGGGGAGCGAGGGAGCAGGGGAGCAGGGGAGCAAGGGAGCAGGGGAGCAGGGGAGCAAGGGGGCAAGGGAGCAGGGGGGATGGGGGCTGATGTTGTCACTTATGGGTTGGGTGAGGGGGTGGACTGGCGGGCGGTGAATATTCGGTCTAATGAGCTGGGCGGCAGCGATTTCGTGGCCCTGCACGAGGGGCAGCCTGTGGGCGAGTTCGCTCTGCGCATCCCCGGCCTGCACAACGTGCAGAACGCCCTGGCGGTGCTCGCCGTCGCCCACCAGTTGGGCTTGCACCTGGCAGACGCGGGGGAGACGTTGCGCAGCTTTCGCGGCGTACAGCGGCGGTTCGAGGTGAAGGGCGAGGTGGATGGAATAGTGGTCATTGACGATTACGCTCACCATCCCACCCAGATCAGGACCACTCTGGCGGCAGCCAGAAGGTGCTATCCGCACCGCGAGGTCTGGGCCGTCTTCCAGCCGCACACCTACAGCCGCACCAGGGCCTTGCTCGACGAATTCGCCGCCAGCTTCGCCGACGCTGACCACGTGGTCGTCACCGAGATTTATCCAGCTCGCGAGGACGATGACCTGGGGGTGAGCGCGGCCGACATCGTGGCCCGCATCGGCTTCAGAGACGCCTCCTACATTCCTGGCCTGGACGAGGCTGCCTACCATTTGCTCGATCACCTGAAGCCCGGCGACGTGCTCATCACTCTGGGAGCGGGGGATGGGTACAAAGTGGGGGAAGAAGTTCTGGCTGAATTGGAGAGAAGAGTAATGTCAGTCAGGGGGCGAGCAGATGGATTTATATGAGTATGCTGATGCCATTGCCAGGCATCTGGGGTTGATCTTGGTGCTCACTATGCTGGCAGTGGTTATAGCCGCCGTCGTCAATCTATTTATACCTCTCACCTATGAGGCCACGGTTATCCTCTCTGTACCACGATTGAGCTCCTCGGTACCCGTTGCCTCTCTAATCAAGAGCACTGAGATCGAAGCGCAGGTGATCGCGTCCCTCAGTGCCAGGGCCTCCCTCTTTCCGACAGGGCAGATCCCCGAAAGGCTCATCCATAGGGTAGAGGTAACTGAGGGGTAGAACATGGTCCGTATCACGGTGCAGTCAGATGCAGCGAGGAAAGCGGCGCTTATCGCCAACACGTGGGCAGATTTTGCCGCTGAGCGGATCTCGGAAGCCCAGGTGAAGGAACATCAGCAGCTTAAAACCGCTGAGCAGAATCTGGAAACAGCTAATGAGGCGCTGAAGAAATTTGAGGAGGACTACGGATTCGGACTCTTTGGATTCGGTACCGCTGAACAGGATTTACAGGCCGATAAGGAACGATTGAAGACTTTCCAGAGTGGGCGAGATGGTATCAAAAAAAGCATCGAAGAGGCGAGGACTTTCAGAACGACCATAAGGGGGAATACCGGCTCTTCTGCTAAAACCGTCTCCCTGTTTACCATTAACCTTCTACAGAAGGTATCGAAGGAATCCAAGAAGGGTATATTCCAGGTTCAGGTTTTGCTCAGGGAGCAGCAAGTTGATCAGCAGGTTATAGAGCAATATGGGACTATCATGGAGGATGTCGAGACGGCGCTTAAAGAGGCCAGGAATCTTAGAGGGGCTGTCGAGCAGGGAGGCAGTATCGCTTCTCCCGGACTGATGTCCTCCCTTATAGCCGACTTTTTGAACAGCGGATCAACCGAATCCGCTATAGGGGTGGATGTTCAGGCTCTTTCCTTACCTGCAGAAGATATGAGCCCCAGTCAGCAAATGGCGATCCTGGATACGATAATTTCGATCCTGGAGGGTAGGAAGGCTCTCATCGAGACCAGCATGAATCAGTTGTCCGCGAAAGCGGTGAAGACACTAGA
>VGOG01000069.1 GCA_016875995.1 Chloroflexota bacterium
TTGACAAGCTTCATCATGCCATTGCCTGGCACGGCGACATCCCCATCACCAGTCGCTACACGGCTGGCATCGCTGGCGAGAGGTTCTTCCGCGAGATCAAGGATCACGGTCGCTTCCTGGGCACCCGCTGTGAAGCGTGCGCCCTCACTTACGTGCCCCCCACCATGTTCTGCGAGCGCTGCTTTGCCCAACTGGACGGTTGGGTGGAGGTGGCCAGCACGGGGACGGTGTTCACTTACACCGTGCTGCACCTGGACCTGGACGAGAAGCCGCTGGCGGAGCCCGACATCCTGGCCTACGTCAGGCTGGACGGCAGCGACGGCGGCCTGATCCACCGTCTGGGCGAGGTCAGCCCCGACCAGGTGGAGATCGGCCTGTGGGTAGAGGCCGTCTTCAAGCCCGAGGCCGAGCGGGAGGGTTCGATATTGGATATTAGATACTTCAAGCCCTGTAGTAGTAGAGGGAGGTGCGATTGACCGACCCGATAGCGGAAATCATATCCCACGCACGCCGAGAGCAACGGGTGTACCTGCTGGAGCACGAATGTAAAGCCATCCTGAGACACATCGGCGTGCCCACGACGAGTTGTTTGGTCGCTAAATCCGAGGAGGAAGCGGTCAGCCTGAGCCAGGCAATAGGATACCCGGTGGTGCTGAAGATCCTGTCGCCGGAGGTTATCCACAAATCGGACGCCGGTGGGGTGAAGCTCAACCTGGGCCGGGAGGAGGTGAGAGCGGCCTACCACGAGCTGGTCGCCAAATTCACGAATCACAACGTCGTCGGAGTGAGCGTGCAGGAGATGGCGAGGCCAGGATTGGAGGTGATCGTCGGCGCGACCAGGGACGCCACCTTCGGCCCCGTTCTGATGTTCGGGCTGGGCGGCGTTTTTGTGGAGGTGCTGAAGGACGTCTCTTTCAGGGTCATCCCTGTGACCGAGGACGACACCCAGGAGATGATGGAGGAGATCAGGGGCTACGAGCTTCTCCACGGCTACCGGGCAAATCAGCAAATCAGCAAATCGGCGAATCAGCGAATCGGCGAGTCGGCGAATGGGCGAGTCGGCGAGTCGGAGAGCCGAGGACGGTCGGCCGACATGGCCAGCTTGAGGGACATCTTGCTGAAGGTGTCTGAGCTGGTGATGGCCTACCCGGCCATCAAAGAGGTGGACCTGAACCCCGTGTTGGCCTATCCGGAGGGCAGCCTGGTGGTTGACGCCAGGCTTGTCCTGAGCGAGAGCGAAGGGATGATCCTGGATAGACCTGACAGGTTTCCAAAACCTGTCAGGTCTGGGGACCTCAGCGCGGTGTTCGAGCCGCAAAGTGTGGCCGTGGTCGGGGCCAGCACCACTCCTGGGAAGGCGGGCTCCAATATCCTCGATAATCTGCTGCGGCTGGGGTACGAGGGACAGGTGTACCCCGTTAACCCCAAGGCGGAGGTGATTCTGGGGGTCAAGGCGTATCCTGCTGTTGACCAGATCCCCCGCCCGGTCGAGACGGCGATCATCGCCACGCCGGCCAGGGTGGTGGCGGAGGTGATGCGCGATTGCGCCCGCAAGGGAGTCAAGGCGGCCATCATCATCAGCTCTGGCTTCGCGGAGGAGAGCGAGGAAGGGAGGCAACTGGAGGACGAAGTGATGGTCATTGCCCGCCAGGCCGATATTCGAGTGGTCGGGCCGAACACCACCGGCATCCTGAACGGCGAGACCCGCTTCACCTCTTCTTTCCTGCCCATAAAAAAACTGCCCTCTGGAAACGTGGCCTTCATCGCCCAGACCGGCCTTTTCCTGGGGGTATTGTTCGAGCACATCATCTCTGCGGAGCACTTCGGCATCAGCAAGGTGGCCGGCCTGGGCAACAAGGCCGACGTGGACGACGCCGACATCCTGGAGTATCTGGCGGAGGACGCCCAGACCAAGGTCGTGGCCATGTACATCGAGGGACTGGGCGATGGCCGCCGCTTCCTGAGGGCGGCGAGGAAAATCGCCAGGGAGAAGCCCATCGTCGTCCTCAAGTCGGGAACCACCGAGGCGGGGGCCGAGGCGGCCCTGTCGCACACCGCCTCCCTGGCCGGGAAGGCCGAGGTCTTTGAGGCAGCCTGCCAGCAGGCGGGCCTGTTGAGGGTGCACAGCTTCGAGGAAATGCTCGACGTGGTCAAGGCTTTCTCTTTTTTTGCCCCCCCTCATTCCCGGCGGGGGAAGTTCTGTCCTCTCTCCAGCGGAAACAGGGTGGCCATCGTCCACTACACGGGGGCGGGATGCGTCATCGCTGCCGACGCCTGCCAGAAGGAGGGGATCGAGCTGGCCGAGCTTGCGCTGGCGACGGTGGAGGCCATCAGGGAGATAACCCCTCCCTGGCACAGGATAAGGAATCCCGTAGACTTGTGGCCAGCCATAGAGCAGGTTTGGGTGGAAACGGCCTACGGGGTGGCCATCGAGGCCCTGCTGCGCGACGCGGGGGTGGATGCGCTGGTGATTAGCCTGTTCGCCATGCCCGGCTGGGAGACCTACATTCCCGACTTCGGCCTGCTGCGGGCTTCCGGCAAGCCAGTGCTCTTCTGCGTCGAGGGGAATGGGGAGATGGTGAGGGAGGCGACGGCGAGGATCGAGGGCCAGGGCTTCCCTGTCTACTCTCAGGTGAACAGGGCCATCTTCGCTCTCTCTCACCTGAGCAAATATACCCGCCTTCGAGCTATTTGAGCGTAGAGTTTGAGGTTTATCCCATCGAGGAGGACAGTTATGGAAATCCTGTTAGAAGGCGAAGGGGAACTTCTCGGCTGGCATGACCCAGACGAGAACCGGAAGTGGGTGCTGGAGAACAAATCCAGGGACCTGTATGACAAGCGGATGACGGTGAAGGAGGCGGTGGAGAAATTCGTCCACGACGGAGACTACATCGCCTGTGGTGGTTTTGGCCATATCAGGATCCCCATGGCCCTCATCTACGAGATCATCCGCCAGGGAAAGCGCGACCTGGCCATGGCCGGCAAGACGGCCGTGCACGACATTGACATCCTCATCGGGGCAGGTTGCGTGACCAGGGTGGAAGTGGCCTATGCCTTTGGCCACGAACTAAGGGGCCTCTCCCCGGCTGGTAGGAGGGCGGTGGAGACGGGTCAGTGCCAGGTTGTGGCTGAGATCTCCAACGCCGGCTACCAGTGGCGCTTCCTGGCGGGGATGATGGGGGTGCCATTTATCCCCTCTCGCAACATGCTGGGCACGGATACCCTGAAGAAGAGCGCGTGCAAGGTGGTGAAGGACCCCTGGAGCGGGAAGCCGCTCTGCCTCATCCCCGCCGCCTATCCCGACGTGGCCATGTTCCACGTCCCCCGCTGCGACATCTACGGCAACGCCCAGATAGACGGCATCCTGGTGGAGGATTTCGAGCTGGCGAGGGCGGCCCGGCGGGTGATCATCACTACTGAGGAGATCGTTGACAACGAGGTCATCAGGGCCAGGCCTTACCGCACCGCCATCCCCTTTTTCGTGGTAGACGCTGTCTGCGAGGTGCCTTACGGCGCTCACCCCACCCAAATGCCCTACCTCTACTTCTTCGACGAGGAGCACATCGGCGAGTGGCTTGGACTTTCGCGGACGCCGGAGGGCACTGAGGAGTACTTCGACAAGTACGTCTTCGGCGTGACGTGCTTCGAGGAATACCTGAAACTGGTCGGGGGCGTCAGGAAGTTCAGCTATCTGAACAGAGTGGAACTATTCCAAGAGCCGATGAAGGCTCCCTGGTTGGAAAAGAAGTGAAGGAGTAAACCAATGGCTAATCAAGCGACGGAATACAACCCCAGGGAACTTCAAGCCTGCGTGGCTTCCAAGATGCTGGAGGATAAGAAATCCGTCTTCGTGGGCACGGGCCTGCCGATGATCGCCTCCATGCTGGCCCAGAGGACCCACGCCCCCGGCCTCCTCATCGTCTTCGAGGCGGGCGGAATGGGCCCTCAGTCCCCCGTTTTGCCCATCTCTGTGGGCGACTCCCGCACCTTCTACAGGGCGGTGGCCGCCTCCAGCATGCACGATTCCATGTCCCTAACCCAGGCCGGCTACCTCGATTACGGCTTCCTCGGCGCGGCCCAGATAGACGTGTACGGCAACATCAATACCACTATCATCGGCGACTGGGAGAAGCCCAAGGTGCGCTTCCCCGGAAGCGGCGGGGCCAACGACGTGGGCTCCCTCTGCCAGCTCACGATCATCATCATGGGGCAGGACAAAAGGCGCTTCGTGGAGAAGGTGGATTTCCTTACCACGCCTGGGTATCTGGATGGCCCAGGCGCCAGGGAGAGGGCCGGACTTCCGGAGGGGAGCGGACCCTACCGGGTGATAACTCAGTTTGGGGTCTACGGTTTCGATGAGGAGACAAAGAAAATGAAGCTCCTGGCCGTCCACCCCGGCGTCACCGTCGAGGACGTCAAGGAGAACAGCTCCTTCGAGATCATAATCCCTGAGCAGGTGGAGATCACCGAGCCGCCCACGGAGGAGGAGCTCCGCCTCCTGCGCGAGATAGACCCCACCGGGATGTCCATCGGGAAATGATCGGCAGCTAACGGGCCCAGGTGAGTCTTTGGTATCTCAAGGGCGAGGCCGCGCTATTGCGCCTCGCCTTCTTGCGTCCTTGGACAAACTGTTGCCCCACTTTCACGATTTTGACAAGTCTATCGTTATGAGGTATCATTGAAGCAGGAGTGGAGATGGCCTGGGCCAGTGTCAATATCAAAGGCACAAAAGATGGTTTGCTGGTGACCATGGGCGAGGGGGAGCTGGCGAGCCTCCTGGTTGAGCTCGAAGAGCGACTGAGCGGCACGGCCTCGTTCTTCAAGGGGGGGCAGGTGGCGTTAGAGGTTGGGCGGCGAGAACTGTCGGTTGAGGAAATAGGGAACATTCGAGCCGTGCTAGCCCGGAACGAGGTTGCCCTGGGAACGGTGATTAGCGAAGCGCCAGTCACCAGAGCTGCTGCTCGCCATCTGGGCCTGGAGACGAAGCGCATCCCCAGGCCCGAACCCCGACCAGAACGGAGAGCCCGGCAGGACTTCGCTGAACTTAGTCGAAGCGAGTTCAGCGAGGGTGCCCTGGTCCGCTGCACCTTGCGCTCAGGGCAAGTCATCCGCCATCCGGGCCACGTGGTGGTCATCGGCGATGTGAACGCTGGTGCTGAGGTCATCGCTGGCGGCGATGTCGTCATCTGGGGAAGGCTCAGGGGCACGGTTCACGCCGGGGCCACGGGCGACGACCAGGCCATCGTGTGTGCCCTGGATTTGGCACCCACTCAGTTGCGCATTGGCAAGCACATCGCCCGCCCGCCGGAGGGGAAACCAAGCCGCCGACCTGTGCCGGAGATGGCCTTCGTTCAGGAGGGGAGGATTATCGTCAGGGCCTGGAAGCCTGCTCGCTAAATGGAGCAAAGTCGCAGGGGAGCAGGGTCGCAGACTCTCTTGCTCCCTTGTTCCTTGCTCCCTTGTTCCTTGCTCCCTGGACCATCTGACTAACTGGAGAAAAGACTATGGCAGCTAAGGTTATCACTATCACTTCGGGCAAGGGAGGGGTGGGCAAGACCACTGCCACCGCCAACCTGGGCGTCGCCCTGGCTCTCCTGGGCCAGCGGGTGGTAGCAGTTGACGCCGACATCGGCCTGCGCAATCTGGACGTAGTGATGGGCCTGGAGAACCGTATCGTGTACGACATCGTGGATGTCACCGAGGGGTATTGCCGCCTGCGCCAGGCTCTGATCAAGGACAAGCGGGTCTCGGAGCTGTATCTCTTGCCCGCGGCCCAGACTCGCGATAAAACCGCCGTCAGCCCTGAGGACATGATCCAGCTCTGCGACCAGATGCGGGCTGATTTCGATTTTGTCCTCATTGATTCGCCGGCCGGGATCGAGCAGGGCTTCCGCAACGCCATCGCGCCGGCCGACAAGGTGCTCATCATCACCACCCCTGAGGTCGCAGCCGTCCGCGACGCCGACCGCATCATCGGCCTGGTCGAAGCCGAGGAGAAAGGGCCAGCCAGCCTGATCATCAACCGCCTGAAGCCGGAGATGGTGCGCTACGGCGATATGCTGAACACGGCCGACGTCCTGGAGATCCTGGCCATAGACCTGATAGGAATTGTCCCCGACGACAAGGCCATCATTGTTTCCACCAACAAGGGGGTGCCCATCGTTCTGGATGATAGGGCGCCGGCTGGCCTGGCTTTCCGCAACATTGCCCGACGTCTGCTGGGCGAAGAAGTCCCCTTCCTGGACGTCAGGGAGACGCCTAATCTTGTCGAGCGCTTTGTCCGCTTCATTCGCCAATGATAGGGGGTTAAGCATGGGAATTCTAGACTGGTTATTCGGAAAACGCCGGCCCTCCAGCCGGGAGATCGCCAAAGAGCGCCTGCAGTTGGTGTTAGCCTACGACCGCATCAAGATCTCTCCGGAGCTTCTGCAAACCCTTAAGAACGAGCTCATCACCGTCATCTCTAAGCACGTTGAGATTGATCGCGAGGGAGTGGAGGTTACCTTCTCTCAGGGCAAGCGGCGCAGCCGGCTGATAGCTGACATCCCTCTCCTCGGCGCTCGCGGGCCGAGAAAATGACGGCGGGCCACTAAGTAGGAGGCGTCTCTGACGCCGCAGGAGCAAGGGATGGAGCGCAAGATATGGCGCAACTTTGACTTTGTGCTGCTGGCTGCCACTGTGCTGTTGATCGCTTTTGGCATAGCCATGATTCACAGCGCCACCCCGGACACGCCAGACCTGCAAGACCTGCCTCGCAGGCAGGTTATCTGGGCCCTGGTGGGTCTGGCCTGGTTGCCATTAGTGGCCGCCATTGATTATCGCTTCTTTGGGAGTCTGCAAAAGCCCCTTTACGCCCTGACCGTCGCCTCTTTGCTGCTCGTCCTCCTGGTGGGGCAGACAACCTATGGGGCGCAGCGCTGGATCTCTGGCGCTTCCTTTCAGCCCTCGGAGCTGGCCAAGGTTCTGATCGTCGTTACTCTGGCTCAATTCCTGGCCCAACACGAGAAAGAGATAGGGCGTTTCCACTACGTGCTGTTCTCCATCATCCACGTGGCCGTGCCGATGGCTTTGATCTATGTGCAGCCGCATCTGGGAACAGTGATTGTCCTGGCGGTGGTCTGGCTGATCATGGTCTTGATGGCCGGGATGCGCGTGTTGCATCTGGGCATTCTCGGGTTTGTTGGAGTTCTGACCACGCCGCTCATCTGGTTCTCACTCAAGGACTACATGCAGAACAGGCTACTCCTGTTTATTAACCCAGCCCAGAACCCGGCGGCCAGGTACAATATTGACCAGGCCCTGATCAGCATCGGCTCCGGGGGGTGGCTGGGAAAAGGGTATGCCAGCGGCAGCCAGAGCCAATTGCACTTCCTGAGGGTGCGGCACACCGATTTTATTTTCTCTGTCATCGGCGAGGAGATGGGCTTCGTGGGGGCGTTGTTGCTGTTTGCCCTCCTTGGTATTGTCCTGTGGCGGATTCTGAGAGCGGCCAGCCTGTCTCGGGATAGCTTTGGCCGCCTGATGGCCTGCGGCGTGGCCGCTTTGATTTTCTTCCAGAGCATAGTAAACATCGGCATGAACCTGGGCTTGCTGCCGGTGATAGGCATCCCTCTGCCCTTCATCAGCGCCGGCGGCAGTTCCCTGATCACCCTTCTCATAGCCGAGGGGCTGGTACAGAGCGTGGTGATGAGGCATAGGAAGATCGAATTCCGAGAACGAGAGGAGTACCGATTGCGTTAGAGGAATGACCATGAGTGACCAATCAGCCAAATCCCAGCGCCCCTATTTTATATGGGACTATGACCTGACCGAAGAGGACGTGCGCCGCATCCTGCGGGGTGACAACGAGGTCGAAAAGACGTGGCTGATCACCCGCATCCTGGAGTACGCCAAGTGGGAGGACATCTGGCGCTACCTGACGGTGGACGACGTGCGAGAGAATTTCGAGCGATTACGCTTCCGCTGGCCGCGGGATCGAGAATTATGGGCTTACGCTCTAGAACGGTGGTCCCATTGTGAATAATGGAATCCTCACACCTCTGCAAAGCGCCTTCCTGAAAAGCTTCTTTGGAACGGCTGCTGGCTCGCGCTTCTTCCTGACCGGTGGTACGGCTCTGGCCGGCTTTTACTTGTATCACCGCCTCAGCAAGGACCTTGACCTGTTCACCCTGGACGATGATGCGCTGGCCGCCGCTGACCGGGAGATACAAAGCATCGTGGCACGACTGGGCTGCCGCATCGGCCGAGCCAGGCGGGAGGAGCACTTCCGGCAGTTCTTGCTGGTACCCCAGGACGATCCGGATGCCATTCCGCTACAGGTAGACATGGTCCGCGACTTCGGCCCCCAGTTCGGCCGACGAAAAACTATTGACGGCGTCATCGTAGATGCCATAGAAAACATCGGCGCCAACAAGATCAATGCTATCCTGGGGCGAACCGAAAGCAAGGATTTCGTTGATCTGTACTTCATCCTGCAAGCTGGCTATGACTTCGACGATCTATTTGCCAAAGCAAAGCAGAAGGACCCCGGGCTGGTTGAGTTCTTCTTCGCCGGGGCCTTGCTCCAGGTCAACAAGTTCACCATCTTGCCAGAGATGCGCAAGCCACTCGACTTGCCGACGATGCAGGCGTTATTCATAACTATTGCCAACAGGATGATGGACCGGCTGAGCCCTGAATTGAAAGAGGAAAGTCATCCATGGCCGACATCTTGAGCCCAGAGCGATAAACCACAGTTGGAAACATGAACGCCCGCGAGAGATTTCTGACAACTACGCCATCTTCGATGAGCCCATCGCCAGCCACCATGCCCCCATCATCGCACCGGCCAGCTTTCACCGCTTCGTCATCCCCGCCTACCGCCGCATCGTCAACCGCCTGCGGGCGGCCGGAATCGAGGTCATCATCTTCGATACCCACGGAGCGGTAAGGCCGCTGATCCCCCTCTGTCTGGAGGCGGGAGTGAACGCCCTCTGGTGTGGGGCGGCTCAGGCTTCCGGCGTGGACTACGTGGAGCTGCGGCGGGAGTACGGTCGGGACTTGCTCCTGATCGGCGGCCTCGACGTGCGGGTGCTGGCGCAAGACAGGCGGGCCATGGAGGAAGAGATCCTCTCCCAGGTGCCCCCTCTGTTGGAACAGGGTGGCTATGTGCCCCTGGTGGACGGACGGGTGCGCTCCCATGTACCCTTCGAGAACTACGTTTTTTATCGCGAGTTGATCAGAGAGCTCAGTACAAGGTGATCAGTGGTGATGTGGGACTTGGCAGGGTGAGGCAGCACACTAATCGGTATGCCAGAAGGGGTTGTCCGCAGTGAGGCCCTCAGCCTGGGCTGCGGTGATCAGGGTGTCGTCGCCCGACACAAAGACCAGGGGGATGTCTTGCTCGGCCAGCGTTCCCTTCAGAGCCAGGCCGGCTGCCAGTTGCACAGCGTCATAAGCTTTCAAGGGGTGTCTGGCGCAGAGCAAAGCGGCGGCGTAGATCACATCGTAGACAACTGGGATCAGATCGTATTGTTCAACACAGTCGCGCTCGAACTTCTCCCAGAAGTCCTGTCGGTGGCGCGGGGTGATCCGGCCCACTCTCTGCAGGATGCCCAAGGCAGCGGCTAATTCGGCTACAGTGATCTCGGCGAGAAGAACGGACTGCTCTTCATCTACCCGTTGCCGTACCCAGGTGCTTCCCGGTTCGGTCACGTAGTATTTGACGAGAGCGCTGGCGTCAAGGAAGTAGGCCATCACTCACTCCTCGTTGAGCGACTCTAAACTCGGGCGCCAGGTTCGACTCTCGAGGATGATCTGGGAAAGAGAGGGGGTCAGGTGTAGGTTGCGCAACTCGGCCAGGATCCGCTCCTGCTCATCAGGTGGGTGTTGGTCATCGTACTGTGCTGCCCGCCGGCGCATCTCCGGCGTAGGCTCGCTGAGCAGACCGGCGCTGCGTAGGGCCGCTTGTACCCTTTCCCGTTCCGGCGCAAGATGGGACTCTTCCGCAGGCCGGAGCCTTTGGAAGTCATGCAGACTGATGATGACTGCCTGATCGTCGCCTCGGTTTTGGATGATGACCGGCCTGCCCGTCGTCGCCACCTCTTGCACGATGCGTCCGAGGTGAGTTTTGGCCGTGGTGGCGGGAATTCGCTTAGCTGCTTTGATCACCATGGGCTGTTCCTTTCGATAGAAGTTCTGATTAATTAATCAATATGATTATACCGTAGATGGAGAGAGATGTCAAACGAGGAGAGAAAACCATGACCAACACCGTTCGCGTGCGCTTCGCCCCCAGCCCCACGGGCTACCTCCACGTGGGGGGAGCCAGGACGGCCCTCTTCAACTGGCTCTTCGCCCGCCACCACGACGGCGTCTTCATCCTGCGCATCGAGGACACGGACCGCACCCGCTATGAGCCCGAAGCGGTGCAGAACATCATGGAGAGCCTGCGCTGGCTGGGCCTGGAGTGGGACGAAGGGCCCGAGGTGGGCGGCGATTACGGCCCCTATTTCCAGTCGCAGCGGTTGGACATCTACCAGAAATATGCGCAGCAGTTGGTAGACAGCGGCCACGCCTACTATTGTTACTGCAGCCCGCAGCGTCTGGCCCAGATGCGGGAGGAGCAGCGGCGTCGGGGCGAGTCGAATCTGGGCTACGACCGCCACTGCCGCTATCTGGCCGCCAGGCAGCGCGCCGATTACGAGGCTCAGGGCATCGTGCCGGTGGTGCGTCTCAAGGTCCCCCTGGAGGGCCAGACGTCCTTCCACGACGTGCTCCACGGCGACACGACGGTAGACAACGCCAGTCTAGACGACCTGGTGCTCCTCAAATCCGACGGCTATCCCACCTACCACCTGGCCAACGTGGTGGATGATCACCTGATGGAGATCAGCCACATCATGCGGGCCGACGAGTGGCTGCCCAGCGTCCCCAGGCACGTCCTGCTCTACGATGCCTTCGGCTGGGACATCCCCGTCTACGCCCATCTGCCCGTCATCCTGGCCCCCACCGGCAAGGGCAAGCTCAGCAAGCGGCACGGCGGGGTGGCCGTCCACGAGTTCCAGCAGGATGGCTACCTGCCCGAGGCCATGGTGAACTTCCTGGCCCTGGTGGGCTGGGCCTACGACGACAAGACCGAGTTCTTCACCCGCCAGGAACTCATCGAGAGGTTCGACCTGGCGGGGGTGAGCAAATCGCCCGCCGCTTTCTCCTACGACAAGCTGGAGTGGATGAACGGCGTCTACATTCGGATGCTTCCACCCGATGACCTGGCTGGGCGGCTCAGGCCCTTCCTGGAGCAGGCGGGGCTGGCGGCGGACCAGCCGACGGTGCGACGCCTGGGTCCTTTGATTCAGGAGCGGCTCAAGAAGCTCAGTGAGGCTGTGGAATGGGTTGATTTCGTCTTCGTGGATCAGATCAGCTATGACCCCTCGCTGCTGGTGGACAGGAAGATGACGGCGGCGGAATCGCTGGCCGCCCTGCGAAAAGCGCGGGAGACTGTGGCAGCCCTGCCCAATTTTGAGGAAGAAACCCTGGAGGCAGCCCTCCGTGCCCTGGCCGACGAGCTAGACTTAAAAGCTGGTGAGCTCTTCGGCATCATCCGCGTAGCGGTTACGGGCAAAAAAGTAGCTCCACCCCTCTTCGGAACGCTGAGCATCCTGGGGCGGGAGCGAGTGCTGGAGAGGCTGGACTATGCGGAGGAAGCGCTAGAAAATGTGATGCGTAATGCGTGAGCAGTTCATCACGCATCACGCCTCACGTTTCACGTCTCACGCCTCACGTCGCCATTTGCCAATTTAGCGAGAATGTGATAAAATGTAGCCAACGCTGGGGGATCGTCTAGCGGTAGGACAGCGGTCTCTGGAACCGTAAGCCGGGGTTCGAATCCCTGTCCCCCAGCCAATATCTAATATCCAAAAGAGAAGAGGCCCTCCTTAGCAGCAGGGCCTCTCTTCTTTTCTCTAATTCCCCTTCTGCATCTCCTCAATCTTGGCCCAGGTATCCCGCAACGATACCGTCCGATTGAATACCAGTTTTTCATCGGTCGAATCCGGATCCACGCAGAAATAGCCCTGCCTCTCGAACTGGTATATGCTTCCTGGGGCTGCGCCCACCAGACTGGGCTCCACGCGGCACGAGGTCAGCACCTCCAACGAGTTGGGGTTCAGATTGGCGGTGAAATCCTCGCCCTCTGCTACGTCGAGCGGGTTCTCCACCAAAAAGAGGCGATCGTACAAGCGCACCTCGGCGTCGAGCGAGTGGTTGGCCGAGACCCAGTGCAGCGTTCCTTTGACCTTGCGTCCGTCGGGAGCCCAACCTCCTCGCGTCTCCGGATCGTAGGTGCAGTGCAGCTCGATCACCTGGTCCTGCTCGTCCTTGACCACGTCCACGCACTTGATGTAGTAGGCGTATCGCAGTCGCACCTCACGGCCGGGGGCCAGACGGAACCACTTTTGGAGTGGGTCCTCGCGAAAGTCGTCCTGTTCGATGTACAGCACGCGCGAGAAGGGCACCTTGCGCGTCCCCATGCTGGCATCTTCAGGATTGACGACACATTCCATCTCCTCCACCAGGTCCTCTGGATAGTTGACCAGGACCACCTTGAGGGGGCGCAGCACACCGAACACCCGCGGCGCGCGCTGGTTCAAATCCTCGCGGACGCAGTGCTCCAGCAAGGCGATGTCAACGACGCTGTCTGTCTTGGCCACCCCGATGCGGTCACAGAAGCTTCGGATGGCCTCTGGGGTGTAGCCCCGTCGCCGCAATCCCGACAGGGTGGGCATCCGTGGGTCGTCCCAGCCGTTGACGTGCCCCTCGTTTACCAATCGCAGCAGGTATCGCTTGCTCAGCACGGTGTAGTTGAGGTCGAGGCGCGCGAACTCGATCTGCTGGGGGTGGTAGATTCCCAGTTGGTCGAGGAACCAATCGTACAAGGGGCGATGGTCTTCGTATTCCAGCGAGCAGAGCGAATGGGTGATCCCTTCGATGGAGTCGCACTGGCCGTGGGCCCAGTCGTACATCGGATAGATGCACCACTCGTCGCCCGTGCGGTGATGGGTGGCGTGGAGGATGCGGTACACGACCGGATCGCGCAGGTTCATGTTGCCGGACTGCATATCAATTTTGGCTCGCAGGACGTGCTCGCCTTCCTCGAACTCGCCCGCTCGCATTCGCTGGAACAGGTCGAGGTTCTCTTCGACGGAACGGTCTCGATACGGGCTGTTCCTGCCCGGCTTGCCGAAGGCGCCTCGGTACTCCTTGATCTCCTCTGGGCTTAGACTGTCCACGTACGCCTTGCCATCCTTGATCAACTGCACCGCCCACTGGTAGAGCTGCTCGAAGTAGTCGGAGGCGTAGAACTCGCGGTCTCCCCAATCGAACCCCAGCCAGCGGATGTCCTCTTTGATGGCTTCCACGTATTCCGCTTCTTCTTTGACGGGATTGGTATCGTCGAAGCGCAGATTGTACAGCCCCCCGAATTCCTCGGCCATACCGAAGGTAATGCAGATGGCCTTGGCGTGGCCGATGTGCAGATACCCGTTCGGCTCTGGTGGAAAGCGGGTATGCATTCGCCCCCCGAATCTGTTGGTTCTCAGGTCTTCCTTGATGGCATCTCGGATGAAGTCAGAGGGGCGTTCGGAATCGGTTGTAGTCATATTTGCAGCTCCCTTCTCGCTTTTTGTTTCAGACGTTGTGTTCTTCCTGTTTCAGAATCTCCTGGATCTGTGGCTTAACTCGTGGAAGGCGTTCTTTGATCGTCATCCAGACCAGTTGGTAATCCACGCCAAAGTAGACGTGGATCAGCCTGTCTCTCATCCCGGCCATTTCCCTCCAGGGAACTTGAGGGTATCTTTGCCGCACCTCCTCAGGAACCCCTTTCGCCGCCTCCCCAATGATCTCAAACTTCCTGATCACCGCGCTGGCGGTCTTGTCATCCGCCCGGAATGTCTTCAAATCCATCCCTGCAACAAATGCTTCGATGCTCTCCATTGCCGCCAGGATGTCCTTCTAGAGCCTGTAGTCTCTCATGCCGGCACGACCTCTCGAAGCACTGTCTCTCGGAGTTCCGTCCTCAGCGCACGCTTGGGGACCACATCCACCTCCCGCTGAAGCTCTCCCTCTAGAAACAATGCCAGCCCTACCAGGTCGAACAGGTCCGCTCCCTCTTCAAAGTCCACCAAGACGTCCACATCGCTGGCTCCACCTTGCTCTCCCCGAACAAAGGAACCAAAGAGCCCTATCTCTCTCACTTTGTACTGTGCTGCCATCTTCGGCTTAAGCGCTCCCAGTCTCACCAAAATGTCTTTTGTATTCATAGCTGACATTAGCCCTCCTCCAATGATAATTGCAATAAGCCGCCACGTGGTAGGACTCCCAGTTATCCAACAGCCCCTGCACAGATCCTTATGCAAATGGCCTTGGCGTGTCCGACCTCACACTTCTGCCAACAGGCCACTCATCTTCAGCACACGTTGGCTCCACTGCTGGGCATCGGCGATCATCCGGGCACGCCACGCCTGGTCAGGGAACCGCGGGGGCAACCGCATCCGCCAGTGGGCCAGGTGGCGTTGCAGTTCCAACAGCGTCACCTGGCTTTCCAGGTCAGATTCCGGAGCGCACCACTCGATGAAGTGCGCGGCTTCGCGCATCAGGTCTGTTACAGGCGCCAGGTTGGCCGGATTCTGGGAGAATGAGGCGATGCGGGCCAGGTCGGTGGCCAGTCCGCCCAGACGCACCGGCAGGGGATCGCGCACATAACGGGTCTGAATGGCTGAGAGGTCTTTCATTTCACTTCTTCTTTCAGTTGCTGTGTTCTTCATGGCTTGGCTTCAAGCTTCAACACGGGCGAATTGGGCCAGTCGCTCTGGGCCGAGGCCACACGTAGAAAGCGCGAAGCGTTCAGGATTTCTAAACTGAGCAGTTGTCCCTCCTGGTCTAACTCCACATTGACCCCTTCGGCCACCGCCACGAATCTCTCTTCCTCTCCGTCCTGCACCAGGAAGTAGAGGACATCGCTTTAGGGGTCGTGATGAGCTGTTGGTCTACCCATAGGTCAAATCCACAACGGGGCTACGAGCCAGTCGTTTGCTTTCTGATACAGCCGACCGCCAAAGATAGCGCTGAGGTTGATGAAGTCCCCGCCAGGCTGCCGTACCTCGAAGATCTTTTGTTCTCCTTGCTCGATCTTGCCTCTGACGACGAATTGCACTGTCTGGCGACGGTTGGTCATCAGGTTGGTCACATCCTGGAGGGTGTTCCGGATGAACCAGGCCACTTGAATCTGTTCATCAGGAGGAATGGTGGCCAGCAAAGTGTCCAACCCGGTGACAGTGATCTCCCGCGCTGGCGGCGGTTCCTCACGCCACGCCAGACGCAGGAACTCGATGATGCTCAGCGTGGTCGGATAAGGGGGATAGGCTGTTGTCTTCTCGACGATGTTGTAGGCTCCTGCTTCCATCAGAACGCCGCCTCCACGATCTTGTCGTAGATGGTATCGCCGGTCACTTCGGCCAGGTAGCGGCAAAGCTCGTCCAGCGCCTGGGAGCGCCAACGGTCACGGTATTGCCTGAAATCGGCCCCGTAACGGTACTCGGCATAGAGAAAATGCACCCGATCAACGTCGAGTAGCGATTGCCCACGCTCCAATTTCGCCTCAATGTAGCCCGTACGTTTGACCGGCTCCACCACCCGCGCCGTCTTGCCGTCCATCTCGACCAGATGCTCGTCGGTGAAGATGCCGGTGCTCAGCCCACGGTGGCGCAGAGCCATGTTCAACTCGTCGAAGTTCATCTCCCGGCGGCCGGCCAGGGTGATGGTGTAGGCTTTGGTGACCTCGTCCAGGTCAGCCGGCAAACGGCTCACCACCTCCTCGGTGGCCAGGGAGTCAATGATGCTCCACATACGAACAACGGCTTCTTCGACTGGTACTGGCTTCTCCCCTTCCATGACGTTGGGGTAGTGTTGGGAGTAGAGCTCCAGACACTTGCCCAGGACGATAACCGCGATGTCGGCCCGGCCTAGTCCTTGACCATCAGTCTGCAACTCGCGCAGGGTCTTGGCGGCCTGGAAGTGAATCTGATCTTCCAGTTGCTCCCAACTGATGTGGCCGTCGCCCATACGCTTGCGGCAGACGATGATGGAGTCGTATTCGATGGCTTCCTTGTCCCGAATATGCAGAGAGAAGGCCCGCTCAGCCTGTACAGGGTACAGAGCGCTGATGTAGAACCCAGCATTGAGCACCGCACCCAGTACCGTTCCCCACGCTTCCGGTTCTCTGTGGTGAAATGTGAAGACCAGTGCTCCCTCGTCCTTCAGGACACGGTGGCACTCCTCAAAGACCCGGGCCAGGCCCTCCAGAAAGAAGCGAGTATCTTTGCCTTGATCAGGATTCTCCACAATCTCGCTGATCTTGGGCGTCAGTTCTGGAGCGAAATGAGGGTATCTGTCTTTGAGCGCCAGGCGCAGCCAGACGTAGAAAAAGTCTGCAAGCTCGCTGTATTGCACATTGTTGAAATAGGGGGGATCGGTGACGACAGCATCCACGGAGCCGGTAGGGATGGGCAGATCCTCGGACGAACGGCACAGCAACAAGGTGTTTTTGTCATCACTGCCAACCAGTTCCTCAAAGTTGGCGGCAAAGTGGGCATCAATGCGCTCGCCGGGGATGGGCACCTTGCGTGTGCCTCCATCGGACAGCACGCGGCGTTCATAGGGGGCATCACGAAAGGCCTGGGCCTGTTTCATCTTGCGGGCGTAGACGCCAGAGAAGGAGCCGGAGTTTTCACCTGCGCCCCAGACGTTGTTCTCCAAACCCGCTCTCGGGATCAAGTAGGCATGGTGCGTGAAGAAATGGCCAACCCCACCACTCCGCCCGTTGTACGTGGCGAAGATGGTGTTGTAGTCCAGGCAGTAGGAGAAAAGACCCAACAAAACTTCCCGGGCGCGTTTGTTCTGTAGGTGCAGAATTGCCTCGAGCAGCCAAGAGAGAGCCAGCAACTGGCGTTCGTTGAACAGCATGTGCCAGTGGGTGTAGTTGTAGTTCAGCAGGTAGCGGGTATTGTTGCCACAGGGAACTGCTGAGCGAGGAATCAGCAGATTATCCTTCTCCCGCTCAAGCTGGTGAACAGCATCAAGGAAGTTAGCCCTGTCCTCCTCGTCCGGCGCTTTCATCTCCCGGCCGTGAATCGGGCAAAGGTACAGAATGGCATACATGCGGCGGGGGAAGGGGCCTTCTTCCCGCTGGGCGGCTTTGAGGATGGGTTGTGTCTGGCTACAGGTGGGGCAGGTGAAGTTCACCTTGCCGGCTGGTCCCCGTCGGGGATTGAAGGTATGTTGACAGGCCGGGCAGGTAGCATCACCTCGCTTGTCCTGGGTGGTGAAGACGTAGCCGCATCCAGGACACAGGAGCGTGCGAAAATCCCGGTCGCTGTCTATCACGTAAGAACTGTGCAGCGGCACCTGGCTTCCACAACTGGCGCACGTCGCTTCATTGACCCAGAGGACGTTCAGCACGTCTGCCTCGCGGTCGCAGCCAGGGCGATGGCAGCGGGTGCGGTACAGCCGCCGGATGCGGGGAGCCACCTCGGCCTCCAACTGTCGAAAGGCATCGTGCAACTCCCGCATGGGCACCGATTCGACGGCCCGCTTCACCGTCCACCAGGCCACCGGGTTGAGGTCACAGCCCACCACCTTGCAGCCCAGGCGCAGGGCTTCAACGACCGTCGTGCCGCCGCCCATAAAGGGGTCGAGCACAATCTTGCCGGAGAAGTCGTGGTGCTGATAATAGCGCTCCCACACCGGCTCGCCCGGCGGCAGGAAGGTGGCCAGGATGATAGTGCGGAAGACCGAGCCCAGCCGCCGCGCCCACCACTTGTGGACGTAGGTGGCTGGCCGGTAGAAATGCTTATTATGGCTCTCCTGCTCGGCGAGTTGGTTGAGTTGGAGCAGGGGGAAGGTTTGTTCGATGTTGAGGGCAAGGGTATCTGTCATATGGCTGAAATCCAATCCCTTATTTGCACCGCACACTGCAGTTCTAATTACCTGAGGGATGATCACAGAAAATGGCAATGGATTGGTGTTCCCACGACGGGTATTCGTCGGGATGGTTCTTGAACTGGCGCCAGGCGCGGTTCAACAGGTGTACAGGTGTGGAGTCAACGGTCCACTC
>VGOG01000070.1 GCA_016875995.1 Chloroflexota bacterium
CCACGCCCACCGGCACGGTCTCACCCCCGCCAACCAGGTGGGTCTACCTGCCGCTGATCCTGAAGGCCTACGCCCCAGCCGTCGCACCTACCCCCACGCCTTCCCCCACACCCACCGTCAGCGGCTGCCCAGCCTATCCGCCTGGCTTCACCTTTATCACCGACTTGCAGGTCTATGCCATGCCCAACCTGGCCGAACCCGCCCCGCGCCAGTGGTTCACCGATACCACCTTCGGCACCTGCCTGGTGCGCGTTACCGATCGGGCGAGCGACCTCTCCCCGGACGACACATCAACCGGGTTGGTGAACGAATACGCCCGCGTGCAATCGTTCAACGCCGACGGCAGCCGCTTGCTGGCCCACGGCACCGATGGCACGTGGTACCTGTACGACGCCCAGACGCTACAGCCGCTGGGTGAGCTTCCCCTGGCGAGGGAGCCGCGCTGGGACGCGGTCGATCCAAACTTGGTCTACTACTTGGATTGGACCAGGTTGATGTCCTACAACGTGCAGACCGCAGCGCAGACCGAGGTTCGCGACTTCGCTGACGACTTCCCTGGCCAGAACCTGGCCGCCGTGTGGACGCGCTACGAGGGCAGTCCCTCGCGCGATCGCCGCTACTGGGGCCTGATGGCCGAGGACGAGGACTGGATTCCCGTTGCCTTCCTGGTGTACGACCGGCAAACCGATCAGGTGACCATCCGCGATATGCGTGGCGTGCCGGGGATAGAGGACGACGTTGACCACGTGACCATGAGCCCGTTGGGGACTTATTTCATCGCCTCGTTTGACCGCTACTGTGAGTCCGGAGAGCTGGGCGACGACGCACACCCCTGCGGCCTGATGGTCTATAACCGTAATCTGACCAACGGGCGGGGTCTGCTGCGCATCATCGGACACTACGACCCCGCTCTGGACGCCCAGGGGCGCGAGGTGATCATCTACCAGGATATAGACACTGACCACATCTCTGTGCTCGACCTGGCCAGCGGCGCAGTGACCCCGCTCTGGGAGATAGATTTCAGCTTCACCGCCATTGGCCTGCACTTTTCGGGCCTGGCCTTCGACCGGCCTGGGTGGGCCGTGGTCTCCACCCACGACGACGCAGCCGCTCACACCTGGATGGACGACCAGGTTTTCCTGGTCGAGCTCAAGGCGGACGGGCGCGTGGTGCGGCTGGCGCATACCCACTCGATAGTGGACGAAAGCCAGCCGGCGGAGTACTCCTACTGGGCTGAGCCGCACGCCAGTGCCAACCCCGACCTAACGCGGGTGCTGTTTACCACCAACTGGGGTCGCTTTGACACGGGCGAGGTGGAGATGTTCATGATCGCCCTGCCGCCGGATTGGTCCGAGCGGTTGCCATAACCATAAAAAACGAACAAAGGAGAGAAAAATGCAAACCAAAAGAATAGCAACGATAGTGACGACTGTGGTCGTGTTGGCCTTGCTCCTGGCCACCAGCTCCACCGTAGCTGGTCCGCCAGTTGAGGGAGGCTCCGGTGGGATTACCCTGGCCGGCACTGTGGCCAGCAAGATCAGCTATCAAGGCCGGCTGACCGACGTGGGCGGCAATCCGCTCAATGGCAACTACAACCTGGTCTTCCAACTCTGGAACGACGCCACGGCGGGCAGCCAGGTGGGGGGCGACATCGTGCGCAACAACGTGCCGGTGAGCAACGGCCTGTTCACCGTCGAGCTGGACGTGCCCCAGGCGGCCTTCAACGGCCAGGCTCTCTGGCTGCGCATCCAGGTGGGCGGCCAGTGGCTCTCGCCCCGCCAGGAGCTAGTGCCCGTGCCCTACGCCCTCAGCCTGCGACCGCAGGCTCGAATTGAAGGCCAGTCAACAGGAACGTATTTCTACGACGCAGTGCTGAATGTCCAGAACTACGATACCAGTGCCGGCCGCAGGGCGATTCACGGCGTTTCGGGCTCGACAGTAGGGGGTTATCCCGCTGAAGAGGTTGGCGTCCAGGGCGAGGCAGCCAACGGCTTCGGCGTCGCCGGCCACAGTTCCGACAGCACGGGAGTCTACGGTTTCAGCAAGTATGCCGAGGGTGTGTTCGGCACCGGCGGGCTAACCGGGGTGTCTGGCTATACAACGAACGACAACGCCACGGGGGTCCTGGGCAGGGCTACCGGCTACGGTGGCAAAGGTGTGGAAGGCAATGCGCAGTTCGGCACCGGCGTGGTCGGCAGCGGCGAGATCGGTGTGAAGGGCACCAGCTCTGTGGGCCCAGGGGTGAGCGGGGAAGGTTCCATTGGCGTAGAGGGGTTCAGCCAGAGCGGCGTCGGTGTGGTCGGTACCAGCCAGGCCACGTACGGCTTGGTGGGCGAAGGCCCCGTAAGTGGCGTATTCGGCACCAGCACTTCCTGGGGTACCGGTGTGGAAGGTAGAGTTGAGTCCGGCACCGGCGTCCTCGGCGTCAGCACCTCCGGTGACGGCATCGTGGGCAACAGCGTAACGGGCGTTGGTGTCTACGGCAACACCGGCAGCGGGGTGGCAGCCGTACTGGGGGAGGGTCCCAAAGGAGTATATGGCAAAGGCAGCGCCGACTATGGCGAGGGGGTCCTCGGTGAAGGCACTGGCCTGTACACGGAAGGCGTGCTGGGGTCAAGTGCCTATGCCCACGGCGTGGGCGGGTATTCCAGCGGCACGAACGCGGGCCTGGCTATCGGCGTGTACGGCCAGACCAGTGCGACCTGGGGGCTCGCCACCCACCAGAAAGTCTACGCCGGGGGTGGCTGCACCGGCTGCACCGTGGCCTTCGTCGGACAGAATGGGGACACTGACTCGCTGGAGGTGGGAGACGTGGTGGCCATCAGCGGCATCGCGCCGCCGCTGAAGGGGCAGCAGACGCCCATCCTGCAGGTGCGGCGGGCCACGGCAAACGGCGGGGGTGCCCTGGGCGTCGTCCAGGCCCGGGCGGCCGTCACTGCCACGGAGACACCCGTCAGCCTGAAGGCCGCAAGTCTGGGAGGTGATTCCGACCAGACCGTCACCGTCGAGATGCCCGGCCTCGCTCCGGGCAACGTGGCTCCCGGTGATTACCTGTTCGTCGTAGTGCAGGGCCTCGTCCAGGTGCGAGCCGACGCCTCCGCGAGCGCTATCGAGGTCGGCGACCCGCTGGGACCAGTCGCCCTCCCCTTGCCCTCTGGGAGAGGGGCCGGGGGTGAGGGTGGCCTGGCGCAGAAATTGAGCACGGTCACACCGACAACCCCGCTGCTGGGCCGCGCCCTGGAATCGCTAGACAAAGGGACTGGCCTCATCTGGGTGCTGGTCCTGGGGCGATAGGGGGTGGACGATGAAACCACGAGTCAAGTTAAGACTTCCGAAGTCTCTAAGACTTCGGAAGTCTGTAGGGGTTGGCGCACTGTTGGTGACCATCGTCCTGGTGACCGGTGCCATAGCTCAATCCTCGGCCGACTTCGACCTGTGGTGGCGCGTCATCGCTGGCGGGGGCGGCCGGTCGGCGTCGGCCAGCTACGCTGTGCACGGCAGCATCGGCCAGTCAGCCGTCGGCGGGCTGAGCAGCGCGGGCTACCGGCTGGACGCGGGCTTCTGGCCGGGCGCCGGCGCAGAATCTCTCACGCCCATGCCGACATCAACGCCGACGGCGACACCTACACCGACGGTCACGCCGACCGGGCCGCCGCCCCTGGTGGTCAACACCACCGACGACGTAGACGACGGCACGTGCAACGCGGCCCACTGCTCCCTGCGCGAGGCCCTCGCAGCCGCGGGCAGGCATCCTGGCCCGGACACCGTTACCTTCAACATTCCCACGACAGACCCCGGCTACAACCCGGCGACAGGTGTCTGGACCATCCGCCCCAACAACACTGGTTACAATGTCTGGGCGGACACAATCGTGGATGGCACGATCGGGACGGCGTTGGCCAGCCTGGAGTCCGCCACGCGGCCGGGGATTGAGATTGATGGCACCACCCTGGGCCAGTTGGGCTACACCGGCTTGTGGCTGTACGACGGTGTTACACTGCGCGGCCTGGTGGTCAATCACTTCCAGTACGGCATCTGGGTGGCCAGCGCCAACGTGACCATCGAAGGCTGTTACGTGGGCACCGATCCCACGGGCACCTCGGCCAAGCCGAACGGGATAGACGGGATTCTGCTGGCCAATGGGGCGACGGGAGCGGTCATTCAAGATAACGTGCTTTCGGGCAACAATAGCAGCGGCATTCGCATGTTCGGCGAGAACACCACCGGCAACACGCTGCGGAACAACCGCGTCGGCACAAATGCCGCCGGAACGGCGGCGTTGCCTAACGGCTACGATGGGATCCGACTGCACGCCAGCGCTCACCACAACGTCATCGAACAGAACCTGGTCTCTGGCAACAGCGGGATCGGGATCCACCTTCTTGATGCCGGAACGAACGGCAACGTGCTCAGGAACAATCGCATCGGCACAGATGCTGGCGGAACAGTAGCCCTGGCCAATGGGACTTTCGGCGTGGCCTTCTTCAACGGGCCAAGCAACAATGTGGCGGGACCGGGCAACCTGGTGGCTTACAACGGCCTGGACGGCGTCTTGGTAGACGGGTCCAATAGCTTCACCAGCACCGTGGGCAACACCATCACCGCCAACAGCATCACCGCCAATGGGCGGCGGGGCATCTATAACTTCCGCGGAGGCAACGCCGGGCTGACGGCACCGGTCATCGCCACCGCCAGCACCACCCAGGTCTCCGGCACCTCCTGCGCCAACTGCGTCGTCGAGGTCTTCTCCGACGCCGCCGACGAAGGCGCGGTCTACGAGGGCACAACCACGGCCAACGCCGCTGGCAACTGGACGCTCACCAAACCCGGCGGGCTGACCGGTCCATACGTGACGGCCACGGCCACCGACGCCCAGGGCAACACCTCGGAGTTCTCGGCGCCCGTCAGCGTGGCGCCGACACCTACAGCGACGGCGACGCCTACTCGCACACCGACGGGCACTCCAACCCCGACATCTACACCCACAGCCACGCCCACGGGCACGGTCTCACCCACACCTGGCTATCGTATCCACCTGCCTGTCGTCTTAAAGCGCTACTGGTGAAGCTTAATGGTGGGCTCTGGGCAGCGAAACAAAGCCACCTGCGCGATGGATGCAGGTGGCTTTTGTTCGTTGTGTTTTTGCCGGGTTTGGGGTATAATGAGGGGAAAACAGGAGAATGGCATTATGACATTGCGGAACCGGCGTTTTCTGCTGTTGATCTCGATAATAACCTTGATCGTGGCGGGCGGGGGGCTGTACGCCTGGCTCATCGTTGATCTTCCCTCTTTCCACGACTTGCGCGACAAAGCCATCTCCCCCACCACTAAAATCTACGACCGCCATGGCCGCCTGCTCTACGAGATCATTGACCCCCACGCCGGCAAACACACCCCCTTGCCCCTCGATGAAATCCCTCTTTACCTCCGCCAGGCCACCATCGCCACCGAGGACGCAAATTTCTACACCAACCCCGGTGTGGACCTTCGCGCCATCCTGCGCGCCCTGATCATCAACCTGCGGGGCGGCGAGGTGCTGTCCGGCGGCAGCACCATCACCCAGCAGTTGGCCCGCAATCTCCTGCTATCCCCGGAGGAGCGTGTTCAGCGCACCTTGACCCGTAAGCTGCGCGAGTCCATTCTGGCCTGGCGCCTGGCCCGAACGTATACCAAAGACGAGGTCCTGGCTCTCTATCTGAACCAGGCCTACTATGGCAACCTGGCCTATGGGGTGGAGGCCGCGGCCGAGGCCTATTTCGGCAAGTCGGCCAGCGAGCTGGATCTGGCTGAGTGCGCCCTGTTAGCTGGCCTGCCGCAATCCCCCGCCACCTACAATCCCCTGGAGAACCCCCAGGCGGCCAGAGAGCGCCAGGCGGTGGTGCTGGAATTGATGGTCAAGAATGGCTACATCAGCGAAGAGGAGGCCAGGTTGGCCAGAGAGGAGCAGCTACATTTCGCCGCCGTGCCCTTCCCCATCCGCGCCCCTCACTTCGTGATGTACGTGTGGGGCCTTTTGGTGAGGCGATTCGGGCCGGAGGAACTCTACCGCGGTGGCTTGGAGGTCTACACGACCCTGGACGTGGACATGCAAGAGGCGGCCCAGTCCATCGCCCGCCGTCGCCTGGCCATCCTGGCCGACCGGCCACGGCGCGATTTGCCCGATCCCAACGTGCACAACGCCGCGCTGGTGGCCCTGGATCCCAACAGCGGTGAGATCCTGGCCATGTTGGGCAGCCCCAATTATTTCGATCCCCAGATTGACGGGGCAGTGAATTGCGCTTTGGCTCCACGACAACCTGGGTCTTCCATCAAGCCCATCACCTACGCCGCCGCCTTCGCTCAAGGCCACACGCCGGCCACCATGATCCTGGACGTGCCCACGGCCTTTTTGACCAGGGAAGGAGAGCCCTACGTGCCACTCAATTATGATTTGACCTTCCGTGGCCCCGTCCTGGCCCGCCAGGCCCTGGCTTCCTCGTATAACCTGCCGGCGGTCAAAGTCCTCGACTGCGTGGGGCTGGACAAAATGACGGCCTTGGCCCGCAGCCTGGGCATCACCACTTTCGACGATAGCAAGCGCTTCGGCCTGGCCCTTACCCTGGGGGGAGGCGAGGTGCGCCTGCTGGAACTGACCGCCGCTTACGCCGCCTTCGCCAACGGCGGGTACAAAGTGGAGCCGGTGGCCATCCGGCGCATCGAGGACCGCCAGGGCAGCGTCCTGTATGAGAGAACGCCGAAACGCGGCGAGCGAGTCCTCGACGAACGGGTCGCCTATCTCATCACCGACATCCTCAGCGACGACCTGGCCCGCATGCCGGCCTTCGGCGAGGGGAGCGTGCTCAAGTTGAGCAGGCCGGCGGCGGTGAAGACGGGCACCACCACCGATTGGCGGGACAACTGGACCATAGGTTACACCCCTCCACCCCCCTCTGTCCCCCCAATAGGGGGGATGAAAGGGGGGTTGGGGGGGAAAGAGGGAGGGCTGGTGGTTGGCGTGTGGGCCGGCAACGCCGACAATTCGCCCATGCGCCACGTTTCGGGCGTCACTGGAGCGGCCCCCATCTGGCACGACTTCATGGAGGAGGTGCTGGCGGCTCGACCGCTGGCGGGGTTCGTCGAACCGGAGGGCCTGGTCCACGTGGAGGTCTGCGCTCTCTCCGGCCAACTTCCCAACCGCTATTGTCCCCACCGGCGGAGCGAGCTGTTCATGGCCGGCACCGAGCCCAAAGAGACCTGCCAGATGCACCAGCTCTTCGCGCTCGATCCCACTACAGGTCAACTGGCTTCCTATGATACCCCACCGGAGCGAATCGTGGAGCGTGTCTATACCGTGTTGCCGGCCGAAGCCGTGGAGTGGGGGAGGGAGAGGGGGATGGATATTGGATATTGGATATTGGATATTGGAGATTGGATATTGGAAACACGCAACACGCAACACGCAACACGCAACACGCTTATCATCACCAGTCCCCACCAGGGCAGTGTATATCGCCTGGATTCGGCCTTGCCCCGGCAGGCTCAAAGGATAGAGGTTGCGGCACGGGCAGGCGATGGGGTCAGGGTGGCCGGACTAACCCTCATTGTAAATGAAGAGCCCATAGCCAGCTTTGCTGCTCTGCCCTACCGAGTCATGTGGCCACTGGAGCCAGGGGAGCATACCATTGCTGCTGTTGGCTATGATCCAGCGGGAAACAGGCTGGAAAGCCAACCTGTGCACATCACCGTAACAAACTAAAACCACCTGACTACCATCAGGTGGTTTTTAGTACCCCCGGGGCGACTCGAACGCCCGCACACGGCTTCGGAGGCCGCCGCTCTGTCCGCCTGAGCTACGGGGGCATTATTTTACGCTTCACGCAGATAGTTTACCACAATACGATGCTTTTCGCAAACTCAGGATTCGAGATCCTGCTTGATCTGCTCGATCTTGGCCTCGGCCGCCTCTCGTCCCTTTTCGATCAGAGCAGCAACCTGGGAGAAGTCCACCCAGTTGAATTGGCCAATGGCTGGCACGATTAGACAATCGGCTTCTGAGGCCTCGCTATGAGCAGGTCGCAATAAGGTATAGAAGGCCAGGTAGACCAACTCGAAGAGATTCTGGGGCCTCGCTCCCCAGATGGTGGAGAGAAGTAAGTCCACGGCGATGACGTAGTCGGCCCCCATGTCCCGCACCACGGAGACGGGCAGGTTGTTTAGCACTCCCCCATCTACCAGTATTTGCTCTTCGCTCTCCGCTGGGGTGAAGATGCCTGGTAAGGCGCAACTGGCCCGCACAGCGGGAGCCACTGGTCCCTCTTTGAGTACCACTAACTCCCCACGCACGATATCCACAGCCACGGTAGCCAGAGGTATCTCCAGCTCTTCAAACCGAAGGGGACCGATGATCTCCTCGACATATTCCTCCAGCCGCTTTCCGTCGAAGAAACCCAGGCCAGGGCGGGTGACCCGCCCCAGCTTTCTCCACTGGAGGCCCAGGGCGATGCGCTTGATCTCGTCCAAATCCAGGCCCGCGCAGAACACGGCCCCCACCGCCGAGCCCGCGCTGACGCCGGCCACATAGTCAGGCCGAATGCCTTCCCGCTCCAGGACCTCCAGCACGCCCAGATGAGCGGCTCCCCTCACCGAGCCCCCACTCAGAGCCAGACCGACCTTCTTTCTCTTTCGTTTTTTGCGCCCAAACATGGAAAACCCTCACTCCTGTAGCATCAGTCTCATGGGGGCATAGGATAGCCGATGGATCGGGGAAGCGCCAAGGCGGTCGAGGGACTCCCTGTGCTGGCGAGTGCCGTAACCCTTGTGACGAGCGAAGCCATATCCCGGATACCGACCATCCAGTTGTACCATCAACCTATCCCGGGTAACCTTGGCCACGATAGAGGCGGCGGCTATCGAGAGGGACAGGGCATCGCCGCTGGTGATGCTCTTCTGGGGAACGGATAGCTCAGGCAAGTTGAGGAAATCAACGAGGAGGAAATCGGGGGGCAGGTCCAATTGGACGATGGCCAACGCCATGGCCTGCCGGGTGGCGGGCACGATGCCCAGTTCATCAATCGTGTCCGGCGGCGCAATTCCCACTCCCACGGCCAGAGCTGCGGACTTGATGATTGCGTACCAGTGCTCGCGCTGTCGGGGTGTGAGTTGCTTGGAATCCCGTACGCCCTCCAGTTGCTGGGACAAGTCAGGTCGGTCCAGGGGTAGGATGACTGCTCCTGCCACCACCGGGCCTGCCCAGCAGCCCCGCCCGGCCTCGTCCAGGCCAGCGATGTGGCGATAGCCCGCAGCGTAAAGCGCCAACTCTTCCCCCAGATCCGGCTGCTGCACCATCACCCCACCAATTCAAATTGGTAGTGACGACTTTAGTCGTTCCAAGCGACTGAAGTCGCCACTACCTTCCATTGATCTTGGCCACACTCAATTCAAAAGAAGCGGGGCGTAGACCGGCGCCCACGCCCCGTTTTGTCCTCCCTAACGCTTCTCCCTCAAGCGGGCAGCTTTGCCCTTGCGGCCACGGAGGTAATAGAGCTGAGCCCTTCGCACGTGAGCGTGGTGCAGGACTTCCACCTTCTCCAGCCGGGGAGAACTCAGCAAGAAGGTCCTCTCCACTCCCACGCCATGAGAGGCGATGCGCCGCACGGTGAACTTGGCGTTGGAGCCTCCTTTACGCAAGCGCATGACCGTCCCTTGGAAGACTTGAACTCGTTCCCGGTCGCCTTCGACGATGCGAAAATGCACCCGCACCGTGTCCCCTGACCTGAGCTGGGGTACGTCAGGATTGGGTCTAAACTGCTGTTCAACGGATCGTACAAGGTCTACCACTGTTTTCACCATTCCTTGCCTAGTTTACGATGCGGAATTATAGCACGATTCACAGTTATTGGCAAATTGTGACCTCCCCTTCTACCAGGTGCTGCAGGAACTCTCGGTCGGCCTGTGACAATCGGGCCTTGGCCAGGAGGTCGGGGCGGCGCTCAAAGGTGCGGCGCAGGGCCTGCTGGCGCCGCCAGCGCACTATCTCGGCGTGGTGGCCGGAGAGGAGCACCTCGGGCACAGGCCATCCCCGAAAGACGGCAGGGCGAGTATAGTGGGGATACTCCAGCAGGCCCTCGGCGTGGGAGTCCTCGAAGGTGGCGCCGGGATCGCCCAACACGCCGGGCACCAGGCGCGTCACCGCATCCACGATGACCATGGCCGGAATCTCCCCACCGGTCAGAACGTAGTCGCCGATGGAGATCTCGTCGGTGGCCAGAAACTGGCGCACTCGCTCGTCCACCCCCTCGTAGTGTCCACAGATCAGGACCAGGCGGCGGTGTTTGGAGAGTTCCCTGGCCACGGATTGGGTGAACAGGCGACCCTGGGGGCTGAGCAGGATCACGGGCACCTCTGGCTGCTGTCCCTCCTCCAGGCCGAGAACCGCTTCCACGGTACGGAAGATGGGCTCAGGTTTCATGATCATGCCCCCGCCGCCGCCGTAGGGAGTGTCATCGGTTATGCGGTGTTTGTCGGTGGCGTAATCGCGGATGTTGTGGAGGGCTATCGAGACCAGGCCCGCTTCCCGTGCCCGCTTCACGATGCTCTCGTTGAAAACCCCCTCGAAGATGTCGGGGAAAAGGGTGAGAATGTCGAAGTGCATGATGTAACCTCCGAAGCTGGTAGACTGGTAAACAGAACATGGGCTGTATCAAGTTTACCATAAGATGGCAGTTTGGGCAAGACACTCGCTTCTCGTGTGGATCACGGCTGAGGGTTTTGTGTAATTGGGGAAAATGGAGTATAATTGGCTTTACCATGACTACACACCAGGGGATACTACGTGGGTGAAAGGGAGTTCTTGATCTACCTGGATGCAGCACAAGAGAATCGCTACCGTCATCGGCATGTATGGGAGCGAGGTGAAATCATTGAGTTCCGCATCCAATATGAGGCTCTCATTGCTGGCAACTGGCATCCCATCGTACGATATGATAGTGCTCATGATATGCCACACAAGGATACTCTACACCCAGATGCAACGCAAACCAAAGAGATTTATCCCGGATATAGCAACGCTGAAGTGCTAACGATTGGCCAACGGGACATTATGGAGAGTTGGCCAAGATACCGTGCCAGATACGAGAAGGAGATGGGAAAATGAACGCCTTCTACCGAGCTAAGTTTAATGATCTGTTTATGGAGTTTACGCGCTATTTGATAGAGCACCCCGAATTTGCTGAACGTATCCCGGAAGGCGCCCAGGTCGTATTATTGGATCGTCGAGATCCCCTGTACAGCCAGCAAGCCATTGAGTTCGCTAAGCGGGCTAGAGAAACGGATGATGTGCCTGACCGACCGGTGGTGTACATGGAGGTCACCGAGATAGCTCCGGTTCGATCTCGCCTCCAGGGGGTTCGCATTTTGGATATGCCGCCAGCTTATATTACTGCTTGACTGGCGAAGGCCGACTCCAAGCGTCTGTTACTCAATCGCGTAGTGCGGAACTCGACGGCCGTTTTGCCAACGATGGTCAGACCATGAGTGAAAAAGAATATGTGGTCAATCTGTTCA
Source organism: Chloroflexota bacterium (assembly GCA_016875995.1). Lineage (GTDB taxonomy): Bacteria > Chloroflexota > Anaerolineae > VGOG01 > VGOG01 > VGOG01. The sequence goes on from VGOG01000070.1 coordinate 11,542, forward strand.
ATCCTGTCCGGCACCATTTCGTGGTGCCGGATTTTGTTTGCTTTCCCATGCCTGAAGATTGCCCAAGTTGCCGAAAGCTGCTATAATCAAGGAGCAAAGAACAAAGGAGCAGCGGAGCAGGAGACGTTGACCTTGATCCGTGCTCCTCTGCTCCATTGGAGTTGGAGGTGGAGATGCGTATTGTCATCACAGGCCACAAGGGACAACTGGGCAGGGCGCTGCAAAAGGCCCTGCCAAGGGATACGCTTTTCGGTTTGGATCTACCAGAGCACGACATCACCGACCGCCAGGCCATCGCCCAGACCATAATCGCTTTCACCCCCCAGGTGGTGATCCACGCCGCAGCCATGACCAACGTGGATGGCTGCGAGCGCGATCCCGACGCCGCCTATCGCATCAACGGCCTGGGCACCCAGAACGTAGCCCTGGCCTGCCAGAGGTGCGGCGCGGCGATGGTCTACGTCAGTACCAACGAGGTGTTCGACGGCACCAAGAACGAGCCGTACTTGGAGTTCGACCAGCCCAGGCCCATCAACGCCTACGGTCGCTCCAAGCTGGCTGGCGAATTGATCACTCAGGCCCTGCTCAATCGTTTCTACATCGTGAGGACGGCCTGGCTCTACGCCCAGGGCGGCCACAACTTCGTGACCAAGATGATCCAACTTGCCAACGAGCGGGGCGAGTTGCGGGTGGTCACCGACGAGGTCAGCTCCCCCACCTACGCCCCAGACCTGGCGGAGGCCATCGCCAGGCTGATCCGCACCGACCACTATGGCATTTACCATCTAACCAACGAAGGTGCCTGTTCCCGCTATGACTTCGCAATCAAGATCCTGGAGCTTTCCGGGCGAGGGCACGTTCCCGTTCACCCCATCACCTCAGATCAGTACACTCGTGCATCCACCCCACCCCTGTACACGCCTATCCGCAACTTCTGCGCCGCCACCGCTTTGGGGATCAGACTGCGCCCGTGGGAAGAAGCTTTAAGAGACTATTTCGCTACCGAGCAGTGAGATGCTAACGTCAAACGTCAAACGTAAAACGTCAAACGTAAAACTTCCAACCTCCAACCTCCAACCTCCAGCTTCCATCATCATTCCCAACTGGAATGGCGCTCACCACCTCCCCACCTGCCTGGACTCCCTGCGGCGTCAGAGCTATCCCCACTTCGAGGTCATCGTGGTGGACAACGGCTCCACCGACGGCTCGCTGGAGCTTCTGGAGAGGGATTACCCAAAGGTGCAGGTGGTGGCCTTGCCGGAGAACCGCGGCTTCGCTGGGGGGGTGAACGCAGGCATCTGCGAAGCCGAGGGAGAGATCATTGCCGTCTTCAACAACGACGCCGAGGCAGACCCCCGCTGGCTGGAGGAGCTAGTAGAGGCCCTGGCCCGGCACCCTGAGGCGGGGATGGCCACTCCCAAGGTGCTGCTCTTCGATCAACGCGACGTTATCCATACGACTGGCGATTTCTACGGAGTGGACGGCGTGCCGGGCAACCGTGGCGTCTGGCAGCGGGACGAGGGGCAGTTCGACGGCAAGGAATATGTCTTTGGCGCCGCGGGCGTGGCGGCGGCCTATCGCCGCGCCATGTTGGACGTGGTGGGCCTGTTCGACGAGGACCTCTTCTCGTTCTGCGAGGACGTGGACCTGGCCTGGCGGGCTCAACTGGTCGGCTGGAAGTGCGTCTACGTCCCCACCGCGGTGGTCTACCACAAGCTGAGCGCCACCGGCGGTGGGAAAATGGCCAGCTATTACTGTGGCCGCAACTTCATCTACGTCATGGCCAAAAACTACCCCACCTCCCTGCTCAAGAAATATTGGCGGCGGATCATCGCCGCGCAGTTGCGCATCGCCTGGGAAGCTCTGAAAGCGTGGCGGGGTGAGGCGGCGCGCGCCCGGCTGTGGGGGCAACTGGCCGGGCTGTGGGGCCTGCCCAAGATGCTGACCAGGCGCCGCGCCATACAAGCCAGCAAACGGGTCTCTGATGAATATCTGGAATCCATCTTGACCCATTAACAGCGATTTTCGATTTTCGATTGCCGATTTTCGATTCGGAAATCGTAAATCGAAAATCGCAAATTGAAAGGAGACAGGAATCTGTGCTAAACTCCGAGCCGCTTCTTTCGATCATTATCCCTGCTCACAACGAGGAACGCAGGCTGCCGGGTAGCCTGGACAAAATCGTAGCTTTCCTTGAGAAGCAGGATTACCAGGCCGAGGTGATCGTGGTCGAGAACGCCAGTCAGGATAACACCGCCGGCGTGGTCGAGGACTTCAGGTCTCGTTATCCCTTCATCTCGCTCATCCGAGAGGAGCGACGGGGCAAGGGGCTGGCCGTCAAGCGCGGCATGTTGGCCGCGCGGGGGGAGTACCTGTTCATCTGCGACTCCGACCTGTCCATGCCCATCGAAGAGGTGAGCAAGTTCCTGCCGCCAGCCCTGGAGAATTACGGTGTGGCCATCGCCTCGCGGGAGGTGGAGGGGGCGCGGCGCTACGGCGAGCCCGCCTATCGCCATCTCATGGGACGAGTGTTTAACTTCCTCGTCCGCCTGCTGGCCGTGCCGGGCTTTCAGGACACCCAGTGCGGCTTCAAGTGCTTTCAGCGGGAGGTGGCCCGCGACATCTTCCCCTACCAGACCATGGACGGCTGGGGCTTCGACGTGGAGGTGTTGTTCATCGCCTGCAAGCGAGGTTATCGCATCGTGGAGGTGCCCATCAACTGGTACTACAGCGCCAACAGCAGGGTCAGTCCCATCAAGGATTCCCTGCGGATGTTAGGAGAAATACTGAAAGTGCGGCTCAACGACTGGCGGGGGATGTATGAACTAACAATGACCAATGACCAATGACCAATTGGGATTGGACCCACCGTCGGGGTTCAGCTCGAAGGGCGGACCGATGATGTCCTTCACTGCCAGGTGGGTGAGAAAGGTTTCGACCTCGACGCTGCCCATTTCGTTGGGGTGGCGCTTGCCGTGGAACAGGATGTGGCGACGGATCCAATTCACGTAGGGGTGTTCGGTGCGGATGGAGTAGTGTTTGCGGCGCAGGGCGTCGCGGACACTTCGACAAGCTCAGTGCAGGCCTGGTCGAGCAGTTTCTTGGGCTCTGGTTCCATGGGGGTTTACTCTGGTGTTGACAGGTTGTGATTTTCATGTTACAATCTTCGATGAGTGAGCGACACGGGCATTCTGGAAAAGGGTGAGCCCGTTTTCCCTCAACAGATGCTATACTTCAGGCATGAAGATTTACCTCGACACGTGTAGCCTTCAACGCCCATGCCACAATCTCGACGGTTTGCAAAGGTTTTTAGGAGGTAAACAGAATATGGAAGCCAAATTGAAACTGGGACGAATCCTCGGTATTCCGGTCGGGTTGCATTGGACCTGGTTTCTGATCTTTGGGCTGGTGACCTGGTCGCTGGCCCTGGGCTATTTCCCCGCCGAACACCCCCATCTATCGGCCACAGCTTACTGGATTCTGGGCGCAGTGACCAGCCTGCTCTTCTTTGGGTCGGTGCTGCTTCACGAGCTGGGGCACTCGGTGGTCGCTCTGCGCAACCAGATTCCCGTGCGCGGGGTCACGCTGTTCATTTTTGGCGGGGTGGCGCAGATCGAACGGGAACCCAAAACTCCCGGCGCGGAGTTCCGTATCGCTATCGCCGGCCCACTGACCAGCCTGGTACTGGCTGCCGGGTTCGGCGGCTTGTGGTGGCTCGATCGAATGGTTCCTTACCTGGCTGCCCCCAGCGTCTGGCTGATGCGCATCAATCTGATGTTGGCGGTGTTCAACCTGATCCCAGGCTTCCCGTTGGATGGGGGGAGAGTCCTGCGGGCAGTGGCCTGGAAGGTCAGCGGAAGCTTCCACCGCGCCACCCAGATAGCCTCCACCAGCGGACAACTCGTTGCCTTTGGCTTCATCGGGCTGGGGATATTCACCATGGTGGGCGGTAATTTCTTCAATGGTCTGTGGCTGGCGGCGATTGGTTGGTTTTTGCAGAACGCCGCGGCGACCAGTTATGCCCAGGCGAATATGCAGCAATTGCTGCACGGTGTGACAGCAGCCCAGGTGATGACCAGCGAGTGCTCGCTCATTCCCGAACAGACCTTATTGCGGCAATTGGTAGAAGAGCAGGTCCTGACAGGCGGGCGGCGGTGTTTCTTGGTGGCCGAGAATGGCCGCTTGCTGGGGCTGCTGACCCTCACCGACGTGGCAAAGGTGCCCAGGGCGGACTGGGCTGAGACCACTGCCGGTCAGGTGATGGTGCCGTGGGAACGCACCATCCGCGTTCAGCCGGAGACGACGCTGTTGGCAGCGCTCAAGGCAATGGACGATGCCAACGTCAACCAGGTGCCAGTGGTAGAGGGCGACAGGATCATAGGTGTGCTTTCCCGCGAGCGGGTGCTCCATTACATTCGTACCCGGACTGAACTCGGAATGTGATTCCCATTGCTTAAGAGATCCCATGGAGCTCACCATGAAGCTCGTTTTGAAGCGCGCCGTTGGCTTTGTCCTGATCGGGATGGCGGTTGCCGGGATGCTTCTCAGCCTGGCCGGGCTGGTGGGTGTGTGGCGCATCAAGCAGCCCGTGATGGCGAATCTCATCGCCGGTCTGGAGCTGACTGCCACCACCCTGGCGACCACGGCCCAGGGGCTCGATGTGGTTGACCAATCGCTGGAAGCAGCCGCGGCCAACGTTACGGCGTTAGATGCCACGGTTCTGACCCTGGCGAAATCCATCAGCGATACTGTCCCACTGGTGGACTCACTGGCGACCCTGACAGGCAAAGACCTGCCCACCACGGTGATAGCGACACAAACGTCGTTGGTCACAGCACAGTCCAGCGCCCGCATCATAGACGGGGTGCTCAGAGTGGTCACGTCCATTCCGTTCTTTCCGGGTGAGCCATACAACCCGTCCGTCCCGTTGCACGCGGCCCTGGGAGAGGTCTCGGCCAGCCTGGATGGTTTGTCCGAGTCGTTCGCCAGTATGGAGAGCAGCCTGGAGATGACCAGTGATAATCTGGACCTGATCGAGTTTGAGGTCAATCTCGTAGCGACGGAGATCCGCCAGATTAACACCAGCCTGGAAGAAGCCCAGAAGGTGGCGAGTCAATATCAGGCTTTGATCGCCAGGCTGCAGGCACAGGTGGAGCAGATCGAGGCTGCCCTCCCTGGTTGGATCAACCTGCTGGCCTGGGTCATTTCGATCATCCTGGTGTGGGTGGGGGTCATCCAGATTGGGCTGTTGATGCAGGGGCTAGAGCTGATCGTATAGACACAGGCCCAAGGGTCTCTGATGCTCTTGAGGGTCTTGGACGGGGTTAGAACCATGACGCTACCCGACGGGAAACGGCTGCCCGAAATCAACGAATTTGTGGAGAGATGGCGCCGCTGGCAGACGACACGCCTCAACTGGCAGCAATTAGCGCGCCTGGCGTTGCCCTCACTGCTGGTGAGCGGGCTGTTCCTCTACGCCATCTGGCCGTGGATTCCGGGGACGCGCGGGCCGAAGGTGCGCACCGTGGTGCTCTACGGCTTCAGCATCATCGGCGAGATGATGAACGACGCCGTCTTCCCCGCCTTCCAGGCCGAGTGGGAAGCCCGCACTGGCGAACACGTCGAGTTCATCTCCGCGTTCTCCGGCTCCGGCACCATCACCAACCAGATGATCCTGGGCGTGCCCGCCGAAGTCGCCATCCTCTCGCTGGAACTGGACGCGCTGCGCCTGGTGGACGCGGGCGTGCTGCCCGCTCCCACCTGGCGCGACCTGCCCCACGGCGGCGTCCTCAACCGCACCCCCTTCATCATCCTCGTCCGGCCGGGGAATCCCCAGGGCATCCAGGATTTCGCCGACCTGACGCGGCCCGGCGTTGGCGTCGTTCACCCCGACCCGCTGACCTCCGGCGGGGCGCAGTGGGCGCTCCTGGCCGAATACCACTCGGTGCGGATGTTGGGCGGCTCGGACGCCGGGGCTTTCGCCCAGTTGCGCGGCGTCTGGCAGAACGTGGTGGCGCAGGCGGCCTCGGCCCGCGCCGTGCGCACCCAGTTCGAGAGCGGCTTCGGCGACGCGCTCATCACCTACGAGCAGGAAGTCCTCAGCGACCGCTGGCGCGGCCGGCTGCGCGGGGAGATCGTCTACCCGCAAAGCACCATCTTCAGCGAGCACATCGTCGTGGTGCTGGATCGCAACATCGCGCCGGAACAGCGCGACCTGGTGGAGGCTTTCGTCACCTTCCTGTGGAGCGAGACGGCCCAACGCATCTACGTGGACTACGGTTTTCGCAGCGTGGATGAGGCACTCAACGCCGCCAATCCAGATTTCGGTGTGATTCCCTACCCGTTCACGGTGGACGAGCTGGGTGGTTGGGAGCAGGCCAAACCCCAAATTGTGGATGGCATCTGGCACGACCAGGTCTTGCCGGCCCTCGGCATGGGAGGTACTCCATGAATCCAAATTCCAAACCCAGAGCGACGGTGTTGCCGCCGCTGCTGTTGATCCTAACCCTGTTGCCCCTGTTGCTGATGCCGCTGGGAGCCATCTTCGTCTTCGCAGGCCACGCCGGCCTTCCGGGCCT
>VGOG01000071.1 GCA_016875995.1 Chloroflexota bacterium
CTATCTTCAGGAGGATGGCATCCTCTTCTCCTGCGATTTCTTCGGCTCCCACCTGGCCACCACGGATCTATACGTCACCGACGAGGCCCGCGTCTACGAGGCGGCCAAGCGCTACTACGCGGAGATCATGATGCCCTTCCGCAAAGTGATCCGCAAAAATCTGGAGAAAATCGGAGATCGGGCCATAGACCTGATCGCGCCCAGCCACGGTCCCATCTACGACCGCCCGGCGCTCATCGTGGACGCTTACCGGGACTGGACCTCAGAAGAACCGAAAAACGTGGTGGTCCTGCCCTACATCTCCATGCACGGCAGCACTGAGAAAATTGTGGAGTACCTGGTCAGCGCGTTGGCTGAAAGAGGGGTCACGGTGCACCAGTTCAACCTGGCGGTCACCGACATCGGCAAACTGGCCATCACCCTGGTGGATGCGGCCACGATTGTCATCGGCACGCCCACGGTACACGTCGGCCCGCATCCCAACGTCGTCTACGCCGCGTATCTGGCCAACGCCCTGCGGCCTAAGCTCAAATTCGCCTCCATCATCGGCTCCTACGGCTGGAGCAGCAAGGCCGTGGAGCAGATCGCCGCGTTGATTCCGAACCTCCAGGTGGAAATACTGAACCCCGTCCTTTGCCAGGGGTATCCCAGGGAGGCTGATTTCAAGGCGCTGGACGACTTGGCGGCGACCATCGCCGCGAAGCATCGAGAACACAGCCTCGCGTGAACTGAATGGGTAAATAAATTTACGAAAAATTCGAGGAGGAAACCATGGCTCCCACAGATATTCTCAAACACGAACACCAGATCATTCTCCTGGTTCTGGATGCAGCCGAACGGGAGGTACAGCAGATTCAGAACACCGCTGAAGTGCGCACAGAAAAACTGGACAAGATGCTCGACTTCTTCAGGAACTTCGCCGACCGCTGCCATCACGCCAAGGAAGAAGACCTGCTTTTTGTGAAAATGCAGGAACGGGGCATACCCACTGCCGGCGGTCCAATTGCCGTGATGCTGCACGAGCACGACGAGGGACGGCGGCGGGTGAAAGCCGTGGCCGAGGCACTCCCCCAGGCCGCCAGCGGCGATGCGTCGGCCATCGCCTCGGTGACGAGCAATTTATCGGCCTACGTCCAACTGTTGCGCGCCCACATCGGCAAAGAGGACAACATCCTGTACCCCATGGCCGATCGGGTCTTCACCCCGCAAGACCAGCAGGCCCTGGCCGCAGAGTTTGACAGAGTCGAGGCCGAAGAGATGGGAGCGGGAGTGCACGAGCGGTATCATCAACTGGCTCACGAGCTAGCCGGATAAGGAGGGAAGAGAATGAGCGAATACATTAACAACCGCGCCAAACGGCAGGAAATCCTGAAGAGACTGATCCGCCAACTGCACGAAGGCCAAACCGTTGAAGAGGTCAAGGGAGAATTTGCCGCCCTGTTGCGCGATGTCGGCGCCACCGAAATCGCCGAGATAGAGCAGGCCCTGATCGCTGAGGGCCTGCCGGAGACGGAGATCAAACGCCTGTGCGACGTGCACGTCGCCGTCTTCCGCGAGTCGCTGGACACGCAGGTGAAACCGGAGGCAATGCCTGGCCATCCGGTGCACACCTTCCGCGTCGAGAATACCGCCGCCGCCCGCGTGCTGGACGCGCTCCAGGAAGCACTGCAAGCGCTCCAGGCCACGCCCGGCCAGGCCCAACTGCAACAGGCACGGGAACGGCTGCGAGAACTGCGTGAGTACGAGAAACACTACCTGCGCAAAGAGAACATCCTGTTCCCCTTCCTGGAGCGGCACGGCTTCAGCGGACCATCCTCGGTGATGTGGGCCATCCACGATGACATCCGCGCCGGGTGGAAGGCGCTTGACACATTGCTGGCCGACGGCCCCGGCGACGATCCGGCTGCCTTCAACGCCCACCTCGATGAGCTTTTCCAACCGCTCAACACCGCTATCCGCGAGATGTTCTACAAAGAGGAGAACATCCTGTTCCCCACTTCTCTGGAGAAACTGAGCGAAGACGAATGGGTGGCCATTCGCTCCCAGGAGGCGGAGATCGGCTACTGCTACGTGGAACCAGGCGAGCAATGGCCGCCCATAGCCGCTGCTGAGGCTGTCGCGCCAACGCCGTCGCCGGCCGAGGGGCTGCTTCACCTGGACACCGGCGCACTGACGGCGCAAGAGATCAATCTGCTGCTGAAGCTCCTGCCGGTGGACGTCACCTACGTGGACAAGGACGACACCGTCCGCTACTTCTCGCAGACCCCGGAACGAATCTTCCCCCGCTCGCCGGCCATCATCGGGCGCGAGGTGCAAAAGTGCCACCCGCCGGCCAGCGTCCACCGCGTACAGCGCATTCTGGACGACTTCCGCGCCGGCCGTCGCGACGTGGCCGAGTTCTGGATCCAGATGCGGGGCAAGTTCATCCACATCCGCTACTTTGCCGTGCGCGACGAAAAGGGCGAGTACCAGGGCACGCTGGAGGTGTCGCAGGACGTGACCCATATCCGCGCCTTGGAAGGCGAGCGCCGCTTGCTGGAAGAGGGCGAGTGATATGCGCATCCTGGCCATCATCTCCGGCGAGTACGGCCAACGGCACGTGGAGAACATCCGCACCCACGGTCCCACAGACTGGGTAGTCGAAGTCTGGCAGGCGCCGGCGGTGCTGCCGCCGGTGATAGATTATCCTGAGGATCACCTGCCCGACACGCTCCTGCCAGCCGATCTGATCCTGTCCTTCGGCGAGCACCCCGGCGTGGCAGAGCTGCTGCCCGACATCGCGCAGATGACCGGGGCCCAGGGCGTGGTGGCGGCGGTGGACAGCGAGGCCTGGCTGCCGCGCGGACTGGCCCATCAGTTGCGGGGTTGGCTGGAGGATATGGGTGTGGTGGGTGTGACGCCCAAGCCCCTGTGTTCGCTGACCGAGACTCACTACAGCATCGGCCGCCGCCAGCGCATCGAGTACGACGATCCCCTCATCGCTGAATTTGCACGCCACTTCGGCCAGCCAGACCTGCGCCTCACCGTAGACCCCGAATCGCGATGCATCACTTCCGTGGAGGTGCTGCGTGATTCCGTCTGCGGCTGCGCCCGCCACGTGGCCCAGGGATTGATGGGCGTTTCGGCCGACGATGCCGAGCAGGAGGCCGGGCTATTGCATCACCACTATCCCTGCCTGGCCAGCATGGGGGTGGACACCGACTACGGCGACACGCTGATGCACATCTCCGGCAATCTTTTGAAAAACAACGTCCGCGCCCAGGTCAAGCCGTTCAAGGACGTGCGCTACCTGAGAACGGCGGAGCGGAGGGAGTAGTCGCCAGATGTCCAATCACTTAGCCAACGAAACCAGCCCTTACCTGCTCCAGCACGCCGACAATCCGGTGGACTGGTACCCCTGGGGCGAGGAGGCGCTGCAAAAAGCGAAAACTGAAGACAAGCCGATCTTTCTCAGCATCGGCTACTCCGCCTGCCACTGGTGCCACGTGATGGCCCACGAATCCTTCGAGGACGAAGAGGTGGCGGCGATCCTGAACCAGTATTTCGTCAGCATCAAAGTGGACCGCGAGGAGAGGCCGGATCTGGACCACATCTACATGAGCGCGGTGCAGGCCATGACCGGCCGCGGCGGCTGGCCCATGTCTGCCTTCCTCACGCCCGACGGCCAGCCCTTTTACGGTGGCACCTACTTCCCACCGAAGCCCCGTTACGGGATGCCCTCGTTCACGGACGTGCTGCTGGCGGTGGCCGACGCCTGGCAGAATCGGCGGCAGGAGCTTATCGAGGGCGGGAAGCGCTTGGTGGCCGTCATCGAGCGGCAAAGCGCGGTGCGTGAGGACGTGAAACAGGAAGACGTGAAACGTGACACGTTGAGGGTCGCTTTCGATAACCTTTGGCAGCGTTTTGACAGAAAGCACGGCGGCTGGGGTACTGCGCCCAAGTTTCCCCAGCCGATGGCCCTGGAGTTCCTGCTGCGCTATCACCATGCCACGGGAGATGCCCTGGCGTTGCGGATGGTGACCCAGACCCTGGAAGCCATGGCCCGTGGGGGCATGTACGATCAACTGGGCGGCGGATTCCACCGCTACTCTGTTGATGTGCAATGGTTGACGCCACATTTTGAAAAAATGCTGTACGACAACGCGCAGTTGGCCCGCGTCTACCTCCACGCCTGGCAGGTGAGCGGCGAGTCGTTCTACCACACCATCGCCGAAGAGATTCTCGATTACGTGGCGCGAGAGATGACCGATCCCGAGGGTGGGTTTTACAGCACCCAGGACGCCGACAGCGAGGGCGAGGAGGGCAAGTTCTTCGTCTGGACTCCGGCTGAAATCCGCAGCCTGTTAGGGCAGGAAGCCGATGCATTCATGGAAGCCTACGGCGTCACCGAAGCAGGTAATTTTGAGGGCCGGAACATCCTGGAATTCGTCGGCCACATGAGCCAGCGGGCAGAGCTGGCCGAGGCGCGGCGCAAGCTGTTTGCGGCCCGCGAGCAGCGGGTGCATCCGCAGCGCGACGAGAAGGTGCTGACTTCCTGGAACGGGTTGATTCTGGCCACCTTCGCTGAGGCCGCGCGTGTTCTCTCCCCCTCTCCGCCCCCCCTCAGTCCCCCCCAACTGTGGGGGAGAAGTGGGGGAGGGGAGTCCACTTCTCCCCTCCCCCAGGATTGGGAGAGGGGGGAACTCTACCGCCAGGTCGCCGAGCGCAACGCCGATTTTCTCCTGAGCGAGCTCAGGACACCTGATGGGCGCCTGTACCACACCTGGAAGGACGGCGAAGCCAACATCAACGGCTACCTGGAAGACTACGCCCACCTCGTCGTCGGGCTGCTGGAGCTGTACCAGACCACCTTCGAGCCGCGCTGGTACCTGGCCGCCCGCGAGCTGGCCGAGGTGATGATCGAGCACTTCAGGGCGCCCGATGGCGGCTTCTTTGACACCAGTGACGACCACGAGGCCCTGATCATCCGCCCCAGGGAGCTGCAGGATAACGCCGTTCCCTCCGGCAATGCGATGGCCGCTGTTGGGTTGTTGCGTCTGGCGGGGCTGGCCGTCGAGCCGCGCTACGCCGAGTTGGCCCGTCGCAGCCTCGTTCAGATGCAGCCGCTGCTGGCACAATATCCGCTGGGCTTCGGCCAATGGCTGATCGCCCTGGACTACGTGCTCGCGCCCCCTCACGAGATCGCCATCGTGGGCGATCCTGAAGCGGCCGACACCCGCGCCCTGCTGGATGTCTGCGCCACCGGCTACCACCCTCACCAGATCGTAGCCTTGGGTACCCCTGATCCCGAGGCATCCACCGTCCCGTTGTCGCAGGGTCGCAGCCAGATCGGGGGGCGCGCCACGGCTTACGTCTGCGCGGGCTCTACCTGCCGTCCTCCAGTGACCGACCCGGCGGCGTTACGGGCATTGCTCGAATAAGCCTTCGGGTGTATAATAACGAGCGCGAGGGAGGTTCGTCTACCAGGTTTGACCACCCTTCTTATCTTTGGTATAATTGCTACAATCCAGTAGGAGTTAGTGTAATGGGAGAAAAGACCAGCCGCAATCTTCACGAGGCCTTCGTGGGAGAGGCCAAGGCTCACTTCCGCTTGCTGGCCTACGCCGAAAAGGCGGAGGAAGAGGGGTTTCCCCAGATAGCGGCCCTCTTCAGGGCGGTGGCCGAGGCTGAACGGGTGCACACCATCCGTAACCTCAAGCTCCTGGGAGAGGTGGTGGTCAAAGACACCGAGGCCAACTTGCAGGCTTCTTTCCAGAGGGAGGAGAAGGCCAGTGGGGTGTATTATCCGCAATTCATCCGAGAAGCAGAGGAAGAGGAGGATCGGCGGGCTGTCATCTCCTTCAGCCAGGCGCGGGACGTGGAGGAGGGGCACGCAGCTCTCTACAAGCACGCCCTTCGGCACATGCTGGCGGACACTACCCCGGTCTACTACGTCTGTGAGGTGTGTGGTTACGTCGCTGAGATAGAGGCTCCTGAGCGATGCCCGGTCTGTAATGCCCCCCGTGAGCAGTTCAGGCAGGTCGCCTGACCCAGGCCCTGCTCTGGTGAGGTAGGACTGCCATGACGGAATGGAGGTGAAAGACGGAGATCAAAAGAGAAGAAGTTACAGTTCAGAACCCACTTAGACTTTCAACAACAGGAGGTGAATACCATGACAGAATTAAGCGAACGTATCCAGAAAGCTGACTGGAAGAAAGAGAAGCACGTGCCGGTCATCGAGTGTCCGGACCAGGTGAAGGCGGATGAGGTATTCGAGGTGAAGGTCGGCCTGGGGAAGGAGATCGCCCACCCCAACACCACCGAGCATCACATCAGGTGGATCACTCTCTACTTCCACCCAGAGGGAGAGAAGTTCACCTACGATGTGGGCCACTTTGAGTTCAACGCCCATGGCGAGTCCACTGCCGGCCCAAATCAGGGCCCCGTCTACACCCACCACGCGGTGACCACGTCGCTGAAGGTCAGCAAGCCCGGTACGCTGCACGCCCTGGCTTATTGCAACATCCACGGGCTGTGGGAGAGCAGCAAAGAGATTGGGCTGGTTTAGAAATTGGCAAATCGGTCCCAACGAAGAAAAAAACAGAGGAGGTAGGAAAATGCCCGAGTTTCTCAACCCATTTAGTGGAAAGGTGCCGGACCGCAAGCTCACTACCGAGGAACTGGTGCGGGCGATCCGCCTGGACCTGGCCGCTGAGCACGAGGCGGTCCACCTCTACATGGCCCACGCCGAGGCCACCGACCATCCCCTGGCCAAGAAGGTGCTCATTGACATCGCCAACGAAGAGCGGGTTCACGCCGGTGAATTCGCCCGCCTGCTTCAAATCCTGACCGGCGATGAGGATAGATGGCTGGCCGAGGGCGTGGAGGAGGTGGACGAGATGGCGGCTGAGCTCGGCGGCGCTGAGACGCCGGTAGCCAGCGGTGAGGAGGCTACCATTGGGTCGTTGAAAGAGTGATCAGTCGGATCACTCTTGACTGACAAAGAAGGAGGAAGTTAAATGGCGAACAAGTACTTGGCTCGTGAGGATGCACCCTTCGGGTCAGAAACGTGGGAGGTGTTGGACGCCGCGATGATGGAAGCGGCCAAAAGCCAACTGGTGGGCCGTCGCCTGCTACACATCGAGGGCCCCTTCGGCTTAGGGTTAAAGGTGGTGCCCTGGCGGGATGTCGAAGTAGAATCGGGCTTGAGGGTCAGCGAATTTCTCCCCGTTATGCTGATCCAGAAGACGTTTACCCTCGGTGTGCGAGATCTGGCCAGTTACGAGCGAGACGGGATAGCGCTCGACACCAGCGCTGTGAGGGAGGCCGCTATCGAGTGCGCGTGGTTGGAGGATGGTTTGATCTTCAACGGGGCGCCGCCGATACCGGGCCTGTTGACGGTGGAGGAAGCGAACGTGCTGGAACTTTCTCCCTGGGATGAGGTCGGGACAGCCGCTGAGGACATCATCAAGGCCCTGACCATCCTCGACGGCGCGGGCTTCCACGGTCCCTACACCCTGGCGCTAGCGCCCGGCCGCTACAATCTCCTGTTCCGCCGCTATCCCAGGGGGAACTACAGCGAGATGGAGCACGTGAAAGCGATGGTGGCCGAAGGCGTCTTCAAAGCGCCGATCCTCGAGAGCGGCGGGGTGTTGCTGGCTTCGGGCCGGCAATTCGCCTCCATCGTGCTGGGGCAGGACATGACCATCGGCTTCATCGGCCCCACCGGGGATAAGCTAGAGTTCTCCATCTCCGAGAGCCTGGCCCCCCTGATCCGCCGCCCCCAGGCCAGTTGCGTTCTGAAGGAGTAAATATCAGGCAATCAGTGATCAGTAATCAGTGATCAGTGATCAGCAACACTGATAACTGATCACTGATAACTCAAGAGGAAGCCTCTATGGACGTGAAGCAAGCTATACACACCAGGAGGGCATATCGCTCGTTGGAGCCTGTAGAGATAACCGAAGAACTCGTCAGGGACCTGGCCGAGAGTGCCCAACTGACCCCTTCCTGCTTCAACAATCAGCCCTGGAGGTTTGTCTTCGTTCACGACCCCGAAGTGCTGAAGAAGCTGCACGGCGCGATGTCGAAGGGCAACGAGTGGGTGCAGGCCGCCTCTATGATCATCGCCGTGTTCAGCCGCGAGGACCTGGATTGCCGCATCAGGGGCAGGAACTACTACCTCTTTGACACGGGCATGGCCACGGCGTTTATCATACTGAGGGCCACGGAATTGGGATTGGTAGCCCACCCGATAGCCGGATACGACGAAGGGGCGGTCAAGGAAATACTGGGCATCCCCGAGGACATGCAGGTGATCACCCTGGTGAACGTAGGCAAACATGCCGAAACCATTGGCCCTCTCCTCACCGAGAAACAGGCGGAGACAGAGAAACAGAGGCCGGAAAGGTTGCCACTGGAGGGATTTGCCTACGTGAATGCTTTCCCGGTTGGACATGCTGGAGGAGGCCCTCTGTAACGCGCTGGCTATTGCACTCGACGTGTACATTCCGACGTTGGTGGCCGTGGGGCATCCTGCTCAGGAACTGCCGCCCCACGGGAAACACGACCGCTTCGACCGCACCAAGGTCCACTACGGCAGGTGGAGGGAACTGAAGCTATCAGAGGAGGCTGAGAAAGGAGCACGATAGAAATAGCAATGAACAGACGCACATTCGCTGTACTCACAATCATGTTCCTCGTTCTATTGATGGGATCGCTTCTCGCAGCTTGTGGTAAAGCGAAGGACGAGGCTGCTGTGCCTACTCCGGAACAGGAGGAAGCTGCTCCGGTCGCGCTGGATGCTAAGCCCTTGCTCGAAGAACGATGCACCAGTTGCCATGACCTGGGGCGAGTGGAGCGAGCCAATAAGACAAACGAAGAGTGGAAAGCGATGGTGGAACGCATGGTGGAAAAGGGTGCCCAACTCAACCAGGCGGAACAAGAAGCGGTTATCCAGTATCTGGCGGAGACCTACGGGCCGTAAGAAGCAAAGGGTGAGCAAGTTGGGAGAACTTCAGACACCTATCTTCTGGGCTGAGGGACACCCTGGCCCGTTATCAGCCAAGGGGTGGCAGGTCGAGCTGGGCGGGCTGGTCGAGAAGCCGGTGACACTGACCTACGAAGAGATCGTCGCCTTGCCCAAATCTATCGCCGATGCGCGCCTGACCTCCGTGTCGGGCTGGAGCGTGCGGGGTAAATGGGGCGGCGTGCGCCTCAGCGATCTTCTGGACGTGGCTGGAATCAGGCCAGAGGCCACCCACGTTCAGTTCGTCTCTTACCGCCAGATCTATACGACGTGCATTCCGTTGGACGTGGCCTTGAAAGAACGCACCCTGTTGGCCTACGAGTTCGATGGCGAGCCGCTGGATGCCGACTATGGTGGCCCGGTGCGCATCTTCTGTCCCTACCTGTGGGGATACAAGTCGGCCAAGAGCGTGGTCGCCATCACGCTGGAAGACCACTCGATCCCCGGATTCTGGGAGGTGCGTGGCTATCCCGATGGTGCACAGATAAAGCCTCGTCGAATACTTGACGTCAACAGCAATCGCTGGCGACGTATCGCCGGCGGGGAGGTCACCGAGTTTTTGGATTGATGCCATTCTGTTGAGCAAAAATAATATCAATTAGGTGTATTCAAATCCAGTTGTAGGGGTGACCCCTTGCGGTCGCCCTAGGCGGGTGCAAGACCTACCCCTACAACCCATTTTGAATGCACCCATGCCAATTCAGGGAGGAGGGTAGGAATGACTGTTGTAACTGCTGCTGAAGCCCTCAGATGGGCGATGGAGATCGAAGAGAATGGGGAGGCCTTTTACAACACTGTGGCCGCGAGGAGCGCCGACCCCGAAGTGAAGGCACTCTTTGAGGACCTGGCTGTCCAGGAGCGAGGACACTACCAGGTGTTCCAGAAGATGCTGGAGGAGGTGAAACCAGCGCCTGACCTGTCTTCGGTCGGCATCCAGTATGACGAGTACCAGGCCTATCTCCAGGCGGCCCTCGATCAGGCCCTGTTCGCCGGGCCGGATAAGGGATTGACCCTGGCCAGGCAGGCCCAGGATCGAGAAACAGTCCTGCGAGCCGCCATGGGCTTCGAGAAGGACACCCTGCTGTTCTTCTACGACCTGCGCGAGATGGTGAGCGAAGTGGAACGGAGGGCTATTTCCAATGTCATCCTCGAGGAGAAATCTCACCTGCGCCGCCTGGCAAAGATGCTGTAGTGGGGAGGAATCATGCCAGCCATTGAGATCAAACCCGACATCTACTGGATTGGCGTCAACGATCGCACGACCGACCTCTTCGAGGGGCTGTGGCCCATCGAGCAGGAGGGAGTTTCGTACAACGCCTATCTGATCAACGACCAGAAGAAGGCCATCGTTGACCTGGCCAAGGCCTTCAAGACCGACGAGTTCTTCGACCAAATCGCCGAGATCGTGGACCTATCCAAGATTGACTACCTGGTCATCAACCACATGGAGCCGGACCACACCGGCGTGTTGCGCACCCTCAGGAAGCTAGCTCCAGGCGCAACCATCCTGGGCTCCGCGAAGACCAGGGAGATGCTGGAGTCTTTCTATGGGGTCACCGCAAACGTGCGGGTGGTCGAGGATGGGGAGATGCTCTCCCTGGGCCGCAGGACGCTGCAGTTCTTCTCCACACCCTTCGTGCACTGGCCGGAGACGATGATGACTTACGAGACGACGCACCGCGTCCTCTTCTCCTGCGACGCCTTCGGCGGCTACGGGGCCCTGCGCGGCGCCATCTTCGACGACGAGTACGCCGATCTGGGGTTCTACCAGAAGGAATCGCTCCGCTACTACGTCAACATCGTGGCCAAGTTCAGCAAGCCCGTGCTCAGGGCCATCGAGAAGCTGGCCGACGTGCCGGTAGACATCATCGCCCCTTCCCATGGGCTCATCTGGCGCGAGCGACCCCAGCTCATCGTCGAGCTCTACCAGAAGTGGGCCGAATACGCCACTGGTGAAACCGAAGCGGAGATCACGCTCATCTACGGCTCGATGTACGGCAACACCGAGGCCATGATGAACGCCGTGGCCCAGGGCATCTCCGGCGTGGGGGTTCCCCTGGAGATCTTCGACGCGGCCAGGACCGACGTCAGCTACATCCTCCCCTCCCTGTGGACGAGGGCCGGGGTGATGGTTGGCGCCCCCACCTACGAGGGCACCCTGTTCCCGCCGGTGGCCCAGGCACTGGAGATGGCTGCTCTCAAGCGCGTGTTGAACAAGAAAGTGGCCATGTTCGGCAGCTACGGCTGGAGCGGCGGGGCTCTGAAGCACCTCAAGGAGATCATTGAGCCTGTGAAGTGGGAATTGCTTGACTCGTTTGAGTTCACTGGACGGCCCACCGAGGGAGACCTCGAGAAGGGGGAGGAATTCGGGGCCCGGTTTGCGAAAATGATAAGGAGGGACGAGGGATAAGGAGAAAAACATGCCATCAGCAAAAGGTAGCGTCCCTGGACGCCATAACGAACACCATACCGTTTTCTACGGTCTATCCACTTGCGTCTGGTGCAAGCGGGCCCGCCAGTTCCTGGAGGATCAGGAGATCGAGTTTGATTACATCTACGTGGACCTGCTTTCAGGTCGGGAGCTAGAGGAGGTGATGTCCTGGGTTCGTCGTTGGAATCCTGGAGTGTCCTTCCCTACTTTGGTGGTGGATAGCTCCAGATGCGTGGTCGGATACAAGCCAGAGCAGATCAAGGAGGCACTGGGACTGTGAACGAGGAGATTGCCATTCCTGTCGAGGAAGTGGACGCTCTCTACGAGCAGTTGGACCGCGAGGCGGAGGCTGCCGGGTACCACCTCAACCCCGACCGGGAGTTCACCTGGGAGCTGGTAAAAGGGTTGCTCGTCAACGAACAGCGCTACGGCTACTGGGCCTGTCCCTGTCGGCTGGCCACGGGGGATAAGCAGAAAGATCTCGACATCATCTGCCCCTGCGACTACCGCGACCCCGACCTGCTCGACTGGGGGAGTTGCTACTGCGCCCTCTACGTCTCCGATGAGGTCGTGCAGGGCGAGCGAGAGGTGCAGCCCATCCCGGAGCGTCGCCCGCCGGAGGGACAGCGTCCCCAGGACCGCCCCGCCCGCGCTACAGCTCTGCCTGGCAAGGAGCCCGCTCTCCCCGTCTGGCGCTGCCGGGTGTGCGGCTACCTCTGTGCCCGCGAGCGCCCACCCGCCGTCTGCCCCATTTGCAAAGCCAAGCGGGAACGATTCGAGCGATTTTGGTGAAAGACGCAAGGTGCCAGGCACTTCCGTAGAACCGTCTGTATCAACGCCGAGGGCAATTTGAAAAGCGCTTTTGTTGTGAAAGCCTCGGTGAAAGTGCCTGGCACCTGAATGCTCAAACGCTTCGAAAGGTTCTGGTGATTCGGGAAGATGACGGGTACTATTATAAACGTGGCCACCGTGATAGCCGGCGGCACTTTGGGCACCCTGTTGGGTGAAAAGCTACCTTCCCGTATCCGCCACATCGTCATGCAGGGAGTGGGCCTGGTGACCCTGGCGGTGGGGATGAGCATGGCCATTACCACCAGGAACTTCCTGCTGGTGCTGATCAGCATCATCATCGGCGGGATGCTGGGCGAGTGGTGGGGGCTGGAAGAGCGGCTGGACACGGCCGGGAAGTGGCTGGAGGCTAAGGCTAGTCGGTTTCCCCTCCTGGCGCGGGGCGAATTCACCAAAGGCTTCGTCACCGCCAGCCTGGTGTTTTGCGTGGGGCCGATGACCATCCTGGGCTCCATCCAGGATGGCCTTGCGGGCGATTACACCCTGCTGGCCATCAAGAGCGTGCTGGATGGCTTCTCTGCACTGGCCTTCGCTGCCTCCATGGGGATGGGGGTGACCTTCTCCGCCGTCACGGTGCTCGTTTACCAGGGAGCTTTGACCCTGGGAGCCTCTCTCTTCCAGAACGTTCTCACCGATACCATCGTAACAGAGATGACCGCTACCGGTGGAGTGATGATCCTGGGGATTGGTCTTTTGCTGCTGGAGATCAAGCGGGTCAGGGTGGCCAACTTCCTGCCCGCTCTGGCCATTGCCCCGCTGCTGGTGGCCCTGTGGGAGAAGTGGGGGCCTCGTTAAGGAGAGATGAAAATGTGATTTTTGTCATAGACAGGTGGCTATCTTGATGTTATAATGTTAGAAGTGAGAAGTGGTTTTGTCTCTGTTACTATCCTCAATGGAAGAGTTAAAAGTGCAAGAGCAATCGAACAGGATTCAGTGGCTGCTGGATGAGGCAGATGAGCGGGGATATGTCACCCTCGACCAGATATTGGAAGTCTTCCCCGAAGCAGAGGAGGATCTGGCTCAGCTAGAGAATCTCTTTGCTTTCCTCTACGGGCAAGGCATTGATGTCTGCGGCAGCGAGGAAGAGGCCGAAGGGGAGAGGGCCGGGGCGGAAGAGAAGCCGGGCGGGAATGGGGGCAATGGTGCTTTTGACTTGAGCGGCATTGCTGCCGATGATACCATCAGCTTGTACCTCAAGGAGATGAGCCGCGTACCTCTCCTAAGCCGCGAGGAGGAGGTGGAACTGGCTAAGCAGATGGAAGAGGCCGAGGGCGCCCGACAACAGTTATGCCGAGATGGTCATGACCCTCAGGAGAGGAAAAGACTGAAAAGGTTAATCGAGATGGGTGAAGAAGCCCGCCAGCACCTCATCAAGGCCAATACTCGCCTCGTGGTGAGCATCGCCAAGAAACACAGGGGATATGGGATGCCTTTCCTGGACCTCATCCAGGAGGGCAACCTGGGTCTGATCAAGGCTGCGGATAAGTTCGACTACCGACGAGGTACCAGGTTCAGCACGTATGCCACCTGGTGGATCAGACAATCAATCAGCCGCGCTCTGGCTGAGCAGGGGCGCACCATCCGCATCCCCATACACATGAGCGACCGCATCAGGAAGATGTATAAGACGGCACAAAGGATGGAGCAGGAGGAGGGACGCAACCCCACTCCAGAGGAGGTCGCTGAGGAGATGGGCCTTGAACCCGGCAAGGTAGAGTGGATGATGAATGCCTCGCGTCAGCCTTTCTCCCTGGAGAGGCCGGTGGGGGAAAACGGGGACGCCGAGTTCGGGCAATTCATTGAGGACGGGGAGATTCCTGCGCCCTCGGACGTAGCCTCGCAGCACTCGTTGGCGGAGAAGATGGAAGAACTCCTCTTCACTTTGACTCCCCGGCAGGCTCGCATCCTGCGTCTCCGCTTTGGCCTGCAGGACGGTTACAGTTACACCTTGCAAGAGGTGGCCGAGAGATTCGGTCTGACGCGGGAGCGCATCCGCCAGATAGAGCAAGAGGCTCTGAATAGGCTGCGTCATCCCCGCCGCAGCCGTAAACTGCGGGATTACCTTAGCTAGTGCTCTTTCACAAAACAGACCTTGACTCTTCGTGAAACAGCACTAGCTATTGCCCCGCTGCTGATGGCCCTGTGGGAGAGGTGGGGGCCCCCCCCTCTGGTTGAGTGAGCTGCGCACCGTAAGAAGGGGGAAGGAAATGGATATGATCAAGGATCGAAACAGCCTACAGGAGCACGAGCCCTATCCTCGCAAGGTTGCCGTGGTTGGTGCTGGTAAGGTTGGCTCTACCTTTGCCTACGCATTGCTGCTTAACGGCCTGGTGGGTGAAATCGTGCTGATAGACATTGATCGCGAGCGGGCGGAGGGCGAGGCGATGGACTTGAACCACGCCATGCCGCTTTCCCATCCTACGCGCATCTGGGCCGGCGACTATCCCGATTGCGCCAAGGCCGACGTGGTGGTCGTGGCTGCCGGGACGGCCCAACGACCAGGGGAGACACGGCTCAACTTGGTAAAGCGAAACGCGGCGATTTTCAAGGACATTATCCCGCGCATCACTGCGTACAATACGACCGGCATCCTGCTCATCGCTACCAATCCGGTGGACGTGTTGAGCTATGTAGCCTGGAAGGCGTCAGAATTCCCTTCACAACGGGTGATTGGCTCCGGCACTGTGCTCGACACAGCACGTTTCCGCTATCTGTTGAGCGAGCATCTGGGCGTGGATCCACGCAACGTACATGCCCACGTCATCGGTGAACATGGTGACAGCGAGGTGCCGGTCTGGAGCCTGGCCACCGTGGCCGGGATGCGGCTGGACGACTATTGCCGCCGCGAAGATTGCGACCTGGGGCCCGAAATCCGTAAGCACATCTTTGAGCAAACCCGCAACGCGGCCTATGAGATCATCCAGCGCAAGGGTGCAACCCACTACGCCGTAGCCGTTGGGTTGCTGCGCATCGTGGAGAGTATCCTGCGCGACCAGCGCACTGTACTGGCAGTCTCCAGCCTGGTGCCTGGCTACTACGACATTGAGGACGTCTATCTCAGCTTGCCAGCGGTCGTGGATCGAGGGGGTGTGGAGCGTGTGCTGCACCTGCTTTTGAATGAGCAGGAGACAGAGGCATTGCGTAGGTCAGCGGCGGTGTTGCGCGGCGTGTTAGATGAGTTGGATGATGTCTAGAGAGGCCAGCCAGACCTGATGCACTCGTTCAAGACTGGCAAGCCCGGCACGTTGCATGCCCTGGCCTGCTGCAACATTCACGGGCTCTGGGACCCTCAGGTCGAGAGGAGAGAGGAGAGAGGAGATGAGAAGAAAGGCCGATATTCAGCGTACCGCAGAAGCGGTGTGGACAGGGAATCTGCGCGAAGGCAAGGGCCGCATCACCAGCGGCAGTGGCGTTCTCAAGGACACGCCCTATAGCTTCGGCACGCGGTTCGAGGGCGAGCCCGGCACCAATCCTGAGGAGCTCATCGCCGCCGCCCATGCGGCCTGTTACAACATGGCCTTGGCCAGCGCGCTCGGCAAATAGGACACGGATGCACACAGATTGGCACAGATAAAGAAATAAAAAAGAAATCTGTGTTTCTCTGTGTTAATCTGTGTCCCATTAGGAAGTTATGAGCCATGCTGGCGGCGTCAGAATCACCAAAATGCGCCTCGAAACCCGGGGGCAGGTTCCAGGCATTGACGAGGCCACCTTCAAAGAGATCGCCCAGGAAGCCGAAAAAAG
The DNA here is from genome assembly GCA_016875995.1 of Chloroflexota bacterium. Lineage (GTDB taxonomy): Bacteria > Chloroflexota > Anaerolineae > VGOG01 > VGOG01 > VGOG01. Next base: position 16,032 of record VGOG01000071.1, read on the forward strand.
ATGCCCTGTTTCTAACGCCTTGCGCGGAGGGCTGGAGATCGAGCTGGAAGCCGCTTTGATGTAGCTTGCCCAGGGGGTAAAAGATGGATCCCCCCCTTCGTCCCCCCTGGCCCCCAAAGTTGGGGGGAGGGGGGAAAGGGGGAGGGCATTCCGACCATATTCAGGAGGTTAAAATGCCCAAGAATGACATGACCTTTAAGATTGGTGGGGAAGCCGGACAAGGGATAGAATCCAGCGGCGCCGGGTTCGCTAAAGTTCTGGCCAGGGGCGGTTGGCACGTATTCGGCTTGCAGGACTACATGTCTCGCATTCGAGGCGGCCACAACTTCTATCAAATCAGAGCTAGCGAGAGCCCCCTTTATTCCCATACCGACGACGTCCATCTGCTGATGGCCCTCGTTCCGGAGACGATCGAACGACACAAAAATGAGCTCGTAGCCGGGGGAGGGATCATCTACGATGAAGGCTTCAAACTGGATAAAGAGGACCTGGAGAAGCGGGGAATCAGGCTCTTTCCCGTGCCGCTATTCAAAATCGCCGAAGAGGGCGGCAGCAAGGTTATGGCCAATACTGCTGCCTTGAGTGCCGCTATCGGTGTGGCCGAGTATGGCTTTGAATCCATGGCCGGTGTGATCGGCGATGACTTTGCCAGGAAGGGACAGTCAGTGGTAGATACCAACCTGGCGACAGCCCGAAAAGCCTACGACTTCGCCCGGCAGCGCTACGCCGCCGGCTTCGACTACAAGCTGGAGCCAGTGGAGGCTCCACCACGGATGGTCATCAACGGCAATCAGGCCCTCTGCCTGGGAGCCGTCCTGGGTGGCTGCCGCTTCATCTCGGCCTATCCCATGACCCCGACCTCGCCCATCCTGGAGTGGATGGCGGCCCACGCTTCTCGCTATGGCCTGGTCGCCAAGCACAGCGAGGACGAGATCGCCGCTTTGGGTATGGCCATCGGAGCCAGCCACGTTGGCGCGCGGGCCATGACCGCGACCTCCGGCGGCGGCTTCTCGCTGATGGTCGAGGGTCTGGGGCTGGCGGGGATGACGGAGACGCCGGTGGTCATCTGGGAGAGGTGGGGCCCCCCCCGCCGCCCCTTCGTCAAGCCAAACGCCACGCGCACCGAGCAGGGGGATTTGCTGTTCGTCCTGCGTGCCTCTCAGGGGGAGTTCCCTCGCATCGTGTTAGCGCCGGGCACCGTCGAAGAGTGCTTCCACGCTGGCTGGCGGGCCTTCAACCTGGCTGAAAAGTACCAGTGTCCGGTGATCGTCCTCGTAGACACCTTCCTGGCCAACTCTGTGCGCTCCATCCCCAGAAGCGATTTTCACTTCGAAGCAGTGGAGATAGACCGGGGCGAATTGCTGACTGATGAGGAGCTGGAGCAACTAGCCGACGACTACGAGCGTTACGCCATCACCGCAACGGGCATCTCGCCGCGGGCCTTGCCAGGCCATCCCAAGGCCGTGTTTGTGGCCTGCAGCGATGAGCACACCGAAGACGGCCACTTCGAGGACGAGGACCCGCAGAACCGCGTTAAGATGGTCCAGAAAAGGTTGCGCAAGCTGGATGTCGCCGTGGGTGGCCCCTTCGATGCGCGCCCCCGTCCTTTACGGGCCAGAGCAGGCCGACATCACCCTCGTCGGCTGGGGCTCGAGCTATGGTCCCGTGCGAGAAGCGGCGGATCGGTTGAACCAGGAGGGTCCCTAGAGAAGGCCAACTTCCTGCACTTCACCGACATCTGGCCTTTCCCGGCGGACAAAGTCCAACCGCTGCTGGAATCGGCCAGGCGCTTGGTGGCCGTGGAAGGGAACGCTACCGGACAGTTCGCCCGCCTGCTCCGTGCCTACACAGGCATCCAGGTTGACGACCAGATCCTCAGGTACGACGGCCGGCCTTTCTCGCCGGAGTACGTTCTGGACAGGTTACAGTAGGAGGTGCTGACGATGGTTGAGCTCCAAGATTATGCCAGTCCAGTGCGGCCCA
>VGOG01000072.1 GCA_016875995.1 Chloroflexota bacterium
CGAGGCCGATTCCATCATCGTCGCCATCGGCCAGGCATTGGAGGTTGGAAGTTGGAAATTGGAAGTTGGAGATTGGATCGTTGACCCGCTCACCCAGGCGACTGAGGTGCCGGGTGTTTTCGCCGGTGGCGATGCGGTGCGGGGGCCGGCCACCATCGTCGAGGCCTGCGCCGACGGGAGGCAGGCCGCCGAGGCCATTTGCCGACAGTTGGGTGTGCCGTTTGAGCGCCCGTCAGTCCGGCTTCCCACACTCGGGCACGAAGAAATCGCGCCGGTCAAGCGGGCCCGGGCCAGAAAGGCGGCGCAACACGCGGCGGCCATGCTCCCGCCTGCCCCCCGTTCCCCCCAACTTTGGGGGGCGAGGGGGGCGAGGGGCGGCTTCGGCCTGGTCGAGGCCACCCTGACCGAGGAAGCGGCCATGGCCGAGGCGGCCCGCTGTCTGCAATGCTCGACCCTGTGCGACAAATGCGTGGAGGTGTGCCCCAACCGCGCCAACTACACCTTCTTTGTCACGCCGGTCAGCCTGACGCTGCCCAGGGTCTCTTGCCGGCAGGGGGGGCTGGCGGTGACCGGGGAGGAGGTCTTCCAGATCGAGCAGGCGCGGCAGATCATCCATGTGGACGATTTCTGCAACCAGTGTGGCAACTGCGCGACCTTTTGCGTTCACCAGGGCCAACCTTATCGAGACAAGCCCAGGCTGTTTCTCAGGGAAAGCGATTTTGCGCTGGAAGAGAATAACGCCTTCTACGTCGAGAGAAACGCGAAAGGATGGATCATCAGAAGACGGGAGGGCAGGAGGGAGTCGCGTTTGTCTGTGGAAGACAGCAGCGACGAGGTGAACTTTGAAAACTACTGGTTGAGAATGGCTATCTCACCCGCCGATTTCCAGATCAAGACCATAGTATTGAAAGAGGAGTTCGAGGGGGCGGTTTCCCTGACCGAAGCGGTGGAGATGTATGTTGTCCTCAAGGGTCTCTCCACATCCCTATCTTTCTTGCCCTTTGAGGAGGCGTGACCATTTCACGCTGGATTTTGGTGAGCGTTACGTGTTTGGGACACGAGGACAGCTTTTGCCAAGCAAGCCGAATTCTGCTATACTATTCCTTACCCGGAATATAGGCACGAAACCGTGAAACGTCCGTGATCGGGGAGTCGGACGCCGAAAGAACGATCAGCATCTATTACGACAATAGACTAAAGGGATAGAACCATGAAAAGAGTATACTTGCTGGTATCCATTTGCCTGCTGTTAACTGCTACTGCAGCCGCCTGCGGCCTCAAGCCCACGCCTGATCCAATTGAGATACAACAATTGGTAGCTGAGGCTGTACAGGCAACGATAGAGGCTATGCTCACTGCCACTCCGTATCCCACCTATACTCCTGTACCACCAGCTCCCATCTACACACCGCCTCCCGCCCATGCTGATACTATCGTGCCCGGCACGCCAGAATCGCAGGCTGGGGCCACATTTCGTACTCACATTGTCGTGGCGGGCGATACACTGAGCGGTTTAGCCCGCAAGTATGGTACCACAGTTGAAGCAATAATGGAGGCCAACGGGCTCAGCGACCCAGGACTGATCATCGTTGGTCAAGTATTGTCCATCCCTGTTGAGGAAGCACCGGCAACCCCTACCTCCCCACCCACGCTCGTACCTCCAACCGCTACCCCGACCGAGATTCCGGCGCCATAGAGCCAATCCCCTGAAGGCAGTAAGCATCACCCGCCATAACAACGCCCCAGACAGGTGGCTGCTTGGGGCGATGGGACCACATATTACTTAGCTGTCTGATTGACAAAACGCTCCCAGCTCCAGGGTTCGTCCAGGATGGTCACCTCGACGGTCTCAACCCCATCCACACTCCTGGCCTTGCGCCTGACCTGCTCCACGAGATAACCAATCAGCGGGCAAGCGGGCGTGGTCAGAACCATCCGCACTTCCACCGCTCCGCCATTGACCACGATCTCTTTGACCAGCCCCAGATCAACGACATTGATCCCAACCTCAGGGTCAAGTACCTCCTTGAGGGCCCCGCGAATTTGTGTTTCCATTTTTCCTCCTCGTGTCAATGGCACCATTCTAGCCTCTTCCATGGGCAGAGCCAAAGGGACAGCCGTTGGCAGGACCGTCTCCAACTCCCGCACCCTTTCCTCGAGCTTGCTCTGCCTGTCCAAGACTTCGCTTATAGCCTTCAGCATTGGATCAGGCAGCCTGCCGTGTTCCAGGTCGGTCTCCGGGCCCCTTGGCTCTTTTGGTCCCGCGATCCTCGCTGGCACCCCAACCACTGTTGCTCCAGGAGGAACGGGCTTGATCACCACCGCGCCGCTGCCGATTTTGGCGTTGTCTCCCAGGGTGATGGGACCCAGCACCGTCGCTCCCGTACCAATCACCACGTTGTTGCCGATGGTGGGATGACGTTTCTTCTTTTCCAGGGAAGTGCCCCCCAAGACCACCCCCGCATACATCAGGACGTCGTCCCCGATCTCGGTGGTCTCGCCGATGACCACTCCCATGCCGTGATCAATGAAGAACCGGCGACCTACCTTTGCCCCGGGGTGGATCTCGATCCCGGTCAGAAGCCGGTTGATGTGGGAGAGAAGGCGGCCCAGGAAGAGAAGCTTGTGCTGCCACAGGAAGTGAGCTATCCGATGCAGCCACAGAGCGTGCAAGCCAGGATAGCAGAAGAGCACCTCCCAAAGGGTCTTGGCCGCCGGGTCCTTAGCGAAAACAGTCTGGATATCTTCTTTAACTATCTCGAACATCCCAATTCTCCACCTCCTTTGCTTCCCTCGTCACTTATTCCTAGTTCCTTGTCACTCCTTTTGTTGATTTGCTGATTTGTTGATTTGCATAGTTCTCGATGGCTTTACGCAAAGCGTGAGGGCCTAAGTTGGAGTCCAGCTTCCTGTCGGGGATTTCCCCCAGGGCCTCGATGACGGCCTCTGGCGTGATGAGCAGAGCCTCCTGGAGCGTTTTGCCCTCGGCCAGGGCGCTGGTGATGCTGCTGGAGGCGATGGCCACGGGACAGCCCAGCGTCTTGTGTTTGACCTCCACCAGGCGGCCATCGGACACCCGGACCCAGAAGTAGGTGAGGTCCTCAGGGCACTTGGGGCCGCCTCCTGCCTGGCCAAAGCCATCGGCGTCCTCGATGGCGCCGACGTTTCGTGGATTTGTGAAATGTTCTATCACTTTCTCGCTGTACATAGCGTCCTCCAGACGAGTACTCAGGTGTTTAGAAAAGCCGTCGCCTCACGATGTCGCCTAAGACCTCGACGAAACGGTCCACCTCGTCCTTGGTGTTGTAGATGTAGAAGCTGATCCGCACCGTCCCTGCCACGCCCAGCCGGTCGGCCAGGGGATAGGCGCAGTGTCCCCCCGACCGCACGGCGATCCCCTCGTCGTTCAAGAACCCGGCCACGATGTGGGGATCAATCAGCTCGCCGCGCTTGATCACGTTGAAGGCTATCACCCCTACCCGCTCGTCTGAATTCCAGGGGCCATAGATTCGCACGCTCGGGATAGCCCGCAGGCCAGCCAGCGCATACTCGGTGAGCTCCCTTTCGTGCGCCCTCACCTCCTCCATTCCGATCCGCTGAAGATAATCCACCGCCCCCTCCAGGCGCTGACCGCTTTTCAACTCTACTGCCCCACCCAGGGCGATCCCGCCGCAGACGTTAGCCGTCCCCGCCTCGAATTTCCAGGGCAGCTTGTTCCACGTCGCCCCCTCCAGCTTGACGTCGGTGATCATGTCTCCGCCGTACAGGAAAGGCGTCATTTTCTCCAGGAGCTCCCTTCTCCCGTACAGCACCCCGATGCCCATAGGGGCCAGCATCTTGTGGCCGGAGAAGGCCAGGAAATCGCAGCCAAGCTCCTTCACGTCAATCGGCATGTGCGGCACTGACTGCGCCCCATCCACCAGAAACAGAGCCCCAGCTTCGTGGGCGATCCGCCCGATTTCGCTGACCGCATTGATGACCCCCAGCACGTTGGACACGTGAGAGCAGCAGACCAGCTTCGTCTTCTCGGTCACCTGCCGCTGCAGTTGCTCCAGGTCCAGCCTTCCGTCGTCGTTGAGGCCCACGAACCTCAGCACCACGCCCCCCCTGTCCCGCAGAAACTGCCAGGGCACCAGGTTAGAGTGATGCTCCATGATGGTCAGCACGACCTCGTCGCCTGGCTCGAGCCTCAGCCCTTCGCTCTCGCCAAACAGCAGCGAGTAGGCTACCAGGTTGATGGCCTCGGTACTGTTGCGGACGAAGACGATTTCCCTCTCGTCCTCAGCGCCGATGAAGCGGGCCACGTTCTCGTGGGCCTGCTCGTACAGCTCCGTGGCCTCCCGCCCCAGGGTGTGGGACGAGCGGTGGACGTTAGCGTTGAATAGGGTGTAGAACGTCTGAATGGTATTGAGCACCTGGATGGGCCGCTGGGTTGTGGCGGCGTTGTCGAAATAGATCAGCGGCTTGCCGTTGATTCTCCTTTGCAGGATAGGGAAGTCCTCTCTGACTTTTTCCACATCCATAGTTTCCTCCACAAAGCTACGAGCCGATGTATTTGGCGTAAAGCGTCTTGGCCAGGGCTTCGTCGGTGGTGCCTTTGATGATGGTACGGCCATCGGGAAAGACAGTCAGTTCGTAGGAATCAACCCGCAAGCGCAGCATGTAATCGTTGAAGCTCACCTGCCCCACTGGACTGAGCCGCTCTGCCAGGTCGGGGAAGGAGACCTTGGCCTCCCCACGCACGTTGACCTGCACCGCCTCTCGCCCGCAGAGGCTGGTCAGGTAGGAGCCCTGTCGGGCTTCCAGGAATTCAAACCGGCCCAGGTCGCAGGCCGGGCAGAAGCCATCCTTCTTCTCCAGCGCCAACCGCTCCAGGGTGCCGGCCCAGGCGTCCACGTAGATCAGCCGGCCGTGTAGTTCGTCTTCCCTGCCCATGAGGAGCTTGAGGCCCTCGCTCACCTCCAGCGAGGCCACGATGTTCACCGCCGGGCCCAATACCCCCACCGTGTCGCAGGTGGGCGTGCTGCCAGGTGGAGGCATCTCAGCGACGAAACAGCGAAAGCAAGGGGTGCGGTGGGGAACGATGGCCATGGTCATTCCGTAAGTAGCGATCACCGCCCCGTAGACCCAGGGGAGGCCGTGCTTGACGCAGGCGTCGTTGACCAGGAAGCGGGTCTCAAAGTTGTCGGTGCCATCCAGCACCAGGTCCACCTGGCCGATGATCTCCTCCACGTTGCCGGGATTGACATCGGCCACCAGGGGCTCTATCTCCACCTGGGAGTTGACCCGGCGCAGCTTCTCGGCGGCGGCGATGGCCTTGGGCAGCCCCCTGGCGATGTCCTCTTCATCGAAGAGGATCTGTCGCTGCAGGTTGTTCAGCTCAATGTAATCCCGATCCACGATCTTGACCCGCCCCACGCCAGCCCGCACCAGACTACTGGCCACGACCGTGCCCAGCGCTCCGCAGCCGATGACAGCCACGCTGGCCGCCAGCAGCTTCTCCTGGCCCGCTTCCCCTACCTCGGCCAGGAGCATCTGCCGCGAGTATCGCTCCAGCATCTCTACTCCATTCCAAAAAGCGGCGTGCTCAGATACCTCTCCCCTGTATCCGGCAGGATGACCACGATGAGCTTCCCCTGGCTCCCCGGCCTGGCAGCCACCTGCAGGGCAGCGCGGGCCGCCGCGCCGGAGGAGATGCCGGCCAGGATGCCCTCTTCCCTGGCCAGCCGACGGGTCATTTGAATTGCGTCCTCTTCGGCGACCTGGATGATCTCATCCACCAGCTCCAGCCGCAGGACATCGGGGACGAAGCCGGCGCCGATGCCCTGGATCTTGTGCGGGCCAGGCTGGCCGCCGGACAGGACGGGCGAGGCCGCTGGCTCCACGGCGATGGCCACGAAACCGGGCTTCTGGGGCTTGATGACCTCGGCGACGCCGGTGATGGTGCCGCCGGTGCCTACGCCGGCCACCACGACGTCCACCTGACCGCCGGTGTCTTCCCAGATCTCCCTGGCCGTGGTCTGGCGGTGGATGGCCGGATTGGCCGGGTTCCTGAACTGCTGGGGGATGAAATATCTGGAATCCTCGGCCGCCAGTTCCTCTGCCTTCCTCACCGCTCCTGGCATCCCCTCAGCGCCGGGAGTTAGAATCAGCTCCGCCCCCAGCGCTTTCAGCAGGCTCCTGCGCTCCAGGGTCATCGTATCTGGCATGGTCAGAACCAGCTTGTAGCCACGGGCCGCACAGACGAAGGCCAGGGCGATGCCGGTGTTGCCGCTGGTGGGCTCCAGGATGATGGTGTCTTCCTTGATGAGTCCATCACGCTCTGCGGCATCTATCATACTCACCCCAATCCTGTCCTTCACGCTGGACAGAGGGTTGAAGGACTCCAGCTTGGCCAGCACGGTGGCCTGCAATCCTTCCGTGACCCTGTTCAGTTTCACCAACGGCGTGTGGCCGATGGTCCTGGTGATGTCTGCGTAGATCCTTGCCATCGTGATTCCCCCTTCGAGATTCTCTTGTTTGCTAAGCCACTTCTACAACCTCACGGGCTTGGTCGCATAGATCCTTCAGTGTGACTGAGTCCAGGATTTCTTCTATCGTGTTCGATAGCCTCTTCCAGAGCAGATAGGTTACACAACCATCCATCCGATGGCAGACACTCTCCGAATGGGGGCTAACACACAGCACCAGAGCGATGGGCCCCTCAACGGCCCTGATGATGTCTCCAGCCCTTATCTTGTCCGCATCCTGAGCCAGGACGTAGCCACCCCCCGGCCCCTTGACACTCTCGATGAATCCCGCCTTTCTCAATTCCACGAATAATTGTCCAATGTAATCGGAGGAGATCTCCTGCCGCTCAGCGATATCCTTCCTGAGAACCGGGCCCTGGTCCACGTGCAAGCCCAGGTCAATCATCGCTCTTAGGGCATACCTCCCCTTGGTTGAGATCTGCATTCAAGCTCCTCCTTGATGAGGCAACATCTTCCGCACACTGGACATCGTCGAACAAGTCAGCGCGGATTATAGCATAGTTAAGGAACTTTGTCAACTACTTTTACAAACCTGTACTCTTCTGCGGTCGCCCTGGGCAGGTGCAAGACCCGCCCCTACCAACTCATTTTGAATGCACCCCAACGAGCTAGGCGACGATTTGCCCATCGAGGAGATTGACGATGCGGCCAGCTACGCTGGCGGCATGAGGGTCATGAGTAACCATGACCACTGTTTGCCCGGTGCGATTCAGCTCGCGTAGCAGGTTCAGAATCTGCACGCCGGTGGCCCGGTCCAGGTTGCCTGTGGGCTCGTCGGCCAGGAGCAGCGGAGCCCGATTGACCAATGCCCGGGCCACGGCCACGCGCCCTTGTTCCCCTCCCGACAGTTGGTAAGGCAGGCGTCCTTCCTTGCCCGCCAGGCCGACCTGGGCCAACACCTCCCGGGCGCGGGCGATTTTGGTTGCTTTGGGCAGCTTGGCAACGGCCAGCGCCAGGAGGACGTTTTCTTGGGCGGTCAGGTAGGGCAGGAGTTGCAATTGTTGAAAGACAAACCCCACGTACTCGTGGCGGAAGTCGGCCTGCCGTTCAGCCCCCAACTGGTAGACGTTGATGCCGTCAATCGTCACCTGCCCGGCGCTGGGCGAGTTCATCGCCCCCAGGATGGTGAGCAAGGTGCTTTTGCCTGACCCCGACGGCCCCATGATGGCCACGAATTCACCTTCGGCCACCTGCAAATTGACATCCCGTAGCGCATAGACCAACGCTTCGCCTGTGTTGTAAGTTTTGGTCACGTCTTGCAGCTCAATCATCGGCTCCTCCCACTACAATGACCGCAAGGCGATGGTAGGATCGAGTCGGGCAGCATACATCGCCGGGTAGACGCTGGCCGCCAGCCCGACCACCAGCGCCCCGCCTGCGGCGCTGAACGCCCACCACGGGTTCCACTGCACCGGCAGGGTCACATTGGCCAGGTGAGGCGTCAACAGTACCGCCGCGCCCATGCCCGCCAGCCAGCCCAACGCACCCCCGGCCAGGCTCACCAACGCCGCCTCGCTGAGGATAATCCGCATGACGTGTTGTTGGCGAAAGCCCATAGCCCGGAACAGTCCTATCTCTTGCCGTCGTTCGCTCACGGAGCTGAGCATGGTCGTCAGCACTACCATCCCGCCGATGGCTGTCACCACCGCCGCCACGGCCAGGGCAAAGCGCCCCAGTTGTCCTACCGTCTCCATCCGTAACGTCACCGCCTGGCGCAGGGCGGTGACACGCGCCTGAGGCAGCACCTCGCTGATCTGCTCGACCATTTCCTCCACTGGACAGGCGATGCAGAGCGCGGCCACCTCCACCAGGCTGATGCCGTCCGACCGGTTCATCACCTGTTGCGCCGCCGCCAGGTCAATGAAGAGGATGTCGTCATCCTGGGTGCCGTTCTCGGCCAGAATGCCCACCACGCGGAAAGATTGGCCGTTCAACTTTAACGTCGCACCGGGGTGCAGGTCCAGCGCCTGCGCCAGGCGCACCCCGGCCAGGGCGTCGTAGGTCCCAGCAGGTTCTGCCCCGTCCAGTTGCCACCATTGTTTGAGTCGCAGTTCGTCGGGGAAGCGGACTCCTGCTACCAACACCGGTCGCTCCCCCACAGTGATGGCTCCCAGCAGTTTCGGCGCCACGACGCTGATGTTTCGTGCATCGTGAATGGTCTGAATGGAATCCAAATCGGTCAGACTCAATTCGCCCACGTCGTAAGCCGCGGAGGCGACGGTTACACCACCATAAGACAGAGACAGGTCGCTGGCCTTGGGCACGATGAGGATATTGGCCCCGTATTCGTCCATCTTGACCGCGATGTCGGTCTGCATGGTATCGGTGATAGCCATGAGCGCCACGACCGTGGCCACGCCGATGGCCAGGCCCAGCACCAGGAAGATCATGCGCCCTTTGCGCCGGCGCAGGCTGTTCAAGGCAATATCGGTTAACTGCATACTATTTCCTTTCTACCTACGAGTGTCCAGAAATGTGTGGCCAGGGCGATAAGGCCACAACAGGTGCACTTGACAGTTCCGGGATTTGGTGGTATCATTCAAGAAACCTTTGACTTGCCATGAAGATTGTCGTGTAAGGAGTGAGCTATGGCCATACAAGTACCCCAGACGGTGCGCCGGGCCTGGGGAGACGAACTGGTCCTCGAGTTCGTCCCCTGGCTGGAACAGGTAATCGAGGAGAAGACCTCCCCCCGTCTGAAGCAACTGGTTGAGGAAAAGGCCGTTCCCCGCGACGAGTATCGCCAGGTGCTCTCGCGGCTGGACGTGTTGGAACACGACGTCGCCGACATCAAGGAAAACGTCCGAGAATTGCGGCACGAGATGCGGAGGGAGATCGGCGACCTGCGCGGCGAAATCGTCGGCTTGCGCGATGAGATGAACAGGCGCTTCGTTGATATGGAGCGGCACTTTGAGGTGCGCCTGGACCAGATGTCGGATCGGATGCTGGTGCAGACCCGCTGGCTGATCGGCTCCATCGCTTTGTTCGGCACCATCCTCACCATCCTGCAGGTCATCGCCCAGTTCACCCCTTGAGAGGGTAAGATCCCCATCTCCTCCGCCCCCCCGCTCCCCTGCACAGAACGCGGCCCAGGTCAGAAGGCTCAGGCCAGGTGCCACCTCGTCCCCCAGTTGCTGAGACTCAGAAATATCTCAATCCATCGGCGATGTCTTCTACCTGAATAACGAGGGAGTCACCGACGATGGTACGCTGCAAGGGTGAAGGGTTGCACCCTCCCTGGACCACGTTGATCTGTTCGGCGGGGAAGCGTCGCCCGCAGTTGTTGCAGACCATCACCTCTCCATCCTGGCGGTAGCCTTTCCTGGCCGCAAAACAAACGTCGCAGGCGTTGAAAGCCGCCCGCACGATCCCATCCTTGCTTTTCAGGATGAAGAACTCGATGGGCCGATTCTCGTGCATGTAGGTGTAGTAATGGGCCTGGTAATCGTCGAAAGTAGCGAGAGGGAGTCGCATCGCACCGCCCTCGGCCATAGCCCGTGGATAAGGGGCGTGGCCGCTGGTCGCGGCGGTGACGAGCTGCGTTTTTGCCTCCACCGCTACCACCGGCGCACTGGGTGCATTAGCTGCGCCTGGCGCGGGCCGCGTCAAGGCGAAAACTATGCCTCCCACAGTGACCAGGCTCAGCAACAGACCACCCATCAAGATCATTGGGGATATGCGGCCTGTCTTTTGCTCTGACGATGCCACGAAGCGGTCGCGCTTGGCCGCGCGAGCATCGGTCCGCTTATACTGTTTCTTGGTGCTCATTTTTTCCTCCTGGATAGATTTGACGTTTGCCAGACCAGGGTTCGGCTATCGTTCTGCTTGTCTTGTTCTAATCAGGCCCAACTACCGGCTGATGCATGTCGGGGGCTTCCCCTGTTAGCATCTGTTCGTTGCAGCGACAGGCTGCAATGGCTTCATCGAGGGTACACCAATGCTCGCTCGATGCCTCATCTCTAACCTGACTCAGGCAAGTTTGTTGTTGGGCAGTCAGCTCAGTGGCCTTACTGAGCAGCGGTTCAGCTTCCGGCATTGGCAATGTGCAGATTATCTTTATCGCCAAGTCGGTCTCCTCCAGCATGGACTTCAACACGGCATCATCGAGCGACTGACAGCAGCTCATTAACCTCATGGTCTCGTTCAACCGTCGTTCGGCAAAGGAGAGGTGCAGTTGCGCTTTGCCGCCAGGGCTGAAGGTGAGAAGAAGTTGCACTCGCTCAGTGGTTCGCTTGACTGGATAGAGGGGGCTGTGAGGCAAGCTATCAGCCGAGGCAACCACGGTGCCGAAGCCAATCAACGCGATGGCGATTACCACGGCCAGCACCCGTGCAAGTGCCAGCGAGACCCTCTGGCCAGTTAGCCAGTGAGGGAATAAGCCACCTCGTCCAGCCTGCTGCTTAAGTTTAGCAGCCTCTCGCACCCGTGCCTGGGTAGCTCTCAAGGCCCTCGGATTCGGCTCAGGACGAGGCAGGGCCTTGATCTCCCTGGCCAGGCGCAGCAGAGGCCCGAGTTGGGGCTGAGCCAGGGATTCCTCTACCCCCTCATCCCCTGCTAATAACCGGGTTAAACCCTCGTCCAAGGCATGGTCAAGGTTCTCTTTCATTTAGATCACCCCTCCCCTCCAGAATGCGACGTAGGGAGGCAAGGCCACGGTGTTGGAGAGACTTAATTGCCCCCTCGGATTTGCCCAGAATGTGGGCTATCTCGGCATTGCTCAAGCCTTCGATGAATCTGAGGATGATCGCCTGCTGTTGCTCTTCCGTTAGTTTTAGAATGGCTTGTTGCAACCGTTCCTGAGTGAGCTTCGTCTCAACGGGAGCTTCGGGCCCGGCGTACACCGGTAAGTGCTTCTCATCCAGGGGCAGGTGATTGCGCACTGCCCGGCGACGGTAGTAGTCAACCACGCTGTTATTGGCAATGCGAAACAGCCAGGCCAGGAAAGATCTCTCTTCACGCGCGCGGCAGGAGCGGATCGCCTCTACCATCTTCAAGAAGACATCATCGGTGAGGTCCTCGGCGTCCTGGACATTGCTGACCCGATAGTAGATATAGCTGTAAATATCCCTGTAATAGAGTTGGCAGAGTTCGGCTAAGGCCTGAGGCTCATAGCGCTTCGCCCTCTCCACCAGGGCCAACGTATCGCTCTTTGGCGGCAAAAGATGACTCCTTGCCAATAGTATAGACGCACCAGTCGTCAAAAAGATACGGGCAAATCCTATCGAGGCGTCTGGCTGGTCAAGCCCAATAAGCAAGAAAAGGTGGCTGTCTCGACCGCCACCTCCCTTGCTGGTTGTGCCCTGGTGCTATTTTACTTAACAGACTTCCCGCCTCTTAGCCTGGCGTTTCGAGTGTCAGGTGGGCCTGTATCCCCAAGAGGAACGCAATCGTTAGGATCAGTCCGCTGCCCAACAGGCAGCCGCTCATCTTGCCCAGAGCTGACCCCAGATCGGTGCGGGCCTCTTCAATGCCCCTCTCCCTCAGCCATTCGGCGATGCTTCCCTCGAAGAAGCCAGCGATCCCATCGGTCACGGCGTCGCCGATGGCGCTGCCGACGATGGCCCCCAGGACGCCAAAGGTCTGGGCCCCTGCCAGGGCAGCGATCATCAGCAGCCCCGTATCCAGCGCTCCGAAGACGATATCGGGGATCAATCGCCTCAACTCCAGCCGGTTCAGACGGGCACCAGCCAGGGGGACGAAGCCTGATAGGAAGATGACAGGGCCGATCAGCACCCCTCTGCTAAGTGCAAAGTACCCGATGGCTACAACGATGATGGATACCAAAGTGGTATTGGCTACGTTGAATATGGTCTTCACGCTACTGCCTCCTTTCGGCTGATTCGCCCACCAACACCCCGCCGGGGGGCAGGTCACGGCCCGGAGCGATGATCACCCCGCCACCAGCGGCCCCGCCGGCTTCCGGGTGCTCCCGCTCGGTCTCCTCGTAGCTCGTCTGCTCCACCAGGGCTGTGAGCGTCTCCCACTCCACAGGACTGAGGGCATAGCTCTCCGCGCGTTCCAGAATTCGCCGGGCGAGAGCTTTTTGGATCAAGGTTTCCAGCTCTTGCCCACCGTCTAGGCCCGCCTGCCTCTCAGCCTCTCTCTGGCCTCCCGGCAGTAGGGGCACTCGCTGCCGCTGTACTCCCGCCCACACGTTCCACAATTCCTGGTGGTCGGTTCTTGTTCTTCCCCGATCACCGCCACGATCAGCATCAGATCCCGGCCGTCATATCTAGCCAGCCAGTCACGCAGATGAATGTTTCCCACGGCCCACCCTCTATCTTCGTCGAGGCGCTGGAGAGGGCCACGCAGCACACTGGCCCCCATCTCGTGGGCCTTGATGGCTAGCTCCTGGACACTGGGTTTCGGAATAGTCATGTCAATCTCCTTCCTGCAATCAAACAATCAAAACGGTGCTCCGTGATTATAACTGCTTTCACGCGAATTGGCAAACCTGGAGAGGCGTGATATAATTGGGTGAAACGTGAAGACGTGATGCGTATTGCGTGATGCGTATTGCGTATTCCGTTGAGACCCACGCCATACGCACTACCCACTACGGAGGAACGGGAATGAGAAGAAGATTTAGCTTGCTGGTGTTGGCACTGGTTGTGCTGGCAGTGTTATCTCCCCTTGTCCTGGCTCAAGAGGAGATCGCCGTCATCGCCAATACTTACGAGTACAGCTTCCCCAGGCAAATCGTGTTTCGTCTGGCGGCCACGAGCAGCAGCGAGATCAACGAGATTACCTTGACATACAGAGTGGGGAGTGAGCCCGTCACCAACCGCGCCTACCCTGAGTTCCGCCCTGCCCAACAGGTGGAGGCCGAGTACGTCTGGCGGTTGCAGCGGGGCGAGATCCCCCCGGGCTCCGACATCGAGTACTACTGGCGGATAGAAGACGCGGCCGGCAACGCGCTGGAAACCGAGTTCGTCACTTTCACCTACATGGACGATCGCTTCACCTGGCAGAGCCTGACCGAGGGAAAGATCATCCTGTACTGGTACGATGCTGACCAGACCTTCGGTCGAGGGCTTTTGAATAGCGCCGTGGAGTCCCTGACCCGTCTGGAAGAGAACGTGGGGGTGGAGTTGGAGAAGCCGGTCAAGATCATCGTCTACCAGAGCAAGGCCGACATGCAAGAAGCCCTGATCGCGAAGGGCGCGATTTTCGAGGAACAGATCATCACCCTGGGCACGGTGGTCGCTCCGGATATCATGCTTTTGCACGGCACACATTCCGAAGTTGACCAAACCATTGCCCATGAGCTCACTCACGTGGTCGTCGGCCTGGCCACCAAGAATCCTTATGCCGACCTTCCGGCCTGGCTGAACGAAGGGCTGGCCATGTACAACGAGGGAGAGCTACGGAGTGGCAACGCTCGGGCCCTGGAGAAGGCCATCCGCCAGAACAAGCTCCTCTCCATCCGCTCCCTCACGTCAATGACCGGCAACCCTGACGAGATCAACCTGTTCTACGCCCAGGCCTATAGTGTGGTGGATTTCTTGCTGAGGACCTACGGCAAGGAGAAGATGAGCGAGCTGCTGTTGGTCTTCAAGGAGGGTTCTCTTACTGACGACGCTCTCATGAAAGTCTACAGCTTTGACCAAGATGAACTGGAGGCCCAATGGCGCGAGAGCATTGGGGCACCGTCACAGGAGGAAGCAGAGAGGGCGGACGAGACAGAAGCGGAGAAGCCGGCAGGGGGAATCTGCTGGGGCGCGCTGCCGGGGGTGGCCCTGGCGGTCCTGCCTTTCTTGTTCAAGTATCGGGGGAACTCAGGGGAACTCTGAGGGGCAGCCGGGAGAGTGTTCAATGGAGAGAAAGCAGAAGGAAGAAACCTATCGGCAGGTGACGGATCAGATCAGGGCAACTTTGGAGGGAGAGAGGGATCTGATCGCCTCCATGGCTACCATCGCCTGTCTCTTGCATCACCGCTTCGACTACTTCTTTTGGACGGGGTTCTACCGCGTGGTAGCGCCGCGGGAATTGCTGATCGGGCCGTATCAGGGGACGCTGGGCTGTCTGCACATCAGCTTCGATCGAGGGGTATGCGGCGCTGCTGCTCGCCAGGAGGAGACCATCATCGTGCCCGACGTCCACCAGTTTGCGGGCCACATCGCCTGCGACCCCAACTCCAAGTCGGAAATCGTGGTGCCCGTCTTCAACGAGCGGGATGAGCTAATCGCCGTTCTGGACGTGGACAGTGATCAATACGATGCCTTCGACGAAGTAGACAAAAGGCATCTGGAGGAAATCGTCACCTTCCTGCGGGACAAAACGTAGGGGCAGGGCTTGCCCCTGCCCCATCCGGGGCGACCGCAAGGGTCGCCCCTACCTCTCCTTGACGATTCGATAGTGGTCCAGGTCTCTGACCACGATAGTCTGGGGAAAGATGGCTTGGGCCTCGGCCGAGACGGCCTCTTCGGAGTAGCGCCGCGAGACATGGGTCAGGTACAGTTGCTTGACCTCCGCCAGATGGGCCAGGGTCGCCGCTTCGGCGGCCGTAAGATGGCCGTATTCCCTGGCCAGCTCCTGCTCTTGCGACAGATAGGTGGCCTCGATGACCAGGGCGTCGGCTTGCCAGGCCACTTCGACCAGGTTGTTGATCCGAGACGCATCGCCCACGAAGACGAGCTTGGCCCCAGGAATAGGAGGGCCCAGCACCTGGTGGGGATGGACCACGGTGCCGTCGGCCAGGGTCACGGGTTCGCCCCGCACCAGATGGCCTCGCTCTGGCCCGGCTGGCACTCCCAGGGCCTCGGCCTTGTCAATGAGAAAAGGGTGTTTCTCCTTCTCCCGAAACGTATAGCCGAGGCAACCTGGCCCACGATGGACGACCGGAAAGGCTGAGAGCTCAAAAGTCTCATCCTCCATCAAGATACCGGGCTCGATAGCTATCAGATCGATCTGCATAGGCGACTTGACTCCGCGAAACACCACCCCGAAGATGAGGTCACTGACCCGTTCCAGGGCCCAGTTCCCCCCATAGATCTCCAACTTGGGGACGGCCTCCCAACGGCTGAAGGTGGACACCAGACCTCCCAGGCCCAGGATGTGGTCCAGGTGGCCGTGAGTGAGGAGAATCTTGTCCAACCGCTTGAAGCCCAGGCCACTCCTGAGCAATTGTCGCTGCGTCCCTTCGCCGCAGTCTATCAGGAAGCGATACTCCTTGTGCAGGACCATGGCCGCCGACAGATTTCGTTTTATGGACGGGGCGGAAGCAGAAGTGCCAAGAAAGATTAATTCAAACATTGAACGGGTCCTTTGTGAGCCGTGTTGCGTGGTGCGTATTGTGTAACAGAACACGGAACACGCAATACGCACTACGTTTCGCCATTGTACCACAAGGACACCTTTTGGTCAACTTTACTTGACGAGATACCCTTACGGTGGTATATTATCCCCAAACGTGGAAAAGGAGAAAAAGATGAAAACCGAAACGTTCCGAGGCCGAGATTTCCTTACCCTCCTGGATTATGCCAGAGAGGAAGTAGAGACCATCCTGGACGTGGCCCTGGACCTGAAACGCCGCTTCGCCCTGGGCGAGCCCCACGATCACCTGCTGCGGGCCAAGACGCTGTTCATGATCTTCTACAACCAGAGCCTGCGCACCCGCAACAGCTTCGAGGCGGGGATGACCCAGTTGGGCGGCCACGCCCACTTCCTGGACCCGGACAAAATCTACACCCCGGCATTGCCCGGTAGAGAGGTGGCCTACACCACCGAGCGCGTCTCCGACGTGGCGCGGGTGCTGGCCCGCATGGGCCACGGCATCGCCATCCGCTGCTACGGCGATCCGGTGGACTGGGAATACGGCGGGGCCCACGAGGTGATGCGGAACTTCGCCTACTGGGCCGACATCCCGGTCATCAACATGGAGTGCGACAAATATCACCCCTGCCAAGCCCTGGCCGACATCCTCACCGTCTACGAGAAGTTCGGTACCTTCGAGGGGGTGCGGTTCGTGATGAGCTGGGCCTATTCGCCCAGCGTCCACAAGCCGCGGGCCGTCCCTCAGAGCGCCATCATCGCCGCCACCATGATGGGCATGGACGTGGTGCTGGCTCATCCGGAAGGCATGGAGCTGGACGAAGAAGTTCTCCAGACCTGTGAAGGGTATGCCGAGAAGTACGGCGGCTCTTTCGACATCTCCAACAGCATGGAGGAGGCCTTCGACGGCGCTCACGTGGTCTACCCCAAGTCCTGGACGGCGGTGCCCATGTTCAAGCCGCCGGTGGGCGAGGACGATCCGCAGAGGGCCAAAGAAATTTTCGAGGCCAACAAGGACTGGATCTGCGATGCGGACAAGATGGCCCTGGCCGACCCCGACGCCATCTACCTGCACTGCCTCCCCTGCGACCGCGGCTTCGAGGTGACCGACGAGGTCATTGACGGGCCGCAGTCGGTGGTCTTCGACGAGGCAGAGAACAGGCTGCACGTGCAGAAGGCGGTCATGTCGCTCATCATGAGGTGAATGGAAGACACGAAAGGTGGGGGAACTCGATGGATGAACGCCTGGTGGAACAGTTGCGCCAACGGTTGGGGCCACTCCATCCTCAGCAGGTGATCGCCTGGCAGCAGATGAGTCCGGCGCGGCGGCTGGAGCTGGCCTTTCAAGCCTACCAGTTGGCTCTGGACGCCGTTCGCATGACCGAGCGACGTCGTCACCCGGAGCTTACCCCTGACGAACTGGCCTGGCGTGTGGTCCGGCGGATGCAGGGAAACCCCCGTCTGGGCAGGTGAACCGATGGAACATGTCCGCGACAAGCACCTGCGCGACGCCCGGGGCGTGCTGGTGGCCCAGTGGGGAGAGTTAGACCTGGAGGCCATCCGGCGTGGCGCTCGCGCCGCCGGGACACGGGAGCAGTTCGAAGCCATCTTCGAGGCTGCCCGCTGTGAGGTGAAAGCAGTGTCTGACCCACTGATTTCCTGATTTCCACAAGGAGGCAAACAACTATGGACCTGTATCAACGCGATCTGATCTGCACGCAGGAATGGTCAATTGAAGAGCTGGAAGCGGTGCTGGAGTTGGCAGCGAAGATGAAGCGAGATCGCTTCAACCCCTGCTTCATGGAGATCCTCGAGGGCAAGACGTTCTTCATGTTCTTCTATAACCCGTCTGTCCGCACCCGGCAGAGCTTCGAGTGCGCGGCCACCGAACTGGGGGGCCACGCCCAGTTCCTGGAGCCGGGGGCCATGCGGCTCAAAACGGCCACCACGGCCGGCGAGACCATCGAGGACGCGGCCAAGGTGATGTCGCGTTACGCCGCCGGCCTGGGCATCCGCATCCTGGAAGACAAAGTACCCTACTACGGCGCCGGTGACGAGCTACTCCGTGAGTACGCCCACTGGGCCACTATCCCGGTCATCTCCATGGCCCACGACAAGTACCACCCCTGCCAGGGCCTGGCCGACGTGATGGGCTGGCGCGAGCACCTGGGCGACGTGCGAGGTAAGAAGCTGCTCGTCACCTG
>VGOG01000073.1 GCA_016875995.1 Chloroflexota bacterium
TGACCCGGGAAATCGAAGCTGTATACGAAGCTCTGCTGCGAGGATGAACAAAGATGCATGTTTGCCTTGATCTCTCTCCAGCGGTGTACCAGCGGGCGGGGCTCGGCACCTACGCCCGCCACCTGGCCGAGGGCCTGCGCGCCCTGGAGAGCAGGCCAGTGCTGACCATCTTCTATAATGGCGATAAGGCACACCCTCTGCCGCCGACCTTGGCCGGCCTGCCGACCCACACCCTTCCTCTGGCGACCAGACCCTGGCGCCTCGTGGCCGCCCTCTCACAACAGCTCGATCTCGGGCTTGACCGCTGGCTGCCGGACTGTGACCTCTTTCATGCCACCGAGCACCTGCTGCCCCGGCTGAAGGACGCTCGCACGGTGCTGACAGTGCACGATCTGATATTCTTGCTCTTTCCTGAATACCACCTGCCCCTCAATAAGTGGTTTCTCAATCGCTTCATGCCCCTTTTCGTTCGCCGCGCTCATGCTATCATCGCTGTCTCCCAATGTACCAAAGATGACCTGATCCGCCACTATACCGTGCCATCGGAGAAGATCACTGTGGTCTACGAGGGCGTAGATGCCCGGTTTCAGCCAGTCACCGATCTCGACACCCTGACCCGGGTCCGAGCGCGCTACGGCCTGCCTGAACGCTATATCCTCTACGTCGGCACCATCGAGCCACGCAAGAACCTGAACACTCTCCTTGAGGCGTTTGCCGAGCTCAAGGAGCGACCTGCGACCTGCGACTTGCGACCTGCGACTTGCAACTTGCGACTGGTTATCGTGGGCAAGACGGGCTGGCTGTACGAAGGCTTCTTCCGCCGGCTGCGGGAGCTGGGCCTGGAAGGGGAGGTCATTCTCCCCGGCTTCGTCCCCGACGAGGACCTGCCCGCCCTTTACAGCGCCGCCGAGCTCTTCGTCTTCCCCTCTTTGTACGAGGGCTTCGGCCTGCCGCCGCTAGAGGCCATGGCCTGTGGGACGCCGGTCGTTGTCTCAAACACCTCCTCCCTGCCAGAGGTGGTGGGGGAGGCGGGCCTTATGGTGGACCCCCGTGACGTGCGCGCCCTGGCCGAGGCAATGGAACGGGTGCTGACGGACGAGCACCTCAGAGCAGAGCTGACAGCCAACGGGCTGGAGAGGGCCAGGCAATTCACGTGGGAGAGGGCGGCGCAGGAGACAATGGAGGTGTACCTTAAGCAAAGCGAGGGTGGCAAAAGGGCCGAAGAGCTTGCATAAAACGCAATTGACAGGCTCGGCTTCCCGTAGTACAATAAAAGAAGGCGAACTTGAGTTAAAGGCATACTCCCGCCGGATCGCCAGATCCGGCGGCTGACCAGGCTGAATTCGACTGGTTCCGGTCCATGGGGCCTGGATTTGGCCATCCAGGCCGAGCGAGGTGAACAGTCACGAATTCCAGTACGAACCTTCGCCCGAGCACATCAAGAGGATGCTGCTGCCACTCTGCCGCAACTTCTCGGAGATCGCTAAAGAAGGGACGAAGAACGATGCCTGGGATGCTATTCAAGGTTTCTCTCAAGAGTGCAGAAGGCTGCTGGGATGAGGCGGTTGCGTATCGTCATAGATGGTCGTTGCATCCAAGATCACTTCCCCGGCATCGGCCGTTACGTGGTCAATCTGGCGCAGGCCACGATCCCGCTTCTCAGCCAGGACGAACGGCTCATCTTGCTGCACGATCCCACCCCACCTTCCCGCTGGGACCTGCCAGCACTGGTTGGCGAGAGGCTACAGGTGGTGGACGTTCCTCTCTCTCCATTCACTCTACGCCAGCAGTGGGCCATCCCCCGCATCTTGCGCCACCTGAGAGCCGATCTCTACCACAGTCCCTATTATCTGATGCCCTATCGGCCTGGCGTACCGACGGTGGTTACGGTGTACGACCTGATCCCTCTCCTCTTTCCACAGCATGTTCCTCCTGCTGCCCGCCTGCTGTTCCGATGGATGACGGCCCTGGCTTTACGGACGGCGTCCCAGGTCATCGTCATCTCCCAGGCCACCTGCCGTGACCTGCTGACCTTTTACCATCTCCCACCCCAAAAGGTCACCGTCATCCCCCTGGCCGCTGACCCGGCCTTCCATCCTCAGTCTCCCGCCGAGGTAGAACGGGTGCGCCGCAAATACGCCCTTCCAGAAAGCTACCTCCTCTACCTGGGCATCAACAAGCCCCACAAGAACCTGGGCCGCCTGGTCGAAGCCTTGTCCCTTGTCCCTCGTCCCTTGTCCCTTATTATCGCCGGCGCCTGGGACCCCCGCTACCTCGAACCCCGGCAGCGAGCGGAGGCCCTGGGACTGGAAAACGCCGTCCGTTTCCTGGGGCCGGTGCCCGAGGCCGACCTGCCTGCCCTCTACAGCGGGGCGACTCTCTTTGTCTTCCCATCTTTGTACGAGGGCTTCGGGCTGCCGGTGCTGGAGGCTATGGCCTGCGGGAGGCCAGTGGTGTGCTCGAACACATCCAGCCTGCCAGAGATCGTGGACGAGGCGGCACTGACCTTCGACCCCTTAGACGTAACGGAGATGGCGGCGAAGATCGAGAAGGCCTTGGGCAATGAGTCGCTGCGGGAGGAGATGAAAGAGAAGAGCCTGCAACAGGCGGCGAAGTTCTCCTGGGAGAGGACGGCGCGGGAAACGCTGGAGATTTACAGGGAGGCAACCAGCCATTGAAGGTGCTCCAGGTCTACAAGGACTACCATCCCGTCCTGGGCGGGATCGAGAACCACGTCAAGATGCTGGCCAAGGGGCTGATCCAGCAGGGCGTTGACGTCCAGGTGCTGGCCACCAACACCAGGCCGAGGACAGCCATCGAAGAGATCGAGGGTGTGCCGGTGATCAAGGCCGGCTGCCCCCTCCGCATCTCCGGTGCTCCCATCAGCCCCGGCTTCTACGTCTGGATGCGCCGCCTGAAGCCGGACATCGCTCACCTCCACTTCCCCAATCCACCCGGCGAGCTAGGTCAGCTCTTCCTGGGACAAAGCCACAAGTTCGTGCTCACCTATCACAGCGACGTCGTGCGGCAGAAATACCTGCTACGTCTGTACACCCCCTTCCTGTGGAAGGTCCTGGCCAAGGCCGATCGCATCATCGCCACCAGTCCCAATTACATCCGTAGCTCTCCCTATCTCAGCCGCTTCGCCGATAAGTGCACGGTCATTCCCCTGGGGATTGACCTCAAGCCTTTCGACACTGTGGATGACGATCGAGTTCAGACCATCAGGCAACGTTATGGCTCGCCCCTTCTGCTCTTCGTGGGCAAGCTGCGCTACTACAAAGGGCTGGAATACCTGTTCGAGGCTCTGCGTCACATCCAGGCCCGGCTTCTGGTGGCAGGAACGGGACCGATGGAAGACGAGTGGCGGGCCTTAGCCCAGGAATTAGGCCTGGGCGACAAGGCGGCCTTCCTGGGCCAGGTGAGCGACAGTGATCTGCCTGCTTACTATCACGCCTGCGATCTCTTCGTCCTGCCTGCCTCGCACCGCAGCGAGGCCTTCGGGGTGGTGCAGGTAGAGGCCATGGCCTGTGGCAGGCCCGTGATCTGCACCGAGCTGGGGACAGGCACGTCCTGGGTGAACATCCACGACGAGACCGGGCTGGTGGTGCCGCCACGAGATCCCGGAGCCCTGGTCGAGGCAATCAACCAATTGCTGGCCGATGAGTCGCTGCGGAGAAGATTGAGAGAACGAGGGAGGGAGCGAGCACAGTGGTTCTCTAAGGAAGTGATGGTGGAGAGAACCGTAGAGCTATATGAGGAACTGCTGGCCGATTGACAGAATCGCTTCATTTGATTTTTATCGCCAAATGGGTTAAGATTATGGTGCTGGGATTACCCTTGCCAGGGAGGATAAAGTTCTAACCGCCCAGACCCTGATCGCCAACGTCGAGGGGCTTTACGCTGAGTTGCTGAGGCAGAAAAGCATTAATCAGAATGACGAGCTTGAAATACTACCCAGGAAGGAGTAGAGAGCCATGGCACTGAAATTAAAAGTGTGTGACGAGAATATCATCGCCATTCCAAGGTCCATCCTAGAACGCCTGTCGCTAAAAGAGGGCGATAGAATGGAAGTTAGGTTAGACGCAAACAGGTTGATCCTCCAGGGAGTGGCAGATAAGCTGGCAGCGCTTAGACGCTTTCGCGGAATCTGGAAGGACGAGGAGGTTGAAAAGGTCTTCCAAGAGATCAACGAGGAGTGGGATAAGTGGAACGAACGGTTGCATGCGTAGATACGGATTTCTGCGTGGATTACCTGCGAGAAAAAGCCCCAAGGTGCGTGCAGTTCGAGAAAGCAATGGCGAGATTCGATCTCCGCATGACCGCGATCACAGCCTATGAATTGCTCCTGGGACAGTTGCGGATGCAACGCAAGCAAGACCTAACAGGTCTTTTGGAAATCGTTCCTGTCATCCCATTCGGGCGACGCGCTGCGGAAGAATCAGCGAAGACCCACTTCACCTTGATGAAGAAAGGGCAAGAGATTGGATTGCCCGACACATTGATCGCTGGCATATGCCTGGCAGAGGCCATTCCTTTGCTCACCTACAATTTAGATCACTTCGAGAGAGTTGAAGGCTTAATGGTGATTGATCCTAGCACTTTGTGAAGAGACACACTCTACCGAAGAGGAGACCCAGCTTCATGAAAATACTCGTCACCGGCGGGGCGGGCTACATCGGCTCGCACCTGGTAGATGCCCTGATGGCCCAGGGCCACGAGCTCTACGTGATTGATAATCTCTCCACGGGGAGAATAGATAACATCCGCCACCTCCTGGGGAACGAGCGCCTTCACTTCGTCAACGACAGCATCCTCAACGAGGCCCTGATGGAGCGGATCATCGAGCAGGTGGATCTCATCTATCACCTGGCGGCAGTGGTGGGGGTCAAGCACGTCCTCGATCATCCTTTCCAGGGCATCTTGACCAACGTGCGAGGCACCGAAATCGTGCTGGAGCTGGCCTACAAGTATTGGCGTAAGGTGGTCATCGCTTCCAGCTCCGAGGTTTACGGTAAATCGGAGAAAGCTCCCCTTTCTGAGGACGATGACAGCATCCTGGGCCCCACGGCGGTAGGGCGCTGGTCCTATGCCCTGGCCAAAGCCATTGACGAGCACCTGGCCTTTATCTACTACGGCAAGGGGTTGCCAGTCACCATCGTCCGCTATTTCAACTCCTACGGCCCTCGCCTCGATCCCAGAGGCTATGGCAGTGTGGTCGCCAAATTCGTCAGCCAGGCCCTCCAAGACAAGCCTCTGACCGTGTTCAGCGATGGGCAGCAAACCCGCTGTTTCACCTACATTGATGATACCATCAGGGGATCCATTCTGGCAGCAACTGTGAAAGAAGCAGAAGGACAGAGCTTCAATATCGGCTCAAACCGTGAAACTCCTATCCTGGAGCTGGCTCAGTTAGTCAAGAGGCTGACCGGCTCGTCCTCGGAAATCGTTCACGTGCCCTATGCTCAGGCTTACCGGGCCAACTTCGAGGAGACCCGCCGTCGGGTGCCGGATGTGAGAAAGGCGGAGAGAATACTGGGCTTTAGAGCCGAGGTGCCTTTGGAAGAGGGCCTTAGAAGAACTATTGAGTGGTTCCGGGAAGAACAATTAGATTAGAGATTAGAGATTAAAGATTGGAGATGACAAAGCTAGGCGTTTTCTGTGATAAGGTAATCGAAGCTGGCTGGCTGACGGCCGTAATTGTGGTGCCTCTTTTCTTCAACGTCTACTCTGACCGCGTGTTTGAGCCCGATAAGCTCACCTTACTGCGCTCTATCGCCCTGGTGATGGCCGTGGCGTGGGTCATCAAGGTGCTGGAAAATGGAAGTTGGAAGTTGGAGGCTTGCCCTGAGCCTGGCCGAAGGGTTGGAAGTTGGAGGTTAAGAGCCCCATTGGTTCTCCCCACGTTACTCCTCATGGCGGTGTACATACTGTCTACCATCGCTTCGGTGACTCCGCGCATCAGTCTCCTGGGCTCCTACCAACGCTTGCAGGGCACCTACACCACCTTTTCATACATAGTGATCTTCTTCCTGGCTTTGCAGGGTCTGCGCACTCGTGAGCAGATCGAACGGTTGGTTACCGTGGCTATCCTGGTCAGCCTGCCCATCTCCTTGTATGGAATCCTGCAGCATTATGGTCGAGACCCTTTGCCCTGGGCGGCCGATGTCACGGGCCGCGTGGCCTCCAACATGGGCAACTCCATCTTCGTGGCCGCTTATCTGATCATGGTCGTCCCCCTTACCATGGCTCGCGTCGTTGAGTCCTTCTCCGCCATTTTGGGCGATGAGGAAGGCGTCGTCTCCGACGTAGTTCTGGCGACCTGCTACGTGTTCATTCTAGCCGCTCAGCTCATCTGCATCTTTTTCAGCCAGAGCCGTGGCCCTTTCTTGGGATTGCTGGCCGGGCTCTTCAGCTTTGTGCTCCTGTCACTGACTCTATTACGCCGGCGAGTTGGGGATCAAACCTCGCTTAATCTCAACGATGTACTAAAGGCCCTCGCTACAGTGATCCTCAGTGGATTTTTTGGTTTCATCATCGGCGTGGTTGGCGGTATCCTCCTGGGCAAGATCGGTTTCTTCGCCGGCACTCCCGATAGAACGCTCCTATCTGCCCTCGGATTGTTTGTGGGGATACTGAGCGGAGTAGTGTGTATCGGCTTCATGGTCATCTTGCGCCGGGGATGGAAGTGGCTCTGGCTGGCCTGGATCATGCAGGCTCTCGTACCGGTGGCCTTCCTGGTGGTTTTCAATTTGCCTGACTCCCCTCTCGCATCGTGGCGGGACCTGCCCTACATCGGCCGATTGGGACAAGTCTTCGAGACCGAAACCGGCACGGGCAAGGTGCGGGTGCTCATCTGGGAAGGGGTGGTGGAAATGATGACCCCCCACGAGCCGATCGAGTATCCCTCCGGCCAGCCCGACAGGCTGAATCCCCTGCGACCCCTGATAGGCTATGGCCCAGAATCCATGTTCGTGGCCTACAACCGCTCCTATCCTCCGGAGCTGGCTCACATTGAGGCCCGCCGGGCCTCCCCCGACCGCTCCCACAACGAGACCTTTGATGCGCTGGCGATCACGGGCCTGATGGGCCTCGCAGCCTACATTCTGCTCTTCGGTGGCGTGTTCTATCATAGCTATAAGCGACTGGGATTGATTGATAACTCCAGACAGCGCAACGTTTTCATCGCTTTGTTCCTTGTTGGTGGCCTGGCGGCGGCTCTTTTCCTCTGGCTCTGGAAAGGAGCGCACTTCGTGGGCGTGGGCTTACCACTAGGCATCGCGCTCGGCCTGGCCGGATACCTGGTCGTGTCCGCAGTTATGCTCCATGGACCGCCCGATGAGAGCCAGATACGAGTTTCGAACTTGAAACGTGAAACGTCAAACGTGAAACGCGAAGCGTCAAACGTCCAATATCCAATATCCAACCTCCAACCTCCAACCTCCAACTTCCAATTCTTGCTCATCGCTCTCGTCTCAGCCTTGCTGGCCCACTTCGTGGAGATCAGCCTGGGTATCGCCATCGCCGCCACCCGGACCTATTTCTGGGTCTATGCCGCGTTGTTGGTCGTTGTGGGCTACCTGGACACCGCTGAAGCAACTGCCCCTGTCGAGGCGCCTCAGCAGCCTCGCAGGAGGCGGCGCAAGAGCCATCGGAGTCAGGCTCAGGTTGCCAGCCAGTCCTCTGGGCCAGTGCTACGGGGACGAAGAACCTCGGTGCTCATCTACTCTTTGCTGGTCGGCCTCATCCTGGTAACCATGGGGTATGATTACGTCACCCCTCAGTTCGATATTGCGGCTAAAGGCCACAGCCTGCTCTGGCTACTGGTTCTCACCTGGCTTTTGAGCGGTGCGATAACCGTGGCTCTGACCACACGCGACCATTGGCCCCTGTCTTCTCTACTCTACGCCCTCATCTCCCTGGGGTGTTTTCTCGTATTCTTCATCGTTCGCATTCTTCAGATGCACATCAGAATCACCGTGACCTCCATAAGTGACTTGCTAAAGCAGGCCAGTGCCGTAGCCAATGGCCTTGTGTTCTACTATATCTCTGTTCTAATCCTCCTCCTGGCCATGGCAGGCATGTTGCTGTGGGGGATGTCGTTGCCCCCCGGTTTCTGGCGACGCCGCTACGGATGGCTCTATCCCTTTTTGGTAGTTGGGGGCGCGGTCTTGATCTTCATAACTAACATCAATGTGATCAGGGCCGATGTGATCTACAAGCACGCCAAATCCTACTTTGAGGCTGGCCAATACGATGCCAGCATCGCCCTCTATCAGCAGGCCATCAAGCTTGCTCCCAGCGAAGACTACTATTACCTCTTCCTTGGCTCGGCCCTCCTGGAAAAGGCCAAGCAAGCCCAGAAGAGTCCAGCGACACTCTCGGAAAACATCAGCGCTGCTGAATTACTCTCGCTCACGCCACAGCAAATCGCCAGCCTGGGCCGCGAAGACCTGCTGATCGCCGGCCAGGCCGTCCTGCGCGAAGCACGGCAGCTTAACCCCCTCAACACCGACCACAGCGCTAACCTGGCCCGCCTCCATCGCACCTGGGGCCAGCTCGCTTCCGACCAGGCCCAGCAGGCCGAGAAGTTGAGCCAGGCGCTAGAGTATTACCGTCAGGCGACGAACCTCAGCCCTCAAAACGCTCAGCTCTTCAATGAGTGGGGACAGGTTTATTACATTCTGGGCGATCAGGAGAAGGCCCTGGAGAGGTATCAACATTCTTTGAGCGTGGATCCGGAGTATCACGAATCCTACGTTCTCATAGGCGATCTGTACCTGAACGAGAAGGAGCTGGACAAGGCTGCAGAAGCCTACTCCAAGGCTCTGGAGCTGAATCCTCAAATAGCACAGGCACATAGCTCCCTGGGCTACATTTACTCGCAACAAGGAAAGCTCCAGGAGGCCGTGGAGGAAAACCTCAAGGTGCTGGAGCTGGCTCCCAACGATTACGCCAGCCACAAGAACCTGGCCATCCTCTATCAACAATTAGGGCGAATAGATGCGGCCATTGCCGCCGCTCAAATCGCCCTGGGGTTGGCTCCAGAAGGGGATAAAGCTAACCTGGAGGCCTTCATAGCTCAATTGAGGCCTCGCCTTGAGGCTCAGCCCGAAGGGCCAGGACAACCCATCACCAGTTCAGATGAGGAGCTGATCTGGACCTATCTTGCCGAGGGTCAAAACTACTTGAACGAGGGCGACCTCGAACGGGCAGAGGAGGTTTACGCCAGGGCTCTGGAATTGAATCCTAACATCATACAGGCCCATAGCGCGCTAGGTTACATCTATGCCTTACAAGGTAAGCTTCAGGAGGCCCTGGAAGAGAACCTCAAGGTACTGGAGCTGGCGCCCAACGACTACGCCACCCACAAAAACCTGGCCATGATCTACCAGCAACTAGGACGCATCGAAGAAGCCATCGCCGAGGCGGAGACCGCTTTGGAGCTGGCCCCGGAGAGCGACAGGCCAGCACTGGAAGCTTTCATCGCCCAGTTGCGGCAACAATGAGAAATCCGAAATCCAAAGAGGACTAATATGACTGACTACATGCTCATCCTCGTCACTGCCCTGTTCTTCGCCATTGGCGTCACGCCCCTCGCCAGGCGCCTCGCTCCCCGCCTGGGGGTCATGGATTGGCCCAGCGTCCGCAAGATCCACACCAAAGCCATGCCCCGCCTGGGAGGGGCAGCCATCTATCTCGCCTTCACCCTGGCCCTCGTCCTCTTTGAGAATCGCCACTACATCTCGCAGTTGGTGAGCATCCTCCTGGGGGCTACGCTGGTCTCTTTCTGCGGCATCTGGGACGACCGCTGGGGGATGCGCCCCCTGCTCAAACTGGGGATCGGCCAGCCCCTGGCGGCGCTGATCCTGGTGGCCTCAGATGTCAGGGTCAGCTTTCTGCCTCACCCCATCCTCAACGTCCTGGTGACCATCATCTGGGTGGTGGGGATCACCAGCGCCTTGAATCTTCTGGACAACATGGATGGCCTCTCTGCTGGAGTGGCTACCGTTGCTTCGGCCTTTTTCCTCCTGCTGGCAGCTATGAGCGGACAGTACCTGGTGGGCAGCCTGGCGGCGGCGCTTCTGGGAGCCTGTCTGGGTTTTCTGCTCTACAACTTCAACCCCGCCAGCATCTTCATGGGCGATACGGGAAGCCTCTTCATCGGCTTCGTCCTGGCCGCCGTGGGGATCAAGCTGCGCTTTCCCGGAAGGCTGAACATCGTCACCTGGATGATTCCGGTGCTTGTCCTGGGGGTGCCCATCTTCGACACCACCCTGGTCGTAGTCTCCCGCCTGCGACGGGGTCTCAATCCCACTACCCATCCCGGCAAAGATCACTTCTCCCATCGGCTGGTAGCCATGGGATTGAGTCAGCGGGAGGCAGTGATGGCCATTTACTTGATCTGCGGGGCATTAGGTATGTTAGCCATGTTTTTGACCCACGCCAGCGTCGTGGAGGGATATGCCATCGGAGCGGCAGTGCTTCTGGCGGGCCTGTTTGGGCTGTGGAGGCTGGAGCGGGTTAGTGGTCAGGGAATCAGTGATTAGGGAATCAGGGATCTGAGCCGCATCCCGATCCCCTGATTTCCTGATTCCTTGATTTACCGATTCCCTGATCACTAATCAGGGCGGAAAGGAACTAGAGATTGAATAGAATCCCTCGCCACATAGGCATCGTTATGGACGGCAACGGACGTTGGGCCAAAGAGCGGGGATTGCCGCGCTTGCTGGGGCATCGAGCCGGCACGGAGAACACTCGCCGCGTGCTCAGGGCCTGCGGGGAGTTTGGGATCGAGATCGTGACCCTCTATGGCTTCTCCACCGAGAACTGGCAGCGTCCCAAGGGTGAAGTGGAGGGACTGTTCGGCATTTTCGAGGACGCTATAGACCGAGAGGTGCCGGAACTACACCGAAATGGCGTTCGTCTGCGCCATCTCGGCCGCACGGATAAGTTGCCGGATAGATTGGTCAAAAAAATAGAGGACGCGATGAAGCTGACCAAAGACAACGATCGGCTGATTCTCAACCTGGCCTTCAACTATGGTGGGCGGGCGGAGATCGTGGATGCCACGCGGCGTATCATAGCTGAGGGAATAGACCCCGCAGCCATAGACGAAGAGCTCTTCAGCCGCTATCTCTACACCGCCGGCCTGCCGGATCTCGACCTGTTCATTCGTACCGGGGGCGAGATGCGCCTCTCCAACTTCCTCCTCTGGCAGACGGCCTACGCCGAGTACTACACCACGCCCACTTACTGGCCCGACTTCGACAAGGCAGAGCTGGAGAAAGCCCTGCTTGCTTATAGCCAGCGGAAGCTAAAGTTAGGTGAGCTGATTGGAGAGTAGAGCCGTGCCAGAACTAGCGCCAAGCAAGAAAGGGTATAGACCGCTCTTAGCAGTGGTGTTGGCTGTCGTCATCACCTTAGCTATCGCTCTCTTTCGCCATGAGCTGGCCCGTTTTTCGCGCTATGGCTACCCCGGTGTTTTCATAGTCAGCTTGCTGGGAAACGCCACGGTGATCTTGCCTGCTCCCAGCCTGGCGGTGGTTTTCGGCATGGGCGGGGTGTTGAACCCACTGCTGGTTGGGCTGGTGGCCGGCGTCGGCGAGGCCCTGGGTGAGCTGACAGGTTACCTGGCTGGCTATGGGGGGCGAGCGGTGATCGAGGACCGGGAGATGTACAGTCGGCTGGAGGGATGGATGCGACGCCGTGGCTCAGCCACCATCTTCGTTCTCTCCGTCATTCCCAACCCCATCTTCGACCTGGCAGGCATCGCCGCTGGCGTTCTACGCTTCCCGCTGCAGCGGTTCTTGCTGAGTTGCTGGGTGGGCAAGACCCTAAAAACTACCGCCTTCGCCTTTGCCGGAGCGCAATTCATCAACGTCATCGAAAGGTTCTTGGGCGGTTGACATTTTCTGGGATATGAGTTAGAATCATTGACAGATGTACAA
Source organism: Chloroflexota bacterium (assembly GCA_016875995.1). GTDB lineage: Bacteria > Chloroflexota > Anaerolineae > VGOG01 > VGOG01 > VGOG01. The sequence goes on from VGOG01000073.1 coordinate 11,952, forward strand.
ATGCTTTCCACCTGGATGGGATGAAGAACGAGTGCGTCGAGTTCTCGCTCACTATGAAACTCAAACAGAAGAGAAAGCTGTCACCGAAGACGAAAGGGCTTTTGAGGAGAGCGAAAAATCGGGAGGGGTTTAATGAGGATCGCAGTGAAAGAAGAGACGATTCAGTTGATCGAAAGGATGCCAGACGACTGTACAGTAGAAGACATCCTCTACGAGCTATATTTCAAGCAAAAAGTTGACAAAGGCCTTCAGGATATTAGAGAAGGACGGGTCATGGAACACGAAGAGGTTCAGCAGAGGATATCAAAGTGGTCAAGGTAGTCTGGTCTGATAGTGCTGTTGCTGACCTGGAATCCATCGTGGAGTACATCGCGCAAGATTCGGGGCACTACGCTGCCGCCTTTGCCGAGAAAGTACTCAAGGCTGTGGAGAAGCTTGGCGCTTTTCCAAGAATTGGCCGACTGGTCCCTGAGTACGACAGGGAAGATCTTCGCGAGCTTATTTTTCAGAACTACCGGATCATCTACAAAGTAGAACCAGAACGGGTCGCTATCGCTGCAATCGTCCGCGCAAGCAGGGATTTGATGCGCTGGTATCCGCCTGAAGCGTGGGATGTCGTTTAGCAAGTGGGTTGTCGCTTTGCACTACGTCCAGATACGACTGCACCGGGGCAGCCATCCAGAAAGTGAGATGTCCATGCCAGTTGTTAAAACGCAATATGAGCACGTTATCCTCAACGGAGATAATGTGCCGGTCATTGTTGGGACAAATATGAAGGTGATCGAACTCGTCCTGGGCAAAATGGCTTATGGCTGGAGTCCAGAGGAGCTGCACTTCCAGCACCCCTACTTGACGCTGGGCCAAATCTACTCAGCCCTGGCCTACTACTGGGACCATAAGGAAGAGCTCGACCAGGACATTGAGCAGCGGCTAGAGTTTGTTGATCAGCTTCAGCGAGCGCGAGAACCTTCACCCCTTGTGGCTCGACTGCGGGCCAGTGGAGAAAGATGTCAAAGACCTACGATCCACATCTGAAAAGTGAGCTTATATGGCAATCAAAACGTTTCCCGTGGCGAGTTATCGAGTAGCCCTTGCCCGGCAGATGACACTCGGCGGCGGTGCCATCAAGTTTTATGCTTATATCACTTGCCGTGGCGCTGACGGACACAAGTTTACTATTTATTTCCTACAACCGGACAGCCAGGTGCCCGACAATATCTATAATCCTGCTAATAAGGTGGGGAGTGCCTATCTACCGGCCGAACAATTTAGCTGGTACATAGATTTGCTCCGAAATGAAAAGCCCGTCTATGCCTATCTTAACAGCGACAGACCTATTGACAACTACCTGTACACAGGCGAAGAACCCGTGGGCGAAGGAGAAGATTAACATTTGATTTGCTCCCGAAAACGGCGCACAACAGCTTGTTTGCGCATGCGCTAAAGCTACATTCCTCTCGTCGGTAGCAACGTCGTAAAACACGCAAACCATTGTACGAAATCGGGCTGACATAGACAAGGTGATTTCGTAAGCGCGCGGTTGCCACTTCAATGACCGAGGACTGACTTGCCAGCAACGGTGTGGCGAACTTCGGCAACCGTGGACATCCTAAGCCCAAAAACCTGACAAGCAAAGGCAGTGAACAGGAGGAGTAGGCGGGTCGGACCTGGTAGAGAAGAGGAGCCTCTGGCTGAAAGCTCCTCGCAGAAATGCCCGCCGAAGGTCGCCTGGGAGTCTACTGGCTGATGGCAGATGGCTTCTGCAGTAGGTCAGTACGGGTAAGCCCGTTACAGCACAATGAGAGAACAGCGGATTGGCAGGCGCCGCCCTGAGCCTGTCGAAGGGATTAGCGGATCATAATCCATTTATCCTGACATCTGTTGTTAAGCAAGGTGGTACCACGGGAGGTGAGCCCCTTTCGTCCTTAGCGAGAGGGGCTCTTTGGTTTATAGGGTGATAACCAATTGACAAGCCAGGCGATTTCCCCTATACTTTGTGTGCCACCGTGGTGGCAATCCCTACTGAGCAATTTTCAAGGAGGCATTTGCATCCAATGGAGAAAGAATCCATCACTGAACTACCCAAAACCTACAACCCCCATGCCGTGGAAAAGCGCCTCTACGACTGGTGGGAGAAACAGGGCTACTTCGCTCCGGAGACCCAGTTTGATCGCGGCTGGGCCAGCCGCGAGCAGAGGCCGTTTGTGATCTCCATGCCTCCCTCCAACATCACCGGCGAGCTACACATCGGCCATGCTCTGGTAATGGCCATCGAGGACATGATGATCCGCTGGCACCGTATGCGGGGCGAGCCCACCCTCTGGCTGCCCGGCAACGACCACGCCAGCATCGGCACCCACAACGTGATCGAGCAGGCCCTGGACAGACGCACCGCCGACGACCTGCTGCGTGAGATCGGCTACCCCCTGCCCGACGACGACCGCCCGCTGACCCGCTACGACCTGGGGCGAGAGTGGTTCGTCCGCCTGGGCTGGGCCTGGAAGGAGCGCTACGGCGGAGCCATCAACCACCAGTTGCGCCGCCTGGGGGCCTCGTGCGACTGGACCCGCGAGCGCTTCACCATGGACGAGGGCCTCTCGCACGCCGTCCGCACCGCCTTCGTCCAGCTCTACCACAAGGGCCTGATCTACCGCGGCTACTACATGGTCAACTGGTGTCCCCGCTGCCTCACCGCCGTCTCCGACCTGGAGGTGATCCATCAAGAAGAGGCGACCCACCTCTGGCATGTCCGCTACCCCCTGCTACCTCCCCCCCAAAGTTGGGGGGGACCGAGGGGGGGCAATGAGTGGCCAGGTGCCCCCCCTTTCATCCCCCCCAGCTTTGGGGGGGAAAGAGGAGGGGCAGAGTGGGGCAGCGGCCATTGGGCCGAGGGGGCCACGGAGTGGATCGAGGTAGCCACCACTCGCCCCGAGACCATCCTGGGCGACACAGCGGTGGCCGTCAACCCCGACGACGAGCGCTACGCTAAGATGGTGGGCCGCACTGCCGTCCTCCCGGCTATCGGGCGGCACATTCCCATCATCGCCGATCAGACTGTGGACCCCGACTTCGGCACCGGCGCGGTGAAGGTAACGCCAGCTCACGACCCCACCGACTACGAGATCGGTAAACGCCACGGCCTGGAGATGCCAGACGTGCTGAACGACGACGCCACCATGAGCGAGCTGGCTGGCCCCTACGCCGGCCAGGATCGCTACCAGTGTCGTCGCAGCATGGTGGCCGACCTGGAAAAGGAGGGCCTGCTGGTGCGCATCGAGCCTCACCAGCACGCCCTGGGCCACTGCCAGCGCTGCGACCGGGTGATCGAACCTCGCCTGTCCACCCAGTGGTTCGTCAAAATCAAGCCCCTGGCCGAGGCGGCCATTGACGCCGTGCGCGACGGGCGCATCACCATCATTCCGGAGCGGTTCGACAAGGTCTACTTCCACTGGATGGAGAACATCCGCGACTGGTGCATCTCCCGCCAACTGTACTGGGGACATCGTATCCCGGTGTGGTACTGCGACGACTGCGACCAGCTCACGGTGACGCCTGTCCTGAGCGTGAGCGAAGGAATGGAGGACCCCACCGAATGTCAGGCCTGTGGCAGCCCCAACATTCGCCAGGACCCGGACATCCTGGACACCTGGTTCTCCTCGGCCCTGTGGCCCTTCTCCACCCTGGGCTGGCCCGACGACACCGAGGACCTGCGTTACTTCTACCCCACCACCATCCTGGAAACCGGCTACGACATCCTCTTCTTCTGGGTGGCGCGGATGATCATGATGGGCCTGGAGTGCGCTGGCGACATCCCTTTTCGCTACGTTTACCTGCACGGGATGGTGCGGGACGAGCGCGGCCAGAAGATGAGCCGCTCCAAGCACAACGTGATAGACCCACTGGAGGTCATAGACGAGTACGGCACCGACGCCCTGCGCTTCACCCTCCTCACCGGCTCCACCCCCGGCAACGACGTCAACCTCTCGCTCACCCGCGTGGAGGCCAATCGCAATTTTGCCAACAAGATGTGGAATGCGGCGCGCTTCGTGCTCTCGCAAATGACCAATGACCTTGGAGAGCAGGGATCAGGGATCAGGGATCAGGGACCAGGGACCAGGGATCAGGGACCAGGGAGCCCTTGTTCCTTGTCCCTAGTCCCTAATCCCTCCAATACCTATTGCTCATTGCCAGATCGTTGGATCCTGAGCCGCCACAACCGCCTGATTCACAACGTGACCCGCCTCATGGAGGACTGGCAGTTTGGCGAAGCGGGGCGGCAGATCTACGACTTTCTGTGGGGGGAGTATTGCGATTGGTTTATCGAGATGTGCAAGATCAGGCTCTATGGCGAGAACGAGGAGGCCCGACAGGCGGCTCAGCAGGTGCTGGTCCACGTCCTGGATCGCACCCTGCGCCTCTTGCATCCCTTCATGCCCTTCGTCACCGAGGAGATTTGGCAGTACTTGAAGGGATCAGGGATCAGGGACAAGGGACAAGGTGAGACTTCCCCCCCCTTCATGAGCAGAGGAGCAGAGGAGCAGAGGAGCAAGGGAGAACTCACCCCTGCACCCCAGCACCCCATCACCTCCGCTCAAAAGGGGGGGACCGAGGGGGAGCAATGGCCGGAGGCATTGATCGTGGCCCCCTGGCCGGAGGCCGGGCCAACCGATGAGGCGGCAGAGGCCGTGATGGCGCTGATCATGGAGATGGTGCGCGCCATCCGCAATGCCCGCGCCGAATATCAGGTGGAGCCCGGCCGGCGCATCGAGGCCATCATCGCCGCCGGCGAGGAGTACGAGTTGCTCACCGACCAGAGGGACATCCTCGTCTCCCTGGCCCGTCTCGATGCCGACAAGCTGCACATCGCTCGCACCCTGGAAGCGAAGCCGACCCAGGCCCTGGCCCTGGTGGTAGGCGGGGTGGAAATCTATCTGCCCCTGGCGGGGATGGTGGATCTGGCAAGGGAGCGACAGCGATTGACCGCGGAGGTCGAGGAAGTCGCTCAGGCCATCGCCCGCTCTGAGCAGCTCCTGGCCAACGAGGACTTTCTGAACAAGGCCCCTGCCCAGGTGGTGGAGAGGGAACGGGAGAAGCTGGCCGACTATCGCCAAAGGCAAGCGAAATTGCGGGAACAACTCCGGAGCCTGACTTGAGATTTGCTGATTTGCTGATTTGCTGATTTGCTGATTTGCTGATTTGAGACAGGAGTGACCATGCGGATTGACGGACGGAAGAACGACGAGCTCAGGCCGGTGATCATCATGCCGCACTACGTGCAGTACCCCGAAGGCTCGGTCTTGATCGAGATGGGCGCTACGCGCGTCGTATGCAACGTCACGGTGGAGGAAAGGGTGCCCAATTGGCTCTTTGGTCAAGGCCAGGGCTGGGTCACGGCCGAATACGCCCTTTTGCCCCGCTCCACCCACGAGCGCACTCCCCGCGAGACCATGGGCCTCAGGGGACGTACCCAGGAGATCCGCCGTTTCATCGGCCGCAGCCTGCGAGCCGCCGTTGATCTGGAGAAGTTGGGCCAGCGCACCCTGATCGTGGATTGCGACGTCATCCAGGCCGACGGCGGCACCCGCACGGCTTCGGTCACGGGCGGCTACGTGGCCCTGGCCATCGCCCTGAACAAGCTGATTCGAGGTGGCCTGCTTCCCCCCGATGTCCTGACAACGGCGGTAGCCGCGGTCAGCGTGGGCGTGGTGAACGGGCAGGCGGTGCTCGACCTCTGCTACGACGAGGACTCCGTGGCCGCCCCCCCACTCCCCCCCAACGTTGGGGGGGCTGGGGGGGTCAACGTGGTCGTGACCGCCAGGGGAGAGTACGTGGAGGTGCAGGGCACCGCCGAGGGCCAGCCCTTCGCCCGCCAGGTCATCCACGAGTTGCTGGATTTGGCAGAGAGGGGC
>VGOG01000074.1 GCA_016875995.1 Chloroflexota bacterium
TCGACTTCCTGTGGTGGCTACACCGTGCTACGATGAGGCCCTACGTCGAGAAGACGTGGGGTTGGGACGAACAGTGGCAAGCTCGATGCTTCCGTGACCATTTTGATCCCAACACTCGCGAGATCCTCGAGGGCGACGGAGTACCTATCGGGTACATCTCAGTCGAGCGGCGAGAAGACTGCATCTTTCTCGCAGCCATTGAGATCGCACCAGACCATCAGAACCAGGGGGTCGGAACAAAGCTGGTTCGAGCTTTGCTTGACGAGGCCGACAGCAAAGGCATTCCCGTCGAACTGCAAGTTCTCAAAGTCAACCCAGTGCGACGGTTCTACGAACGGTTAGGCTTTGCCGTGAATGGGGAGACCGAAACTCATTATCTTATGAGGCGGTCGCTAGAACGCGTGGGAGCGTAGAAGTTGTCCAATCGAGTTGAAAGAAAAGCCAGAAAAGACCTCATCGACCCGGCCCTGGAAAAAGCAGGATGGGGAGAAGTTGGCGAATCTGAACTGATTGGCGTCGAGATTCCAGTAGACGGGTTTGACCCGGAAGCGTGGAAGGTACTCGAAGCCAGGCTGAGGCGCTTGCACGATGCCGGTGTCCCCTACGACATCGAATTACCAAAAGGGGTCAGCGACTACGTTATCTACCGTCCCAACGGCGAAATCATCGCCGTTGTGGAAGCCAAGCGCACCAGCGTGGATCCCCGACTGGCTGAGGCCCAGACCCATTTCTACGTCACCGAAATCGAGAAGCAGCAGAGTTTCCGTCCCTTCGCCTTCATGACCAACGGGTACGACACCTACTTCTGGGATGTTGGCAGGGCCAACAAACGCTTGGTGAGCGGCTTTTTCTCCCCCGCTGATCTGGACAACCTGCTCTACAGTCGGCAGAACCAAACACCCCTCTCCGGCGCTCAAATCAATATGACCATCACCGACCGGGTGTACCAGCAAGAGGCCATCCGACGGGTGTGTGAGGTCTTTGAGCAAGGCAAGCGCAAGGCGCTGGTAGTGATGGCCACTGGCACAGGAAAGACCCGCGTGGCGATGTCACTGGTGGACATCTTCCTGCGCACCAACCAGGCCCGGCATATTCTGTTCGTCGCCGACCGGGATGCCCTGGTCGAGCAAGCAAAGATCGAGGGTTTCAAAGCCTTCGTCCCGGATGAGCCCTGTGCCCGCATTCATACCTACAGGATTGACAAGACGAACCGCCTTTACGTTGTTACGCTGCAGACACTGAGTAAGTGCTTCGAGCAGTTTACGCCGGCTTTCTTTGATCTGATTATCTTCGACGAAGTTCACCGCTCCATTTTCAACAAGTGGAACGAGGTGCTCCATTACTTCGACGCCCGCATGATCGGGCTGACGGCCACCCCTGCCGACTTCATAGACCGCAACACCTTTCTCGAATTCGATTGCCACGATGAGGTGCCGACCTTTCTGTACGAATACGAGGATGCCATCCGCGATGGCTACCTGGTGGACTACAGCCTTTACGTGGCACAGACCAAGTTCCAGCGCAAGGGCATCCGCGGTGTGGACCTGACCGAGGAGGAGCGCAACGCCCTGATCGAGCAGGGAATCGACCCTGATGACATTGACTATTCGGGTACGCAGTTGGAGAAGGATGTCAGCAACCGTGACACGCTGCGCAAACAGTGGGAAGAAATAATGGAGGTCTGCTACAAGGACGCCTCGGGGCAGCTTCCCGGCAAGACCATCGTCTTTGCCATGACCCAGGAGCACGCCCTGCGCCAGGCAGACGTGTTCGAGGAGATGTATCCCCAGTACCCTGGCCTGGTGCAGGTGATCACCTACAAGTCGGAGTACAAAGGCACCTTGATAGATAACTTCAAAAAGAAGAGCCTGCCTCGTATTGCTGTCTCGGTGGACATGCTGGAAACCGGGATTGATGTGCCGGAGGCGGTCAACCTGGTCTTCATGCGGCCGGTACAGTCCCGGATCAAGCTGGAGCAGATGATCGGCCGGGGCACCCGCAGCCATGAGACCTGCAATCATGCGGAGTGGTTGCCCAATGGTCACAAAGATGAGTTCCTGATCATTGACTTCTGGGAGAATGACTTCAGCAAGCGCCCGCAAGAACAAGTGGCCCAGAGCTTGCCGGTCTTGGTAACTATCTTCAACATTCGGCTCGAATTGATGGAACTCTATCTCGGCGACCAGCAATTACCAGAGGCCCAGCGGTTGGTCGCCGACTTGCGTGCCCAGATCGCCCTCATCCCTACCGATTCCTTCTCGGTCAAAAGGATCTATCCAGAGATCGAGCGGGCCTGGCAGGACTCGTTCTGGCGTTACCTCACCCTGGACAGCCTGGCGTTTCTCCGGTTCAAGGTAGGACCGCTACTGCGGTACGCGCCCGGCGTGGACGTCCAGGCGGCCACGTTTACCAGCAAGGTGGAGCGGCTGAAGCTGCAAATCCTGACTGGCAAGGACCCGTCCGCCACAGCTCAATCCATTGCTGAGGATGTCAGCCGCCTGCCCGATTTCGTCTACGAAGATCCGCAGCGCGAGGCATCGGTCTGGCTGTGCCTGACGCCCCAGTTGCGGACGGCCACCGTGGCTCAATTGAACGAGGTGATTGACACCTTGGCCGATCAAATGAGGAACCGACGCACCAAGCCCAGCGATTTTCTGGAGTTAGACCTGCCCGACTTGATTGATATACGCGGCTACATCCTTCTGTACGGTGGCAGCCAGCCAGTGTACGTCGAGGAATATCGCCAGCGTGTCGAGGAGCGGATTCTCGACCTGGTCGCTGGCCACCCTACCATCGAAGCCATTGAGACCGGCAGGCCCGTTACCGATTGGCAACTGATCGAGCTGGAACGCACCCTGCGGCAAGAGTTGGGCAGCGACGGCGTGGAGCTATCGGAAGCCAACATTCGGAAAGCGTATGGGCTCAAGGTAGGCAGTCTGTTGGAGTTTCTGCGTCGCCTGCTGGAAATCGAGGGCCTCCCGGATTACCAGGACATTGTGCGTCGCCAGTTTGCAGGATACATCGCCGGTCGCCCGTTCAACGCCGATCAAATCCGCTTCCTGCGGGCGGTGCAAAACGTCTTCCTGCAAAGGCGGCGCCTGGAGCTGGCCGATCTGTACGAGCCACCCCTCACCAGCTTCGGCCACGATGCTGCGGAGCGATGGTTCACTGAAGATCAGGTGAGGGACATGTTGGCCTTTGTTGATACCCTGACTGTGACAGGAGAGTGAGGTGCTAACCGATCCCAAACTGCGCTCCCAGGTTGACCAACTGTGGGACAAACTCTGGACGGGCGGCCTGGTGAACCCCATGGACGCCATCGAGCAGCTTTCCTATCTGTTCTTTCTGAAGCGGCTGGACGACGCCGAAAATCAGGCCGAAAAGCAAGCCCGGCTCCGCGGCCAACTCTACCTTCCCCGCGTTCCGGAGAAGATGCGCTGGCGGCACTGGACCAACTTCGAGGCGAAAGAGGCGCTGAAGCATGTGAAGGGGGAAGTCTTCCCCTGGTTGAAGGAGATAGGGGAAAAGGGCAGTTCGTTCGAGCGCTACATGGAAAACGCCGAGTGCAAGATCAACCAGCCCAATCTGTTGATTGCGGCCTGCCAGGCCATAGACCAGATGCATATCTCGGCGCAGAACCAGGACGTGCAGGGCGACCTGTACGAATATCTGTTGAGCAAGCTGACCATTGCCGGACGCGGCGGACAGTTCCGCACCCCGCGTCACATCATCCGCATGATGGTGCAGATGATCGCCCCTCGGCCTGGCGAGCGCATCGGCGACCTGGCGGCGGGCACCTGTGGCTTCCTGGTCAACGCCCATCAGTACATCCTGGAGCAACACACTTCGCCCGACATCCTGGAATACGACCAGGAGGGCTGGCCCCACAACCTGGTGGGTGATCGGCTCACGGACAAGCAGCGGAGATTCCTGCAAGGGGAAGCGTTCCGTGGCTACGACAACGACTCCGGCATGACCATGCTGCGCATCGGCTCCATGAACCTGATGTACCACAGCATTGAGCATCCCCGCTTTTTCTACATGGACACCCTCTCCAAAGAGTTTACCGAGGAGCGCGAATACGACGTCATCCTGATGAACCCGCCCTTCAAGGGCAAAGTGGATAAGGCCAACGTCAGCGAGACCCTGCCCAGCAACACCACCAAGTCGGAGCTACTCTTCGTCCACCTGGCCCTGCGGGCCCTCGACATGGGCGGGCGGTGTGCCATCATCGTCCCCGATGGGGTGCTGTTTGGCTCCAGCCGCGCCCATGTGGAGCTCCGCAAGAAGTTGGTCGAGGAGAACCGACTGGACGGTGTGGTCTCCATGCCCAGCGGTGTGTTCAAGCCCTACGCTGGCGTCTCCACCGCCGTGCTGCTCTTCACTCGTGGGGCGAAGACCGACCGCATCTGGTTCTACGACATGGCCCACGACGGCTTCTCGCTGGACGACAAGCGCCAGCTCGTGACCGAAAACGACATCCCCGACATCCTGGAGTGCTGGCGCCACCGCCACGACGCCGATTTCCTGGCCGCGCGCCAGGCCAGACTGGAGGAGCTCCAAGCCAAGGTCGCGCCCCTGAAGGCCGAGCGGCTCCGGCTCCAGAGCGAGATCAATCGTTTGACCTTTGAGAGCGTCGTTGTGTCAGACCAAGACCCTAAGGGTTTCGAGAAACCCTTAGGGTCTGCGAAGGACGAACTGGCTGCACTCGAAGCCCAAATCGCTCCCCTCCAGGCCCAGATAGAGCAACTAACCCGCCAGTTCTGGGTCGCCAAGGCACAGGTCAAGGCCAACAAGTACGACCTCTCCGCCAGCCGCTACCGCCAGATCGAGCCGGACGAAGCCTTTTACGAGAAGCCCCAGGTGACGATGGAGCGGTTGCTGGAGTTGGAGCGGGTGATGGCTGAGGAGATTTCCACCTTGGACCAATTGCTCGAATTATAGGAAAGAGTCAATGCAGACGAAATCTGTTGACCTCAACTCTATAAGCACTAAGGTGGACTATGGCCTAACAGCTTCTGCGACTGAAAGTGATACTGGCAATAGATTCCTTAGAATTACGGATATCCGCGAAGGAAGAATCAACTGGGAAGATGTTCCCTATTGCCAGTGCAGCCAAGAGGATGAGAAGAAATACGAGTTACGCGAAGGAGATATTGTCTTTGCCCGAACGGGCTCAGTTGGCAATAGTTGTCTTATAACCGAGGCCCCTAGAGGGGCTGTGTTTGCCTCGTATCTGATCAGAATAAGACCTAAAAGGGAAGTCGTAGATTCGGTTTTTCTTTCTTACTTCTTCCGCACTCCGGATTACTGGCAACAGATTATGGGAGCTGCGGTTGGGGCCGTCCACTTGGGGCTGAACGCCACAAAACTGAAACAGCTCAGAATTCCTCTCCCCCCACTCCCCGAACAAAAGCGCATCGCCGCCATCCTGGCCAAAGCAGATCGCCTGCGCCGCCTGCGTCGCTACGCCCGCGACCTCAGCGACACCTACCTGCAATCGGTGTTTTTGGAGATGTTTGGGGATCCGGTGGCGAATCCGATGGGGTGGCCTATCGTTAAGCTGAGCTCAATTGGTAGATTGGATCGAGGGAAATCAGAGAATCGTCCCAGAAATGCTCCGGAGTTATATGGTGGCCCATACCCATTTGTTCAAACTGGCGATGTAGCAAATGCGTCTGGATACATCAGGGCCTACAAACAAACCTACTCAGAACTAGGACTGAAGCAAAGCAAGCTATGGCCTAGCGGGACTCTTTGTATCACCATTGCTGCTAATATAGCCAAAACAGCCATTATGACTTTTGATGCTTGTTTCCCCGATAGTGTGGTGGGCTTTGTTCCAAACGAGAAAACGAACGTTGAATTCGTTCAGCAGTGGTTTGCATTTATTCAGGGGACTCTAGAAGAAACAGCCCCTGAATCCGCACAGAAGAACATAAACTTGAGAATCCTGAGAAACCTGGACATCCCACTTCCTCCTCTCCTGCTCCAGCGAGAATTCGCCCACATCGTCCACAAATTCGAGCGTTTGCGTGCCCAGCAGCGCGAAGCGGAGCGCCAGGCGGAGCATCTGTTTCAGACGCTGCTGCATCGGGCGTTTCGGGGGGAGTTATGAGACCTGACAGGTCTTTCAGAGGCTGCGTCTAGGCCCAAAGCTCACCCAAGCCACGGCATTTCAATGTGCAAGGTATCTTCGTAGACCTGTCAGGTCTGCCGCCCAGCAACGCGAAGCCGAGCGCCAGGCGGAGCATCTGTTCCAAACGCTGCTGCACCGGGCGTTTCGGGGGGAACTGCAAATGGTTGCCCAGGTAGGAAAGGAGGAATAAGGATGGACAAAACAGGTTCTCACACCAGAGGTTACGTGCTTGCTGCACTTCTGGGTGCACTAGGGGGTGGGCTCGTCGTGGTTCTGGCCACAAAGGCTATTCCCAGGATCATGTCCCAAATGGTGGCAGGAATGACACGAAATATGATGGCCCAAATGGGAGAAGGTGGCTGCAATCCAGCGGAGATGTGACAGCGAATGATGGCGAGCTTCGGTGAAGCTCAATGCTGAAGACACTTGACGAGGGTGAAGAGTCAATCCTGAGTACGACGCCAAAGGTGCTTGCGCAGGCGTGATGTTCTCCGCATGAGGTGAAAGCATGTTTCCCCCCATCTTTCCAGTTTACATACCCGCATTAGTGCCGTTGCACAAATACGCACCCCTCATCTGGATGACGGGCGTGGTTTGCCTGTGGCTCACTCGCTACACTCACCAGTTGGGAAAACGATTGGGCTCAGCCTATTACGCACTCTCGGCCCTCATACGCCCTACTGGGATTTTGCTCATCAGCATGGGGTGGTTGGCCTTATTCGCGCCAAATCCTGGCTACCCGGTGCCGAGCGGATTATCAATAGGATGGCTGCCCAGAGGCAACTGGACGGACATCCTGTGCTGGCTGGCCATAGCGGCCTTTTTCGCTTTTGGTGTATGGGCTGTTGCTACCCTGGGGCTACGTCGTTCTTTCCTGTTTCGACACGTGGACGATGGCCTTATCACAAATGGGCCGTACGCTATCGTTCGTCACCCTCAGTTCCTATCGGCCATCGGGGTTTCGTTCTTTGTGATCCGATTGTTCAATCCGACTGACTTCCCATCTGTCGCGTTCGGCGCCTACTACCACTCGCTGGACCTCAATTGGGCTTTGTTTACCCTCTCGTTCTGGGTACTCTCTATCTTGGAAGAGCGCGAGTTGATGGCCCACTTTGGCGACGAGTACGAGGAATACGCACACCGCGTGCCTCGCCTGTTTCCCAACTGAGGAGAGGAAACTTTGCTGATTGATGCGCACGCCCATCTGGATAGGTATGGAGACACACTGGAATCCGCCCTGGAAGAGATTACACAACACCATATCTTCACCATTAGCAATTCCATGGACCTTCCCTCGTACCGGCGCAACCTGGAGATCGGCGAAATGTGCGATCTCGTGTTGCCCACGTTCGGCGTGCACCCCTGGAACGCCCCCGAATACGCTGATCGTCTGGAAGACCTGAGCGAGGCCATCGAACAAAGTCCCATGCTGGGTGAGATCGGATTGGACTATCATTTCGTTGACGATGCTTCCCAATATCCAGCGCAGCGAAAGGTGTTCGAGGTCTTTCTCGCAGCGGCCAAAGAGCAAGGCAAGATCGTTAACTTGCACACCAAAGGGGCAGAAAGCGACGTCCTCGACTTTCTCAACCGCTATGAAATTCAACGGGCCATCGTTCACTGGTTTTCGGGACCTCTCGATGTCTTCCGTGAACTGGTGGCCAGGGGGGCGTACTTCACGATAGGCGTTGAGGTTCTCTATTCGGAGCACATACAGACCATCGCCCGAGAGTTGCCGTTGGACCAATTGCTCACCGAGACGGACAATCCGGGAGGGCCGCGGTCGTTTATTGGTGCTCCTGGAATGCCGCTGTTGATCAGAGACGTCGTTCAGGTGTTGGCAGAGCTGAAAGAGACCACTGTCGAGTCCATTGTTCAGACGGTTCAGGCGAACCTCGGGCGGCTCATTCGGGATGATCCGTGGCTTTCGGATACTTACGTCTATCAAATCTCATGGAGGCACAACAATGAATAAGCCAGGGAACAACCCTGCGAATCGTAATCCCCACCAGCGCGTGGTGATTACCGGTATGGGTGCCATCACCCCGGTCGGCCATACGGTGGCTGAGACGTGGGACGCGCTCAAGGCGGGCCGCTCTGGAGTAGCGCGCATGACGATCATCGACCCCACCCTCTGGGCTTGCAAAATCGCCGGAGAGATAAAGGGATTCGACATGCTCCAGTTTATCCCACCCAAAAAGGCCCGCCACATGACTGTCGCCAGCCAGTTCGCGGTTATTGCCACCAGCCAGGCGCTGGAAGACGCCGGCCTCGACCTGGAGCAGGAAGACCGGGACCGGATCGGGGTGTTGATCGGTACGGCGGGCGGGAGCAGCGTGGAGGAGACGGAACGGATGTTTGAGCAACTGATGGGGAAAGGATCAGGGCGACTCTCCCCTTTTCAAGCCGTGCGGCTGTGGCCCAACATGGCCTCGTACTTCGTCGCCGAGACGTACCAGGTGCGCGGCTATAGCGGTACCGTCTGCACTGCCTGCGCCGCGTCCACCCAGGCCATTGGCGACGCGGCTGAGGTGATTCGGCGGGGCGGGGCCGAGGTGATGATCACCGGTGGGACGGAGAGCATGATGTCCCAGACGATGTTGGCCGGTTTTATCGCCATGCGCGCTGTGCCCACCAACTATAATGACCAGCCGGAGCGGGCGATGCGTCCCTTTGAAGCTAATCGCGAGGGGTTTGTCGGGGCTCAGGGCAGCGCGATGCTCATCCTGGAGAGCCTGGCCCATGCCCAGGCCCGGGGTGCCCGCATCTACGCCGAAGTGTTGGGCTGTGGCGCTTCTAACGACGCTTTCCACATGATCGCGCCGGATCCTGAAGGGAGCGGCGCTGCCCTGGCCATACGCCGCGCCCTGGCCAACGCCGGTGTGGAGGCGGAGACTGTTGATTACATCAATGCCCATGCAGCCAGCACCCCTGTGGGGGACCTGGCTGAAACCAAGGCCATCAAGGCGGCCTATGGAAAATATGCCTATGACATCCCCGTCAGCTCGACCAAATCTATGATTGGGCACATGATGGGCGCGACCGGCGCGGTGGAGGCCATAGCTTGCGTGATGAGCATCCAGGAAGGGATCATCCATCCCACCATCAACTACGAGACGCCCGATCCTGAGTGCGACCTGGATTACGTACCCAACCAGGCACGCCAGGCCGAGGTCAAGGTAGCCGTGTCCAATAGCTTTGGCCTGGGTGGACAGAACGCGGTACTGGTGTTCGGCGTCGCCTGATAGTTACTCCATACACTCGACCGGCTCTCCACCCAGTTTAGCCAGACGATTCGTGGCGTGGACGAGTACTACGATCCCTTTGAGGAGCGGGGCATCGAGTTGCCGGGAGGATACGACCATGCCTGGTCAAATGCCCTGGGCGAGTATATTTTGACCAACGACCCGAACTTCAACCCTAATATCGGCTCAAATCTAAACTGGGAGGCAATGAAGTGGCGGTGAAGAAAGTGGGGCGGCTTGCATTTGTGCAAATGCCGCATTTGTGATACAATGTACGCACATTAGCAGTACAGAGAGGAGATGGTTATGGGTAAGACTGCGGTTATTTCAGCAAGAATAGACCCCGAACTCAAACACAATGCAGAGCAGATATTTAGAGAGCTTGGGCTGACCACCTCGCAAGCCATTGCCTTGTTCTATAAGCAGGTTGATCTTCAGCGCGGTTTACCCTTTAGCGTCAAGGTTCCGAATGAACTGACGAAGAAAGCGTTGGAGGATGCCAGGGCACGGCGCAATCTGGAAAGTTTTGATGATATCGAGAGTCTCTTTGAGGATCTGGGGATCTGATGAGAACAGTCAGACGCACCTCGCAATTCAAGAAAGATGTTGAGCGCATGAAAAAGCGAGGTAAAGACTTGGGTAGGCTCAAAGAGGTTCTTGAGAAGATCATAGGTGGACAACAGCTCGAAGCCAAATACCGTGACCATGTTCTTGTTGGACAATACAAAGGTACGCGAGAGTGCCACATTGAGCCAGATTGGCTTTTAATCTATGAGCTGGCGCAGAGCGAGGTTGTGCTAATCAGAACTGGCACACATGCAGACTTGTTCGGGTAATACCGTATGGAAAGCAGCAGTTTCTAACATGAAGCGCATCCTGTCAGGACCAGCCCAGGACACCGCCATGCATTTCTCGCCCACCGGCCCCGGTCGAGGTGAAGAAAGACGGGGCGGTGTGCATTTGTGCAAACGCCGCTGTTGGGGTATAATGAGAAACAACAAAGAAGACAACCGTTCGGAAACCATAGCAAGGTGAACACGATGACTGCCGGCAGACGTTGGATGGTTCGTGACCGTTATGGCAACGACATTTACCTGACTGACGAACGGTGGAAACACATTGTTGAACCGATGAACCATCCCGAAATGTCGGCCTATGAGGAGCATCTGAAAAAGACAATCCAGTCGGGTAAGCGAAAGCAGGATCCTCTGAATCCGCAGAAATACCGTTACACTAAGCAGTTTGATGATTTGGCCGAGGACAACACGCACATTATCGCCACTGTGCTGTTCAGGTTTAGTGAAGGTCCAAGCGGTGAACCTGTGCCCAACAACTACATTGTCACCGCCTATCAGAAAGAGATAGGGTGAGGGTATGAACATGACAGAGCCAATCTTTAATTATGACGAGATGAGTGATACCCTGTACATTTCATTCGCCCCTGGAGAGAAAGCAACGGGTATCGAGTTGAATGACCACATTCTGTTGCGCATCAACAAGAAAGAACGTCGAGCCGTAGGTTTGACCTTTTTCGAGTACTCTCTCTTGGCGCAGAAAACCGAAGTTGGCCCGCGTAGTTTCCCTCTCACAGGCTTGGCCGAGTTATCGGATGAACTCCGAGAAATCGTGCTTGATATTCTGTTACGTCCCCCGGTCAGTGACATTCTTTTTCTGTCAACCTACACGCCTTCCATCGCAGAGACCGTTCCAATCACAGCGTTGCAACCAGTGGCAATCGCTGCCGCATAAGGCCTGATTCCAGCAAACCGACCAGCGCGAGGCCCAGGACGCCGCCCCGCATTCTTCGCCCACCGGCCCCGGTCGAGGTGAAGAAAGCGGGAAGGGCGACCGAACGAGGGAAGAGCTATGACGCATGCCGAAGAGATTGTGCAGGCAGTCATCAGGCTTGTACGGCAAGAAGGGAAGTCGATATTTACCAGAGAAGAAATCCGCCAGCAGATTGGCGTAAGTTGCGATGAGTGGATGGCAGGCTACCCCGCCATTTTTCAGGGAATGCGGGCAGACCAGCCCGGCGGTGCTCCCAAAGTTGGGTCAAAATTCACGGGAGTGTTTCGGCAAGTCAAGCATGGCAAGCATACGCTGACTGACTATGGATGGCGACTGCTGCAGGAGTTTGAAAGCTGACTTGCCTGCATAAGGCAATCCGCCATGGCAGCTTGCCTTTGCAGATAGTCTGTTGTTGCGGTTGGTATAGAAGGGATTATGCCGACAATTTCCACTTTGGGACCTCCTTCAAGAAGAACTCAATTCACATATGCCGGAGATGTTCATGCTGGGGTAACATTGCATTTCACAAATAAGCCACGTGTTTCGGCTGAGTTTTTCCAAGCGATCTTAAATGAGTTTAGAGGGGAAACAATCCCCGGTGGATTTAGTATGACTAACCCAACACCTGGTGGTTTAGGAGAGTGGGTACAAGACAACTCTGCTCGCCTAAATCCGGTTCGTTTGACTTCAAGACATGCTTCTTTCATCGCAGCAATATTGGTGAACGAGGGCTTGATTACCAATAGCCTGAAGGGAAACAAAGTCTATCTGCACTTCTGATTTTGGCATTGGCGACTAAGCCGTCTCCTGCAAAGAAAAAGCCTTGCCCATGAAAAACACGTGGCGAGGCTTTTTGTTTTCGTTCTGCCCAAGAAGGGAGGATAGGAAAAGGGAGATTCGCTCTTGCTAGCTATCCTGCGTAGCACCGTTCGATCTTCAACCAGGGCCAGGCGCATCTCTTGGGCCTCTTTGGTGTTATAAAGTTTAAGCATTTCGCTCCTCCCCACTTTATAGGAGGTATTCCTTTGCCGAAGGATAATACCAGCGTAGTGGTCACCGGCCTGGGGGCCCTGACCCCGGTGGGCAACGATGTGCCCACTACCTGGAGGGCCCTGGTAGAAGGGCGCTCAGGCATCAAACGGATCACCCGCTTCGATCCCTCGCCCTTCGAGACCCAGATCGCTGGCGAGGTCAAGGGGTTCGCCCCCCAGGAGCATTTCGACCGCAAAGAGGCGCGCCGGCTGGACCGCTTCGTTCAGTTCGCCGTGGTCGCTACCCGGCAGGCCCTCGAGGATGCCAGGCTGACCATCAACGCCGACAACGCCGAGCGAGTAGGGGTCGTCATCGGCACCGCCGTGGGAGGCATCGAGACTCTGCTAACTGAATTCGAGAA
Source organism: Chloroflexota bacterium (assembly GCA_016875995.1). Classification (GTDB taxonomy): domain Bacteria; phylum Chloroflexota; class Anaerolineae; order VGOG01; family VGOG01; genus VGOG01. Next base: position 12,566 of record VGOG01000074.1, read on the forward strand.
GTTCCAGGCGCGGGGGCCTCGCCGACTAAGCCCTTTCTTCCTGCCCATGATGATCCCCGACACCGCCCCAGGGCAGGTGGCTATCTCCTGCGGAGCCAAGGGGCCCAACATGGCCATCGTCTCGGCGTGCGCCACTGGCGCCAATGCCATCGGGGAAGCAGCAGAGATGATCCGTCGTGGCGATGCCGACGCCATCATCAGCGGCGGAAGCGAGGCATCTCTCCTTCCCATCGTCTTTGCCGGCTTCAACGTCATGGGGGTCTTATCCACTCGCAACGATGAGCCGGAGCGGGCCTGTCGTCCCTTCGACGCCACCCGCGATGGGCTGGCCATGAGCGAAGGGGCGGGCATCCTCATCCTGGAGAGCCTGGAGCACGCCACAAGACGTGGGGCCAGGATTTACGGCGAGATCATCGGCTACGGAACCACCGCCGACGCCGACGACATGGCCGCCCCCGCCGAAGGAGGCGAAGGAATGGCTCGGGCCATGAGCCTGGCGCTGCAACAGGCGGGCATAAGGCCCGAGGAGGTTGATTACATCAATGCTCACGGCACCGCCACGGCGCTCAACGACGTCAGTGAGACAGCGGCCATCAAGGCCGTCTTTGGAAAGCACGCCTACAATTTGGCTGTCAGCTCCACCAAATCAATGATGGGGCACCTGATGGGAGCGGCGGGGGCGGTGGAGGCCATAGTCTGTCTCAAGGCCTTGCAGGATCAAATCATACCCGCGACCATAAACTATCAGCACCCTGACCCCCGGTGCGATTTAGATTACGTGCCCAATGAGGCCCATCCCTGCCAACTGCGGGTGGTCATGTCCAACTCGATGGGCCTGGGCGGGCACAACGCCTGCCTGATCTTCTGCTAGCTCTACAGGTGAAGAGATATGACTTCGAAGAGATACGCTCAGATCGTGGGCTGGGGCAAGTACGTTCCTGGCCAGGTTCTGACCAACGACGACCTGGCGAAAATGGTGGATACCTCCGATGACTGGATTCGCACGCGGACGGGAATCGTCGAGCGCCGCATCGCCGACCCGAGAGAAACGACCTCGACCATGTCTATCAAGGCAGCACGAGCTGCCCTTCAGGTGGCCGACGTGGTCCCAGAACGGCTGGACCTCGTCATCGTGACTACCGCCACCCCAGACTATCTATTCCCTGCTACGGCGTGCCTGGTGCAGGATGCTCTGGGGGCGAGGCGGGCCGGGGCCTTTGACCTCCTCGCTGGCTGCTCAGGCTTTGTTTACGGGCTTGGGGTCGGCAGCCAGTTGATCATCTCCGGGGTATACGAGAACGTGCTGGTCATCGGGGCCGAGACCTTGTCCCGCATCATGGACTGGACGGACCGCAACACCTGTGTCCTCTTCGGCGACGGGGCAGGGGCCTTGCTGCTTCAGGCCAGCGACGCCCCTGGCGGCGTCCTCTCCTTCACCCTCGGCGCCGATGGCTCGGGCGGTGACCTGTTGATGCTGCCCGGCGGGGGCAGCCGCCACCCGGCCAGCGCTGAGACGGTAGCCCAAAGGTTGCATTACGCTCGCATGAACGGCCGCGAGGTCTTTCGTTTTGCCACCCGCATCATGGGCCAGGCGGCCAAGGAGGCGATCCAGGCGGCCGGACTGAAGATTGACGACGTTGACCTTTTTATCCCCCACCAGGCCAACATCCGCATCATTGAATCGGCGGCTAAACACTTGAGGTTGCCCATGGATAAGGTTTTCGTCAACCTGGAAAAGTACGGCAACACCTCATGTGCCTCCATTCCCATCGCTTTCTGTGAGGCCATCGAGGAGGAGCGGATAAAGCCCGGCGATCACCTGGTCCTGGTCAGCTTCGGGGCCGGGCTGACCTGGGCCGCGGCGGTGGTGCAATGGCACGTGCCATTGCCGGCCCCCAGGCTGCCAGGGTGGAAACACTTACTGAGGCACATTGGTTATCGTTGGGTCTGGCTCGTATCCCGTCTGCGCCGCACCTACCGCAAGTTTAGTTCGTGGTGGGGCCAGGCCGTAGGGCGGATTCGGGGCAATGACAATGGCTGAGCTAACTGCTCAGCCCGTGTCATTGCGAGGAGCGTTTTTTGCGACGAAGCAATCTCCTCCTTGCGGCTTGGGGATTGCTTCGCTTCGCTCGCAATGACAGCCTGAAACCGGTGACTGTTCTCTGAGCAATCGAAGGATTGTGCATTTGTGCAAACGTGGCCATTGGGGTATAATCAGAAAGAGTTCCCACTATCATCGAACAATAAAGGAGGAGCGCAGAAATGACAAACAGAGAGTTTAAGCCCCAAAGGATCACCATGAAAAACACCAAGAAGGAGATGCTTGAAGCCTATAATGAAGTTCTGCAGCAGCTAAAAGAAAAGCGGGCAGCGGAACTCAAACCTAAAGAAGAGATCGAAGAGAAGAAGATCAAGGAAGCGGTGGAGGTGACAGATGCCCTGTCCACAGAAGGGATCGTTCAAGAGGTCAGTACCCTCAAGCTGGAGGTAGGGAAACTCCTCAGCCAACTCTCTGATAGATTGGAAGAAGAAGTTGGCAAATATCGGCAGGTTAGGGAGGCAGTTGAGGCCAAACAGAAAGAACTCCAAGACATCTATGAGATAGAGAAGTCGGCGTTGAGTCTGGCGGCCTTAATAGAGGCTCAACATCAAAAGCGTCAACAAACCGAAACTGAATTGGCGGCGCGCAAGGAGGAGTTGACTCATGAGATAGAAACGCTGCGTACGGAGTGGGAGAAAGAGAAGAAGGTTCACGAGGCAGAGATCAAGGCACGGGATGCTGACGAGCGGAAACATCGTGAACGGGAGAAAGAAGAGTACCTGTATACGTTTCAGCGTGAGCAGCAACTGGCCAGAGAGCAGTTCGAAGACGAAAAAGCGAGGCTGGAAAGAGAAATCACGTACAGAAGAGAGCAGATGGAAAAGGAGTTGGCTGAGAGGGAAAAAGCCGTCGTCGAAAAAGAAACCGAATTGAACGAGCTGCGAAAGCAAGCCAGCGCGTTTCCCAAGGAGTTGGAATCAGCGGTCAACAAGGCGGTCAAGGAAGCCGTACAGAGAGTGGAGTCGGAAGCCAAGAACAGAGAAGATCTCTTGAGGAAAGAATTTGATGGCGAGCGGAATGTTCTGAACACGCGAATTGAATCTCTGGAAAAAACAGTGGCAGAGCAAAACGAGCACATTGCGAAACTCTCCCAACAGGTGGAAAAAGCCTACAGCCAGGTGCAGGACATTGCCGTCAAAGCCATAGAGGGCCCTTCGCGCTCCCAACCCCTGCCCGATTTGCAGCAGTTGATGGCTGAGCAAGCCCGAAAGCAATCGCCAGAGGCGTAGGAAGGCAAGGAATTTGCCCACCATCCCAGGGCAAGGCCCAGGACGCCGCCCCGCATTTTTCGCCTACCCGGTCCTGCGCCCCCTTGCCGTCGCGGACGATGAGGGCCCGCCGCTCAAAATCGAGGTCTTTTACGCGCAGGCACTCCATGAGGCGCAGGCCGCTGGCGCTCCCATCTCGGCCGGGTGGCGTTTGCCGTGGAAGAAGATGTAGCGCTTGATCCAGCCGACGTAGGCTTGCTCAGTGCGGATGGAATAGTGTTTGAGGCGCAGGGTGTCGCGGACTTGGTCAAGCAGTTTCTTGGGGCGTTGCTCCTTCATGGGTTGCCTCCTGTTGTTTGACAAAAGGGGAATTCGGTTGCATAATATGGGCGTCGGTCGGAAGCGGCGCTTCGATCCAAATCGCCCAGTCAAAGCGCCGGATATTATAGCCAAAGTTCAGTATAAGTCAACTTTCGAGGATGCTATACCGAACCTATTCTGTCTGGGAACCGAGGTAGTTAGGCCGAAATGGTTCGGGATACTCAATAGTTAGCCGCCGAATCAAGTAACCAGTGATCCTTGAGCGAGGTGTTGATCATGTTGACAAAGGGCAAGATTGCAGAAGTGCTCCGCAATGAGTATCCTCACCTGGCTGCCGAATATGGGGTCAAACGAATCGGCTTGTTTGGGTCCTACGCCAAGGGCATCCCCGACGAAGCTAGTGATGTTGATCTGGTAGTGGAGTTTGAACGGCCGATTGGTTTCAAGTTCATTGAGTTCACCGAATATCTGGAGCGTCTGTTGAGTAAGAAAGTGGACATTCTAACACGGGCGGGCGTACAAGGGATCAGGATTGCCCGTGTAGCCAGGGACATTGAGGACAGCATCGTCTATGTCTGAACGACGAGAGTGGGATTTTCTACAGGATATTCAGGAGGCGGTGCGGCGCATCATGGCGTACACGGCAGGAATGACGTATGAGGCATTCCTGAACGACGTCAAGACCCAAGATGCCGTGATCCGCAACCTGGAGATCATTGGCGAAGCGACCAAGCATATCTCGGCGGAGTTGCGCGCTGCACACCCTGGTCCCCCGTGGCGAGGCATGGCTGGAGTAAGAGACCGGCTTATCCATCACTATTTCGGAGTCAACTTGGACATCGTATGGCATATTGTTACCGCTGAGTTGCCGGATGTGGCAGAGCAAATCGAGGGTATCATACGGGAAGCATACACGGTACAACAGTAGCACAAGCAAGCGAGGACGGCGGCTAACACGCGCTGGAGCCGACGCCCACCCGGGCGCTTTAACGAAGTCGGTCTACCAGCGGAGGCAGCGGTCAGTCAGGCTGGTCATGCTCGCGGCGGCGGGTGGGCGCGGCTCAGCTTTACCGTTATGCCGCCAGTTTTCGCCATCCGGGGCCTACTATCCGGATGGCTTTTGAGGTGAATATTGCGCTACCGCCGCCGAAGCGAGGCAATATGAGGAAAGGGCCATACCATGAGAGAACAGTACGATTTTTCCCAAGCTGAGCGGGGCGAGTTCTATCATCCCGACGCTGTGTTCAGTTTCCCGGTCTATCTTGAGCCTGACGTGGACGATTTTATGAGCCGGCTGGCGGACGAAAAAGGGCTTGACCTTCAACGGCTCGTCAATGACTGGCTCCGGGTGAACATTCAGTTGCTTCAGAGTGTGCAACAGCGCGGTTAGGTAAACATGTTAGCCGCAGAAAAGGCGGCATAGTTATGGTCGGCGGGGCGGTCGCCCACCCCGCCGCCACTCCCGAACCGGACGTGACACTTTCGCGTCATCCGGCTCTTCAGTAGATGGGCCATTGTCATTGGTACTGTTTGCCGTGTGCGGCGTCGTGGCAGTGGGCGTGCAGTAACGCCAGGTTAGCCAGATGGTGGTTGTTGTGATTACCGTCCTGATGGTGGACTTCCAGCACGTCCTCTGCC
>VGOG01000075.1 GCA_016875995.1 Chloroflexota bacterium
AAACTCTTCATTAGTTAACTTTCGTCGTTGACCCTTTCTTACTCCTCTTCAGGGAGCATTCAAGGGTCTTTTTATAGCGAAAGGCGGGGATGGGACACCCCCAGGGATAAGTCGAGCAATACTTGCCGTAACTACTCAGCCTCTGTTGTCATTGCGAGCGTTTTTTGCGAAGCAATCCCCAACTTGCGAATTGGAGATTGCTTCGTCGGCAAAAACCGCCTCCTCGCAATGACAGCCTGAGTAGTTACTACTTGCCTTGATATTATCCAGCGTTATCAGTTATCACGAAGAAGGAGGTGATTGGAGGGAAATTGCTTTCAGGAAGGCTGTTAGTTTGGTAGTACAATGTAGTAAACTAAAAACAAGGAGGTTCAAAAATGGCTATTTACGAGAAGATGATCAACGAGGCCGTTGGGGCGACCAAGGCGGTCTTTGGCGTGATCAAGGAGAAGAGGGGTGGGACCTTCAAGCTGACCGACTGCAAGCCCTACGTGGATGCCGTCAACAAGATGAAGCCGGGCGAGGGGCAGTCGAAAGAGGTCGTTGACCTCCACGTGCAGTCGGTGAACGCCCACTACGACATCCTGCTGGGCCTGACGGACACCATCCGCCCCGAGGATGACCCCTTCGTGGAGCACTATCAGACCCCGCCCATCCTGGAGATTCTCTACGATGAGGACCCCGAGTTCAAGAAGTCCATGTGGAAGTTCATTGACGCCATTGGCGAGAACAAGGCCCTCATCGGCCGCGAGGCAGTGCGGCGCTACGGCGGGATGTATGGCCTGACCTGCGTGGTGGACTTCGCCTTCTCTTGCGGCTCCGTTCCCAACGTGGTCAACCGCATCCTGAGGGAGCTGGACATCCCCAAGGACCACAAGCGCACCATCCTCTCCTCCAAGTCCTGGGGCATGAACACCTCCTATGGCCTGGGCGGCGCCTTCCGCGCGGCCTTGGAGGCCGGGAAGACGGCGGCCGAGGCGGAGCAGGCCGAGGTGGATATGCTGCAGTTCGTCTACCGCGAGCCATCGGCTGCTCAGGCTCACCTGATGGACACCCACAACCTGGGCGGGCACGGCCCCCACAGCTCCTTCGACGTGCGCAAGTACATGGCCCAGTACAAGGAGAAGATGAAGCCCTTCATCCTGGCCGCACTGAAGGCTGGTGTGCACCAGGCCAACATCGTGACCGTGCCGGCCTACTGCGTGGGTGACGTCGGCCACCACATCGCCCAGTCGGCCTTCAACATGTTCAAGGACGACATGGCCTTCGGCATCTACGAGGCCGTGATGGGCGTCTTCGAGAACACGCTGCGCCGCGGCCTGGAGCAGGATGCCTACAAGAACGAGTACGACGTGCTGGCAGTGGCCACCGGTGCGCCGGCCTGCGCGACGGCCTACATCCTGTGGCTGGACAGCTTCAACGTGCCGATGGTCATTGACCTGTTCACCAAGCGCTTCTACAACTACGCGGCCATGAACCCCAAGCGCGGTGAGGCGGACGAGCTGCACAACGCCGACTTCATTGACATCATGCTCCGTGGCGAGCAGATCCTCGACATCAAGCCCATCGGCGCCGGCGGCAAGATCAAGGGCATCGAGGTGGACCTCACCCCCGTTGACAACCACCCGGTGGTCATGAACCCGCAGCGCTACACGTATCCGGCCTGCGCCATCACCCAGCGCTTCGCGGCCCTGATGAGCCTGTCCGACTTCCCCTGCTACCTGACGCCTGAGTGCACCACGGCCACGTTGATGACCAACTGCATTGCCCTCAGTCCGGACAAGCCGGGCTCGCCGGTCAGAGGCTGCAAGAACTGCGCGGTCACCACCCTGATCAAGAGAAACGTGCCCTACGTGAAGGGCATCGGGAAGGGTGCCAAGGGCTACTGCCAGTGGGACGTGGCGGTGTAAGCTATCGGGAGTAACCAGCGGCTCATCGCTGGCGGAGCATAACCGTTAGTTTCGCTGCCGATTGGCACGCTTTGCGAGAAAAGAGCTCAGGGAGATCAAAATAACGCTTCTTCTCCCTGAGCTCTTTCTATGAGGCCATCTTTTGACAGACGCCCAAGCCTGTGATAGAATAAACCTAGGGAGGACGAATGAAAAAGCTGCTGCTTCAACTGGATAGCGACAAGCATCCCAGCGTCTTCGACACCATCACCGCCTACGATGCCGGCGCCGACCAGGTGTTGGCCCTGGGCAACGTCGCCGTGGAAGACGTGCGCGACCTGGTGTACGGGGCGATGTTCACCCGTGGCGGAGAAGCATTGAAGAACTCCGCCGTTTTCATCGGTGGATCCGACGTGCCCACCGGCGAGGCCATGCTCAAGGCCGCGGTAGGCGCTTTCTTCGGCCCGGTGCGGGTCTCGGTGATGATGGACTCCAACGGGTGCAACACCACCGCGGCCTCGGCGGTGGCCAAGATCGTCGGCGCGGCCGAGGTGGCTGGAAAGAAGGCCGTCGTCCTGGCCGGCACCGGCCCGGTTGGCCTGCGCGCTGCTACCTTCCTGGCCAAAGAGGGCTGCCAGACCTTCCTCACCTCCCGTAGCCTGCAGCGGGCGGAGCAGGCCGCTGAGCAGATCAGGGAACGCTTTGGCGTGGAGGTGACGCCGTTGGCAGTGAGTGATGAGGCGACGACCAGACAGGCCCTGGAGGGCGCAGCCGTGATCCTGACCGCCGGCACAGCCGGCGTGCAATTGGTCTCGGAAGCAATTTGGGCCGACCATCCCGACTTGCAGGTGCTGGGTGACGTCAACGCCGTGCCCCCGACCGGGATCGAAGGGATCAAGCCTCACTGGGATGGGAAGGAGAAGAACGGCAAGATCATCTTCGGCGCGCTGGGCATCGGTGGCCTGAAGATGAAAGTGCACCGGGGCTGCGTGGCCCGGCTGTTCGAGAGCAACGAGCTGGTGCTGGGAGCCGAGGAGATCTACGCCATCGCCAAGGAGCTGAGCGGGTAAGCTTTGGAGATGAGCCGAGGCACCGGAGCGCCAAGCGAGCGGCCAACATTGATCGTCGGCTTCAGCACACGGTCCATCGCCGAATCGGCGGTGCAGGGCGGGTACCACGTCATCACCCTGGACTACTTCGGCGATCGCGATCAGAAAGAGCTGGTGCAAAACTACTCGCTGATGCGCGACTTCGACCCTTCGACAAGCTCAGGGCAGGCTCTGGGATTCAGCGCCGAGGCCCTGTTGACCGCCAGCCGTGGCCTGGACTTCGGGGCCGTCGTCTACATCTCCAGCCTGGAGAACCACCCCGACGTGGTGGAGAAACTGGCCGCCGGTCGCACCCTGCTGGGCAACGATCCCGCCACCCTGTGCCGGGTGCGCGATTGGGAAATCCTGCGGCAGGTTTGCCAGCGCGAGGGCGTTCCCGTCCCTGTTACCCTGCTTCGCGGTGAGGAGCAGCAGGCGGATAGGAGCAAACGCTGGCTGACCAAGCCGGTGCAGAGCGGGGGTGGACACGGGATCAGATGCTGGAGGGGGGGCACGTTGGGCAAGGGACGCATCCTTCAGGAGTGGATCGCAGGGACGGCCTGCTCTGCTGCTTTCGTAGCCGATGGCCGACGGTGTGTGCTTCTGGGCCTGACGGAACAGCTCATCGGGCGGGAGGAACTCGGAGCGCGGGGATTCACCTGGTGTGGCAACATCTTGCCTACCTCCCCTCGTTCCCCCCCAGAGTTGGGGGGGATTGAGGGGGGGCTGGAGGTGACAGTAGCGGTACAGGAGATGCTCCAGAAGCTCACCCGCGCCTTCGGCCTGCGCGGGGTCAACGGCGTGGATTTCGTGCTGGGGCGGGACGAGGGCGGCCGCCCCGTGCCCTATCTGGTGGAGGTCAATCCCCGCTACACCGCTTCGATGGAGCTGATGGAGTGGGCCTATGGCATAAACGTATTCGATCTGCACGTCCGCTCCTTCGATGGAGAGCTGCCCTCCTTCCGCGCCCCCCCTTTTGCTACAGAGGGGCGTCCCCGCCCCGGTTTCTACGGCAAGGGCATCGTCTATGCAAGAGAGGATGTAGTGATGCCCGAGACTACTAGCTGGCGGGAGAAGGAACGGCGGGATATCCCCTTTCCAGGTGAGCGAATTGAGGCCCGGCATCCCATTTGCACGGTGTTGGCGGAGGGGGAGACCCGCGACGAGTGTTGGCGTCGCCTCTCAGCGGCAGCGGAGGCGGTATGGCAAGAGGTGGAGAAACCAGCGCCTAACGAGGGAGGCGATAACGATGCCTAAGTTTATTTTGATTACTGGACGCACCACCGGGCAGGGGGAGGCGCTCCACAAAGGTAAAGAGTCCGACGAATACCGCCAGGCGACAGGACTCGTGGAGATGAATCACCTGGATAGGGAGCGCCTGGCCTCCCTGGCCCCCCAAGGTTGGGGGGAACCGGGGGGCGGCCAGCGCGTCCGCGTGCGCACGGCCTTCGGCGAAGCAGAGTTGGAGCTGCGAGAGAGCGACCTGCCCGAAGGGATGATCTTCGTGCCCCTGGGCCCCGCAGCCAATGCCCTCATCGGAGCGGAAACCAGGGGGACCGGCATGCCCGATTCCAAGGGACTGGAGGCGGAGGTGGAGCCACTTGTAACTTCCCCCCCAAAGTTGGGGGGGATTGAGGGGGGGATTGTATGAAGATAGAGAACGTCGTCTGCCCCTTCTGCGGCTGCCTATGCGACGACATCGTGGTCGAGGTGGAGGATAACCGCATCACGGCGGTGACGAAAACTTGCAGCGTCAGCCGCAGCTTTTTTCTCCATGCTCACACTGGACCCGCGCACCCAACAGTGGACGGCCAAGAGGTGGAGTGGCCTGAAGCCCTTGACGTGACAGCGCGCATCCTGGCCGACTCGGCCAGCCCGCTCATCTACGGCCTCAGCTCCACCGCCTCCGAGGCGCAGCGCAAAGCCATCGCCCTGGCCGACCTGCTGGGCGCTTCCATTGACAGCACCTCCTCTGTGTGCCACGGCCCCACCACCATCGGCATCCAGAACCAGGGCGAGCCCACCTGCACCCTGGGCGAAGTCAAACACCGCGCCGACCTGGTGGTCTTCTGGGGCTGCAATCCGGCCGAGGCCCACGTTCGCCACTTCGCGCGCTACTCGGTGTCGGCGCGGGGTAAGCTCACTCCCCAGGGGCGCAAGGACCGTACCGTGGTGGTGGTGGACGTGCGGCCTACTCGATCCTCCAGAACGGCTGACGTCTTCCTGCAACCACGCCCCGGCTGCGACTACGAGGTGCTGACCGCGATGCGAGCCCTGCTGAAGGGCGAAACGTCAGACGTGGCAGAGGTCGGCGGGGTGAGCGTGGCCCAACTGGTGGACCTGCTGGAGCGGATGAAGAGCTGTCGTTTTGGGGTGATCTTCTTCGGGATGGGGGTGACACAAACGGGGGGTAAGTACCTGAACATCGCTGAGCTGTTGGCTCTGGTAGCTGAGCTAAATGCCTACACCCGCTTTACCACCATGCCCATGCGCGGCCACGGCAACGTGGCCGGAGCCGACTGCACGCTGACCTGGCAGACGGGCTACCCCTTCGCCATCAACTTCGCCCGTGGCTATCCCCAGTACAACCCAGGAGAGTTCACGGCGGTGGACCTGCTGGCCCGTCAGGAGGCCGACGCGGCGCTGATCATCGCTTCCGACCCCGTGGCCCACTTCCCGCGCCGGGCCGCTCAATGGCTGAGCCAGATTCCCACCATCGTCCTCGACCCTGAGGTGAACCTCACGGCGCGGGAGGCACGGGTGGTTTTGCCCACCGCTGTCTACGGGGTCAGTGCGGCGGGCACCGCCTACCGCATGGACAACGTCCCCCTGCCGCTGAAGAAAATCGTGGATTCTCCCCAGCCCACAGATGAGCAGGTACTGGATTGGATAATCGAAAGGGTGAAAACATGATCGGCATCATCAACGGCGAAGTGTACGATCCCCAGAACGGGATCAACGGCGAGGTGCGCGACATCTGGATCGAGGACGGCAAGATCGCTTCCCCCCCAGGGTTGGGGGGAACGGGGGGAGGGGGGACTGAGGGGGGGCAAATCATTGACGCCGCCGGCCTGGTGGTCATGCCGGGCGGCGTGGACATCCACAGCCACATCGTGGGGGCCAAGGTGAACGCGGGCCGCAAGTTCCGCCCGGAGGATCACCGTGACCACGTGCGGAGCCGGACGGCGTATACCCGGTCGGGGTCGGGTTACACTGTGCCCAGCACCTTCATGACCGGTTACGGCTACGCGGAGATGGGCTACACCACGGTGATGGAGGCAGCCACCGCACCTCTGGTAGCGCGCCACACCCACGAGGAGCTGGATGACACCCCGATGGTGGACAAGGGCGCCTTTATCACCATGGGCAACAATCATTTTATTATGAAGTGCATCCGCGATGGGCAGCGGGAGAAAGCGCGCCATTACGTGGCCTGGCTGCTGGGGGCGAGCAAGGGCTACGCCATCAAAATCGTCAACCCGGGCGGGGTGGAGAACTGGAAGTGGGGTCGCAACGTAGGCGAGCTGGACGACGAGGTGATCGGCTTCGGCGTCACCCCACGCCAGATCGTCACCACCCTGGCCTGGATCAACGATGAGCTGGGGTTGCCCCACATGCCCCACATCCACGGCATCAACCTGGGGCAGACTGGCAACGCCCGCACCACGGTGGAAACCATCGAGGCCCTCGAAGGACACCGCGCCCACCTCTGCCACCTTCAGTTTCTCAGCTACGGGGGAGAGCCGGGCAAAAGTATCCGCTCCGGGGCAGAGCAGGTGGCTCGTGCGGTCAACGAGCACCCCAACGTCACCATAGACGTCGGCCAGGTGGTGTTTGGTCAGGCCACCACCATGACCTCCGATGGCCCCTTGCAGTATCGCCTGCATCAACTGAGCGGCAACAAGTGGATCAACGACGACGTGGAGGGGGAGACAGGCGGCGGCATCGTGCCCATGCAGTACAAACGCAACAACCTGATCAACGCCGTCCAGTGGCTAATCGGCCTGGAGCTGTTCCTGCTGATTGATGATCCCTGGCAGGTCTTCCTGACCACCGACCATCCGAATGCAGGCCCGTTCTTCTGCTATCCGCAGGTCATCAAGCTGCTCATGGATCGTGAGTATCGAGCCGAGATGCTGGAGGGCATCCATCGCCGGGCGCGGAAGGGCACCCTGCTCCCCGAGATAGACCGTGAATACTCCCTGTACGAGATCGCCATCGTCACCCGCGCGGGAACCGCTCGCGCCCTGGGCCTCCAGAACAAGGGCCACCTGGGCGTGGGGGCTGATGCCGACGTGACCATTTATCACAAGCTGGACGACAAGGAGGCTATGTTCGCCAGGCCCTACCTGGTGCTCAAGGACGGCCAGGTGGTGGTCCGCGACGGCCAGATCGTGCGCGAGCACCAGGGACGGACGCTCTACGTCGCCCCGCCCTACGATCCAGGAATCGAAACAGACCTCCGTGCACATTTCGAGGAGTGCTACACTGTTTCTTTCGACAACTATCCGGTCGCGCCGGAATACCTGTCTCGAGGTGAGGTGATCCCATGCGCATAAATGGAGTCGAGATCGAGGATACGTTTGCCGAGGCGTTCAAGATGCGGGCGGCGCGACTGATCATCACCGCCATCAACGAGCGCTGGGCGCTGACGGCGGCCCAGGTGGCCACGGGCTTCGCTACTTCGGTCATCGCCTGTGGCTGCGAGGCGGGCATCGAAGAAGTGATTCCGGCGGACGAGACCCCCGACGGCCGCCCCGGCGTCAGCGTCCTGGTCTTCACCATGGGCTCCAAGGGGATGGAAGACCAACTGATGCGCCGGGTGGGCCAGTGCGTGATGACCTGTCCCACCACCGCCTGCTTCAACGGCCTGGAGAGCGAGGAAAAGCTGAAAATCGGCGGGACGCTCCGCTACTTCGGCGATGGCTTCCAGATCAGCAAGCTCCTCCCGCCCCCCTTCCCCCCAAAGTTGGGGGGATTGAGGGTGGCAGGGGACCGAGGGGGGGCGGGGAGGAGATTCTGGCGGATACCGGTGATGGAGGGAGAGTTCCTGGTCGAGGAGAGCTTTGGCGTCACGAAAGCCATCGGCGGCGGGAACTTCCTCATCCTGGGCGAGAGCCCCGATGTCACCCTGGAGGCGTCGGAGAGGGCGGTCGAGGCGATGGAGAAAGTCAAGGGGGTGGTGATGCCCTTCCCCGGCGGCATCGTTCGCAGCGGGAGCAAGACCACGTCCCAGTACAAATTCCTGCGCGCCTCGACCAACACCGCCTACTGCCCCACCCTCCGCCGCCAGACCGAGTCCGCGCTGCCGGAGGGGGTCAACTCCGTGCTGGAGATCGTCATTGACGGCCTGGACGAGGCGTCCATAGAGCAGGCCATGCGGGTGGGCATCCAGGCCGCCTGCATCCCTGGCATCGTGCGCATCTCCGCCGGCAACTACGGTGGCACACTGGGTCAGTTTCAGTTTCACTTGCGCCGGATACTTGAATAAGTTTCGAGTTTCGGGTTTCGAGTTCAAAGAAGGCATGACGGATGAGCTCAGGACACTGCCGACCACCCGACCAAGGACCACCCGACCATCAGACCAAAGGAGGTGTCTAGCATTGGGGTGCGTATCGTGTGCTGGATTTGTAATGGCAATGGCAAATGAGGCGAACAGGGTCACCCTGCGGCTGAGGGAACCGACCACCATCCCCATCGAGGCCGATAGCATCTGTCCCGACCATTTCGTCGGCCGCAGCCGGGCGGAGATCGAGGCGCTGCCCGCCTTCTACGGGCGGCGGAAGGTGACGCTGAGTGACCTGTTCACCGTGGAAGGCCAGGACTCGGATCAGATCGTCGTCGAGGCCTGCACTGAGCAGAGCGAACGTGGCGACCCTTCGGGCAGAGCCTCAGGGCGAAGCCTGTGCCACGTCAAGAAGATCGGGCAGCGGATGACGCGGGGGTTCATCACCGTGCGGGGCGACGTGGGCCTGCACCTGGGAGCCTACATGCGCGGCGGGGAGATCGTGGTCGAGGGCAACGCCGGGGACTGGGCTGGGGCACACATGCAGGGCGGCCGTATCTGGATCAAGGGGAACGCAGGCCACCTGCTCGGCGCGGCCTACCGCGGCGAGAAACGGGGGATGAACCACGGGGTGATCGTCGTCGAGGGCGATGCCGGCCGGGAGGTGGGGGCGCAGATGCGCCGCGGGTTGATCGTCGTCCTGGGCAACGTGGGCGACTTCGCCGGAGCGAGGATGATCGCCGGCTCGATCTTCGTCTTCGGCCATCTGGGGGCGCGGGCCGGGGCGGGGATGAAGCGCGGCACCATCGTGGCTTTGGCTGACCACGCAGAATTGCTGCCCACTTTCCGCTACGCCTGCCGCTTTCAACCCACTTTCCTGCGCTACTACCTGCTGCAACTGCAAGCGTGGGGGATGTCTGTCGGCGACGAGTATGTAGAAGGCTTCTATCGCCGCTACCACGGTGACATCACCGCTTTGGGAAAGGGGGAGATATTGATCTATGATCAGCGTCAATGAACGAGCAATCGTCATATTGCGGCAGATGATGGCCCAGGCCGAGGTGCTGGGCGTGGCGGTGCAGAGGTTATCCAACGGCGCCACGGTGATTGACGCCGGGGTCAAAGTGCCAGGGAGCTTCGCGGCGGGCAAGCTATTCGCCGAAGCCTGCCTGGGCGGGCTGGGGGAGGTGGGATTCACCCGCCTGTCCTTCCCCTCCCCCCCACCCCCCTCAGTCCCCCCTCCAGGGGGGAAGTTGGGGGGGATTGAGGGGGGGCTTTGGATGCCAGGGGTGAGCGTGCGGGTCGAGCATCCGGCCATCGCCTGCATGGCCGCCCAGTACGCGGGGTGGGCCGTCAAGCGGGGCAAGTTCTTCGCCATGGGCTCCGGCCCGGCGCGGGCCCTCTACGCCGGCGAGGAGCTGTTCGAGCGGCTGAGCTACCGCGATCAGTCGGAGGTGGCCGTGCTCCTGCTGGAGGGCCGCAAGCTGCCCGACGAGGAGGTGGCCGAATACGTGGCCGGCAAGTGCGGGGTGGACGTGGCCAATCTGATGCTGGCCATCGCTCCCACTGCCAGCCTGGTGGGCTCGGTGCAGGTGGCGGCACGGGTGGTGGAGACGGGCCTGCACAAGCTGACCGAGCTGGGCTTCGATGTGGAGCAGGTTGTGGCCGGCTTCGGCACCTGCCCCCTGGCCCCCGTGGCCGCGGACGACCTGAAGGCCATCGGGCTGACCAACGACGCCGTGCTCTACGGCGGCCAGGCCTGCTACGCCGTCCAGGCCGCTGATGAAGCACTGGAGGCCATCATCGTCCAGATTCCATCCTCGGCCTCCAGGGATTACGGAAGGCCGTTCTACGAGCTTTTCCAGGCGTACGGGGGGGATTTCTATAAGATTGATCCCCTCCTCTTCAGCCCGGCGGAGGTGATCATTAACAACCTGACCAGCGGAAAGACCTACCGAGCCGGGAAGCCCAACCTGGAGTTGCTGCGGAGGCTTCTGGAGTGAGAATCGGGATCCTGGGGTCCAGAAGGAGCTGGCACGTGGAAGCCCTGCGCAGGGCCCTTGAAATGAGGGGCATCCCTGCGGAGTGCTTCCCCATCACTCGCTTCGTGGTCCGGATCTCCCACCAGCCCCGCGTCCGCATCGAAGACCAGATACTGGAGAACTACGATGCCATCATCGTGCGGAGCATCCCTGCCGGCTCGCTGGAGCAGATCATCTTCAGGGTGGACGTGCTGCACCGCCTGGAGGACCTGGGCGTCAGGGTGGTGAACTCCGCCAGGACCATAGAGAGGACGGTTGACAAATATTACACCTCGGCCCTTTTGGAGGATGCCGGCATCTCCACTCCCCGCACAGTGGTGACGGAGTGCTTCGACCAGGCGATGGAAGCCTTCAAAGAGCTGAGAGATGTGGTGGTGAAGCCCCTCTTCGGCTCCGAGGGGCGGGGGATGGTGAGGGTTTGCGACGAGGACGCGGCCTACAGGGTCTTCAGGGCCCTGGAACTGGGCCGCTATGTTTTTTACCTCCAGGAGTTCATCCCCCACGCCAACTGGGACATCAGGGCCTTCGTCGTAGGGAACGAGGTGGTCGCGGCCATGGTGCGCCGGGCGGAGGGCTGGAAGACCAACGTGGCCGGGGGTGCATCCGTGGAGCCTATGGAGCTGAGCGAGGAGTTGAGGGAGCTGAGCCTGAGGGCTTCCCGTGTCCTCGAGGCCGAGTACGCTGGGGTGGACATCCTGAAGGCGGAAGATGGCGGGTACTACGTGACTGAGGTGAACGGCATCCCCGGGTGGAAGGGTTTGCAGAGCACAACCAGTGTGGACATCGCCGGCAAGATCGTCGAGCACGTGGTTGACCTCGCCAATAGCAGGTTAAACCGATGATCGAGGGCTATTACCTGGAATCCACCGACGGTCTCCTCTTCGCCGTCAAGGGGCTGATCCACCTGCCAGGGGCGGTGGTGGCCTACCTGAGATACGCTCCCGACCCGGATGGCGAGAGGAGGAAGGAGGGCCTCCCCTATAGGAGGCTCTATCACTTTGAGGAACAGGAGAAACTGCTGCGGGAAAGATGCCCCGCCTGCCTATTCGACGATCCCATCTTCGGGGAGCGGCTTCAGGGGGTCCCCAGGGGGCACATCAAGCAGGTTTACGATCCCTGCCTGAAGCTGGCGGTTCTCCGTCGTAGAGAGGGCCTGGACGAGTTAGAGAAAAAGGCTGTCGAGTTCGCCGATTTGCTGGTGGGAAGGGCGAAGATGCCGGAGAGGAGCATGGGGGTATCGGGCTCGATCCTGGTAGGCCTGCACACACCTCGCTCCGACGTGGACATCGTCGTCTACGGCTCCGAGCACTGCCGGGCGGTGCACGGGACGCTGCGGGAATTGCTGCATGAATCTCCACTTCCCCCCCAGGATTGGGGGGGACCGAGGGGGGGCGGTGAGGTGAGGAGGCTCAACGAGCAGGAAATGAGGGCACTCTATGCCTTCCGCTCCCAGGACACGCCGATGGGCTTCGAGGATTTCGCCCGGCTGGAGGGACGCAAGCTCATCCAGGGGAAGTTTCGCGGCAGCGAGTACTTCGTTCGCTTCGTCAAAGACCCGACGGAGGTTGGAGAGAGCTACGGCGACCGGAGGTACACCTCGCTTGGTCAGGCGGAAATCGAAGCCACCGTGGCCGACGCCAGCGAAACCATCTTCACGCCCTGCACCTACAGGGTTGAGGATGTGAGATTCAAAGCCCCCCCTCAATCCCCCCCAACTTTGGGGGGGAAGACAGATGGTTCACTGGTGAGTGATTTGCGAGAAATCACCTCTTTCCGAGGCAGGTTTTGCGAACAGGCCAGGGAGTGGGAGAGGGTTGTCGCCAGGGGCAAGTTGGAGAGGGTTGCTGGCAGGGAGGGAGAGGCCTACCACCGACTGCTCCTCGGTGGGCCAGGCGACTTTATGACCGTAGTCGTGTAGGGGTAAGGCTTGCCCTTACCCCAGGGAGAGCAACCGCAAGGCAGGGCAACCGCAAGGGTTGCCCCTACTTGACCGTGAAAGTTGATTGAAGATGGATCAGAGGGCCAGAAAGCCCAAGGACAGGGATTTCATCGAGACCAAAGAGGGGATGTTCTTCTGCGTGACGGACTACCTTCACCCACCGGATAAGTACACCGCCTATCTCAAATATTCCCCCGCTCCGGTGGGGAAATGGGGAAGCGGAGAGATTTGCTATCGCAGGGAACTGGAGTACTACCACGTCAGCCAAGTGGCCGATACTATAGCCTATCTGGAGCGGAATTACCCCCATTACGTCCACTACTGCCCCGTCAGAGATATCAAGTTTTCGCTGATCCCTCAAGAATACGTGAAAAAGTACTACCTGCCTGAGCAGCGGTTGCCGGAGATCCTTGACGCCCCGCGAGATCCTCTCGAAGAGGAAGTGCGCGCCTTCGTCTGCGAGATCATAGCCTGCACCGGAATCGCGGAAAAGGACTTCGGCGTCACCGGCTCCATCCTGTTGGGCATACACAACCCACAGTTCTCGGACATTGACCTGCTGGTCTACGGCCTGGAGGACGCCCAGAAAGTCCGGGCAGCGTTGAAGGGGGGGCGATCGGCCAGGATCCGCCCCGTGACGGGGGAGGCGCTGGAGGAATGGTGTGACTCAATAGCCAAGCACTTCCCCCTCACCCGTGAGGAAGCCCGCTATCTCGCCGGGAGGCGCTGGAACTACGGCTTCTTTGGCGATAGATACTTCTCCATTCACCCCATCAGGAAGGATGAAGAGATAAGAGAGAACTACGGGGACAGGATGTACCGCGAAAGGGGGATGGCCACGATCAGGGCCGTCGTCTCGGACGCCAGCGAATCGCTGTTCATGCCCGCCCTGTACAAGGTAGAAGAAGTCGGGGTAATTGAGGGCCAGGTAGACACGCTCCCGCTCAAGGAAGTTGTTTCATTCGAAGGGCTCTACCGCGATGTCGTGGACGACGGCGAGGAGGTCGAGGCGAAGGGCAAGCTGGAGAGCGTCAACGAGCGATACTACAGGCTGGTGGTAGGCACGACGGCGCTCAAGGGCGAGGATTACATCAAACCCGCTGATGAGACTACCTGAAAAAGCCATAGATAGGCCGCAACTGGGCCTCAATATGCATCCCCAATGGCTGGGAGATGGCAGGGCCGAGGATTTCCTCCTGCCCTTGATGGAGCTTGGGCTGGGCGTCCTGGAATTCACGCTGAACCTCTCCTCTCCCGACTGGCCGGAGATGAGCGCCCTGATCAAGGAGTGTCATCGGCTGGGATTCAGCCTCACCTTTCACGCTCCCTACAAAGGTCACTATAACCCCGCTGGATTCTCGGCAGGGGAGAGGGATAAAGTCGAGCGCCTCTACAGGCCGGCCCTCGCATACGCCGCCCGTGTTGCCGAGGAAGCGGGGCCCACTATCCTGGTCGTCCACGGGGCGAAAGGAAATAGCCCCCGTGAGGAGCTACGTCGTGACACGAGGGCTTTTCTAGCTTGGATCTTGGAAGAGTTCCCGATTCTCCGTCCCTCCATCGAGCTTCTGGTCAGGGAGGAGAAAGCGAACAAGATCGGGGATAACAAGGCCGAGCTGGTGGATATCGTCTCCGGCCTGGGTTCCCCCAGGGTTGGAATCTGCTGGGACCTGGGCCACGATGCCCGCAATGGCTCGCTACCCGCCCCATCCGGCTTCATGGCCTCGGTCCGCCACGTACACCTCCACGACATCTCTCCCGACGGCCTTGACCACTGCCCCCTCATCTTCGGCAACGTGCCCTACGCCGACCATTTACGTCGGCTCAGCCAGGCCGGATACCGGGGGCCAATCATCCTGGAGGTGAATGGCTATTCTGTTTCCCAGCTTGCCACCGCCAGGGGAATGTCCCCCATCCAAATCCTTCAAGGCAACCTATCGCTATTAGGAGCGTTCAGGTGCCAGGCACTTTCATAAGCTCATTGAAAGTCCAACACCTATAGTCCAAGCATTTTCGCTCGATTGGTAGACTATTCGCAAGTGCCTGGCACCTTGGTTGTTTACGATAGATACTTCCGCCTCAACGCTTCAGCACCCTGGATGTACAGGTGATCCAGCACTGTTCCCGTGGCTCCCTTGAGTTCCATCACCTCGATCAGCTCTGCGAATTCTCCACCAGCCAGGCCATCGGCGATGAGGGCCGCCCCCTGGGAGGCTTCTTTGGCTACCTGAGCAAACCCCTCCACCCGGCGCAGCGGCGCGAAGCGGGCCAGCCGATCAGCCAACTCCTGACGGACCGCCTCGATGCGACAGAGCCGGCCTGAGAGCAGGATCTCCCGCGGCGCGGAGACAACGGCCAGCTCGGCCGCCACGCTCTTGACGATGCCCTCCATGAGCGCCTCCCAGGCTATCCTGGCCCGCTCATCGGTGTGGCTAAGCCTGACCAGGTCTTCCGGCGGGATGTCCGGCCGGCCCGCCACGTAGGCCGCTCCACCTGAGAAGAGGAGCTCCTTGTCGAAATCGCCCAACAAGTAGGCCAATTCCCCGTCCATAGCTCCTAAAGAGCGGTAGCCCAGGCAGGCGCTGGTGCCTCCCAGGCCGTCCACCACCTTGCCCCCTTCCACGACCATGATCGCGGTGAAGGCCCCGCCGACCTCGATCAGGATAAACGAGGTTTCCTCGTAGGCGATGCCGTAGTGACGGGCCTGATCGTAGACTCCCAGAACCGCGCAGCAGAGCTTGTCCGCCGTGCCCATGTCTATCTTGTTGACCTTGCGGTGCTCCGGCACGGTGGGCAAGTGGATCACAGCGGGCATGAAATATGCGGGCAGGTCGCTCTCCCTCAGCAGCCTGACTATCTCGGCCATTCCGCGGATGGGAAAGGAGTTCCCTCGCCGCTTCTCCCGTGCCAGAATGTATTGAAGACGCTCCCGCGGGCCGAACTCCTGGATGCGCACCCAGGACAGGCCATAGCCCGAGGGGGCGATGATCAGGTCAACGGGTGCGACGGCCTTCAACATATCCACCAGGATTCGGGGCTCGGCACCAACCTCGACCGTAGGCAGTGTCGTGTCCAGGAACACTCGCCCGTCCTCCAGCCCGCACACATCGAAGCTCACCGTGCCCGGATCAACGCCGATGACTCTCACCATCTCCTCCTCCCAGATAACCCCAGTGCAGGGGTTCCTCTTGAATGTATTTCTTTCCCAAACGCACCGCCAGGGCCGCCCTCTCCAGCTCGCGGCCCAGATAGAAGGCGTGGGAAGCTTCTTCCACCCCCAGTTGGGAGAAAATCTCGTCGGGGTCTGTCCCCGCCACGAAAAGGTCGCGATTGAAAACGTAGATCTTCTCCTCATCGGTGAAGAGGCGGAAGTTTCGGTCCCGTATCCCCTCCTGGATACGACGCAGTTCCCCCTCGCTGTAATATTGATGAGGGACGTCCTTGAGGGCAATCAACAGGTCGTCAATCTCCTTGGGCAGGATCTGCCGTTGGCGGGAATAGTGCATCAATCGGCGGGCGATGTCCAACTCCCGCACCGAGCCCCTGGCCCAACTGATCACCTCGGTGGTCAGGACGTAGTCAATGTTCAGCTCGCTGACCACGCCCATCAGGAGGGCGTTGATGCCGATGCTATCGGCGTCCGTCAACTCGGTGAGGTTGCCCAACCCCATGAGCATCGGGGCATCGGGATGCCGCTGGCGGACCTCGTAGAAGCGGCAGAGGGACTCGGTAAAGCCGAAGTGGATGGGGTTCAGGATAGGGTCAATGATATAGGACACGCCCCATTCCTCCAGCGTGGCGATGTTGCGCTCCAGAGAGCCCAATCCATCATTGCTACCCCGGGGCGTCCCCGCCCCGGTCGGGCCAAAGTCGGGAACGACCACCACCGTACAGGAGAGCTGGCGGGCCAGGTCGAGGTTGGACGAGTTCACGCTGAGCAGGTAGTCGAAGCCCACCCGATTGGCACGCAGCACGTCCTGGCGATGAAAGGTGTCCAGGCTCACGGCAAAGCCCCGCTCCTTGAGGGCGGCTACCACCTCCTCGACGTGGGGAAAATCCCCCTCTGCCGGCCAGCCCAGGTCTATGACATCGGCCCCGTTGGCGCGGTAGTACTCGGCCCTGGCCAGGATCTCCTCCAGGCTCAGGAGGGGCGCATCCACGATCTCAGCCAGGATTCTGGTCGTGTATTCCCCGTAACCCTCTCGCTGGCGTTCCCGTCCGAAGAAGAGGGGGATGTCCTTGAGGTCTTTCGGGCCGCTCATCACGCTGCTCCCTGTTGCCTCCTCGATGGGGCTCAGGTCCCCTCGACACCAGCCAGGGATCATCACGAAGTCGTAGCCCCCCCTCAGTCCCCCCTCCAGGGGGGAAAGGGGGGCCAGGTGTTTGGCGATGAAGGAGGGCTTCATCAGGGCAGCCACGGTAATGGGCAGAACGGCCACATCGTACTCGAATTCGGGCGCCATCTCGGCCAGGGTATCCTTGAGGGCCTCAGCAGCCAATTGGCCGGTCACAAATAAGTATTTAGGCATGCTCGCAGTTCCTCCACGTCTTTCACCACCGTCACGCCTGGGAATTGGCGCAACTTCGCCACGTTCTCCAGGTCAATGGGGCGTGGGTAGACTTTTACCACGTTCCCCTTCGGACCGCGGGAGTCCATTTCGGGAGCGAGGTCGGTTGGCAGGACCACGATGGGCACCTGTGACTTCCCGGCCTGGGCGAAGATGTTGGTGATCAAGGAATCGGAGATACCGTAGACGAACTTGGCCACGGAATTGGAAGTGGCTGGGGCTATGATCAGAACACTATACACCCCTCGGGCGAATCTCCCCACCACGGGCGCGCTGGGCATGGTGTCTCGGATCACCCTGGCTGGGGAGAGCTTCGATTCCAGGCGGTACATCCTGATGACCTCCTCCGCCGCTTGGGAAAGGAATACATCTACGTTGTTCAGATTCACGAGGTAGTCGGCACACTCGGCCAGGAAATGCCCGGCCCCGGTGATTCCCCAGGCGATTCTGTTCACGATTTCACCTCCTGAAATAGGTGAGGGGAGTGCAGACGCGAGTCTGCTATAGGACGGACTTGCGCCCACACTCCCGTCTCACTGGCCCAAGGGCTGGGTATAATAGGCCGTCTGGCCCGGCGCTTCCTCTACGCCCACCGTGATGGAGCTCAGGTTGGCCATCCCTTGCTCCGCGAGCCTCTCCACCACCTGGTGGCAGACGTACTCAGCCAGCCTCTCGGCGGTGATGTTGTCCACGGGCAGGGG
>VGOG01000076.1 GCA_016875995.1 Chloroflexota bacterium
TTGGGGGCGTGACGCGGTATAATTGGGCCAGGAAACGGCAACAGGCAAACAAACGCCAACACAGGAACTGGATCAATGGGAAGAGATGGATGATTATTTGAGCCTCATCAACCGTGTGGTATGGACAATGGATGTGAAGCGGCGGCAGTACGCGGGATGCGAGCCTTGGGAGTTTGATTTTCCACCCTCTATTGTCCTCAGAGGGGCAGGTTCTTATTGGCCAACAATTGATATAGCTCCCGATAATTCAGACCCAAACGGCGGGCCATCCTCCGTAAAGTGATCTCGCCCCGCGAGTAACTCGTGTAGAGCTTTTCGATCTCCCCCTTGTATCCTTCTTCCAGTAGCGCCCGCACCACATCGGAATGGCTCTTACGCTCTGTTTCGACCAGAACTTGTATATACTTGGATACTTTTTCGTCTACAGGAATAGCGATTTCAACAGCCATCTTTACAACACCTCTTTCAGCATCAGTAGTGAATGTTCGATGAAACCGGTTCGATATCGCGACCGGATGGCTTCCAATAGTTGTTCGCCTGTCTCCTCCGTAATCGCCATCTCCCTGGCCATAGCGATGATGAGATCAGGCAAGAAGATAGGCCGCATGGCAAAGCGGTGCAGAATCAAGTAAAGCAAACGATCGTCAACGACCACATGATCATAGTCAGAAGCAAGCCGACACAGCCGCAGAATCTCCACGTCGCCTGGCTCAACATCGTAAGCCGCAACAACGGTTTCGAATGGCGGAACGGCTGGCTGTGCTTTCGCTACCGTTATCGCCTCGGCTTTGATTAACCTGTATAACTCAAGAGCGTCAGAGTAGCCTGCCTGCAAGCCGAGATCTACAGCTTCCGCTTTGACACCTTTTTTCGCCAAAGTAAATGTCCAGGACATCGCCTATTTCGTCGTATTCATAGTGTATAGATAGTTGCTCATTCATCAGTTCACCCTTGTGAATGTATGTACACGGCCCACACGTTGGTCACATAGTTATTGGCAACGTCTCCTCAAGATAATCTGCCAGCCAGGGGCGTTTTTCCAGTGCGTGTTGCCAACGTTCCGCTGTCATATACACGGTGTTACCGTATCTGTCCTGTACCGTCCATTTGTGAGGATAATGTTTCATTAGGGTAGCTCTATGACTGTACGCATAGCATAGTATAGTCGTGAAGCCGTGGTTTGGCAAATGCGAAAAAGCGGCCCCGCATCGGCGCAACTATCGCGTCTCCTTCGCCAAAACTTGTACTGAGCGTAGCCGAAGTATCCGCAAACACCTGGGCTATACTGCCCGCCGCACCGCTTCCACTTTTCCGTTTTTCCAACAAAGGAGACCCAATGCGTAGTGCCTTTCTCCCCTTCTCTCCGCCTCTCATTGGCGAAGAAGAAATCGCCGAGGTTATAGATACGTTGCACTCCGACTGGATCACCACCGGGCCCAAGGTCAGGCGCTTCGAAGAGGAATTCGCCGCCTTACTTGGCGCCCCGGCGGCGCTGGCCCTCAACTCCTGCACCGCCGCTCTCCACGTGGCCCTGGCGACCCTGGGCATCGGCGCCGGCGACGCCGTCATCACCACCCCCATGACCTTCTGCTCCAGCGTCCACGTCATCGAGCACGTTGGCGCCCGCCCCATCCTGGTGGACGTGGAGCCGGATACGCTGAACATTGATCCGGTCAAGATCGCTGAAGCTGTTGAAACGTTCAACGTGAAACGTGAAACGTGTAACGTTCGGGCCATCATGCCCGTCCACCTCTACGGCCACCCGTGCGAGATGGACACCATTCTCGACATCGCCCGACAATACGATCTAGCCGTGGTCGAAGACGCCGCCCACGCCCTCCCCGCCAAATACAAAGGCCGCTTCATCGGCCAAGACCCCGACCAGAACAATACGCAATACGCAACACGCAATACGCAATACGCAACACGCAATACGGATCACGTTTCACGTCTCACGTGTTTCTCCTTCTACGCCACCAAGAACCTGACCACCGCCGAGGGCGGCATGCTCACCGGCCCACCCGAACTCATCGAAGAGGCCCGCATGTGGAGCCTGCACGGCCTGAGCCACGACGCCTGGAAGCGCTACTCGTCCGAGGGCTCGTGGTACTACGAGGTCATCCGCCCCGGCTTCAAGTATAATATGACCGACATCCAGGCGGCCATCGGCCTGCACCAGTTGCGCAAACTCCCCCAGTTCCAGGCCCGCCGCCGCGAGATCGTCCGCCGCTACAACCAGGCCTTCTCCCAGTTCGAGGAGCTCCAGATCCCCACCGAGCGCCCCGAAGTGGAACACGCCTGGCACCTCTACGTTTTACGCCTTCACGTTTCACGCCTTCACGTTTCACGACTTCACGTTTCACGTAACCAGTTCATCGAAGAACTCAAAGCCCGCCACATCGGCACCAGTGTCCACTTCATTCCCATCCACCTGCACCCGTACTATCGCGACAAGTACGGCTACCAGCCCGATGACCTCCCGGTGGCCTACCGGGAGTACCAGCGCATGGTTTCGCTGCCGCTGTATCCCAGGATGAGCGATCAGGACGTGGAGGACGTGATAGAGGCGGTGGAGGATGTGGTGAGGCAGTTTTGGCGATAAGCAGTGGACTGATCTGGACATCTCTTGTCTGTTGTGTTATACTATGCTTGTCATGAACCCTTCGACTCGGCTCAGGACAAGCGTAGCCGAAGTAAACGAAAGCAAAGGGTAACTACTCAGCCTCTGTTGTCATTGCGAGCGTTTTTTGCGAAGCAATCCCCAACTTGCGAATTGGAGATTGCTTCGTCGGCAAAAACCGCCTCCTCGCAATGACAGCCTGAGTAGTTACAGCAAAGGTTTTTCAGGAACGTGAGCGGGAGGTACTAAGAAAATGGAAGCCTTACAATTGCGGGAGTATGATGAATGGTTGGTGGAACATCTAGATGAGTTGGTAGCTCGATGGGCGATTGGCGCCGCTGATCACCATTGTATTTGCATGAGCTCGAAGTCCAGATAGGAGCGGAACGGTTCATCACCCAGGTGGGGTTCTCTGAGAAACTGGGCGTTGGTTTCAACTTGCTGGGAAGGGCGGGGGTCTTTGAGCGATTCAAGATCTGCTTTCACGAAAGCCAGCGCGTGCTTACCTTTGAATGATATGGCGCTCAAACGCGCCTTCGACTTCGTTGTCTCTCTTCTGATCATCTTCATTGCTCTGCCCCTGTGGCTGGCTGTGACCATCGCTATCAAACTCGACTCCCCGGCCCCCGTCTTTCACCGCGCCCGGCGTATCGGCAAGGACGGTAAGCCCTTTACCCTCTACAAGTTCCGCACCATGGTGGCCGACGCACCGAACCGAGGCCCCGGTATCACCCGCGACGCCGACCCGCGCATCACCCGTGTGGGACGTTTCCTGCGCAAGCTGAAGATTGACGAGATGCCGCAACTGATCAACGTCCTCCAGGGCGAGATGAGCATCGTCGGCCCGCGACCCGAGGACCCGCGCTACGTGGCTCACTACACGCCGGAGCAGCGCCAGGTGCTCAGCGTGCGGCCCGGCATGGCCAGCCCGGCCTTCATCAAGTACCGCCACGAGGAAGAGCTCCTGGCCGGCGGGGGTGACAATGTGGAGCACGTCTACCTGACCCAGGTGTTGCCCGACAAGCTCCGCC
This sequence comes from Chloroflexota bacterium, assembly GCA_016875995.1. Taxonomy (GTDB): domain Bacteria; phylum Chloroflexota; class Anaerolineae; order VGOG01; family VGOG01; genus VGOG01. The sequence continues at coordinate 3,652 of VGOG01000076.1, forward strand.
TGGACCTGGAGTACATCGCGAACCAATCCTTCCTCGGCGACCTGGCCATCCTGGGCCAGGCCGCCCTTTCTCTTTTCCAGCACAACGAAGCACCGACAGGACAGCAACCATGAGCAAACGCCGTTTCCCTTTTTCCCACTTTCCATCCTCCAATATCCATTCTCCAATATCCAATATCCATTCTCCATCCTCCATCTTCCGCTTCATCCGTCGCTACGTCCCCTGGGGTGTGATTGACGCCCTGGTCGTCATTTTTAGCCTGCTCCTGGCCTGGTCGGCCCGTGCCATCACTGCCACTCTCGACCTCCGGCCCGCGCTCCTCTTCGGCCTGGTGGCCGTCGCCATTTGCCTGGGCGTCAACTATCTCCTTCGCCTCTACCACCGCCTATGGCGCTACGCCTCGGCCGGGGAGATCGTGGTCATCGCCGCTGCCGTCGTTATCAGTACCGCCCTCCTGACCCTGGCCGACATCTTCTGGCCTGACCAGCGCCCCGTCCCCCTCAGCGTGGTCTGGATGACCGGCCTGTTCGCCTTCGTCGGCTTCGTCAGCGTGCGCTATCGCCGCCGCGTCTGGACCGGCGTCCGCTGGCGCTGGCGGGACCTGCGGCGGCAGTTTCCGGCACCCGGCACTCGCGTGCTCATCGTCGGCGCTGGCGAGGCGGGGCAGCTCCTGGCCTGGCGCTTTCTCAACCAGAAGGAAGGCGAGGGCTATAAGGTCGTGGGCTTCGTGGACGATGACCCGGCCAAGCAAGGCATGCGCGTCCACGGCCTCCCGGTGCTGGGCGACTGCCACGCCATCCCCGATCTGGTGGCCCGTCACGGAGTAGACCTCATCGTCATCGCCATCTACAATATCGCCGGGGACGACTTCCGCGCCATCCTGGACCTCTGCGAGCAGAGCGGAGCCATCATCAAGGTGCTCCCCAACATCTTCGACTTTCTTCAGAAGCGTGAAGAGTTGGCTCCCCTGCGCGACGTCACCGCCGAGGACCTGCTGGGGCGCAAGCCGGTGGAGATTGACCACGATGCCTGCCGCGACCTGCTGGCCGGCAAGACCGTCCTGGTCACCGGCGCCGCTGGCTCCATCGGCTCTGAGCTCTGCCGTCAGATCATCGCCTTTGGTCCCCGCCAGCTTCTCATGCTGGACAACAACGAGACCGGCTTGCACGACCTATGGGTTGAGCTTAATGCAAAAGGACATCAGGTTTCGCTGCAGTTACTGTTGGGAAGTATCACCAATCGGAAGAAAATAGGGAGCTGGTTCGAGACCTATCGCCCCCAGATTATCTTCCACGCTGCGGCCTACAAACACGTGCCGCTGATGGAGGAGCATCCCGATGAATCTGTCTGGGTAAACGTCGCAGGTACCCTCATCGCCAGCGAATTGGCCCACCAGATCGGGGCGGAGCGTTTTGTGCTGGTCTCCACCGACAAGGCGGTGAATCCGTGCAGCATCATGGGGGCCACCAAGCGGCTGTGTGAGATGATGATAGTGAATGGCGAATGGCGAATAGCGAATGGCGAATCAGCAATCGGCAATCGAAAATCGAAAATCCTCTGCACGGCTGTTCGTTTTGGGAATGTACTAGGTAGTCGGGGAAGCGTGGTGCCGACGTTTGAGTGGCAGATCGAGATGGGCGGCCCGGTCACCGTCACCGACCGAGACATGACCCGCTACTTCATGAGCGTCTCCGAAGCGGTGAGTCTCATCATCCAGGCCGCGGCCCTCACCGAAGGGGGAGACATCTTCATGCTGGACATGGGCCAGCAGATTTGCATAGACGAGCTGGCCCGCCGCCTCATCCGCCTGCGGGGCCTGCGCCCCGACGTGGACATCCGTATTGCGTACATCGGCCCTCGCCTGGGCGAGAAGATGCACGAGGAGCTGCTGGGCGACGGGGAAGAACGCGAAACCACGCCCCATCCCCACATCTTTCGCGTGCGCAGCAGTCAACGTGAAACGTGCAACGTGAAACGTGAGGTGTTGGACGAGCTGATCGCTTTGGCCGAGGCGCAGCGGAATGGGGAATTGGTGGAGCGGCTGCGGGAGCTTGTACTGACCCCTGCCCTGAGCTCTGTCGAGGGAATTTGACTGGTTATAGCATATGTGCTATAATTTGCAGCTTGGTCTTCCCTACGTTAAGCACCTTGAGGGCAAACTGTGGGAGCTACGGATCCGAGCGGGGCGCAAAGCTTATCGAGTGATCTACTTCGCCTTTACTGGACAACGATTTATCCTTCTGCACGCCTTTCTGAAGAAGACGCAGAAGACGCCCAGGAAGCAGATTGCCATTGCCCAACGGAGATTGGCCGATTTTCTGGAATATGAGGGAGCAGCATGACGAGAGTAAGAGCTAGCCGTCCTTTCGACGAGTATCACGAGGAACAGATGCGGGACCCCGAGTTTGCTGCCACTTATCGGGCGCTGGAACCAGAATTCCAGGTGGCCCGTGAGGTGATCCGACTGCGTCTGGAGCGGGGCCTATCCCAGGAAGAGCTGGCCAGGAAAGCGGAAACCGGCCAAATGACGCTACTCTAGTCTCCCGCTATATTCTCCACCATCCATTTTCCACCATCTATCCTCCATTTTCCTCGTCATCGCCACCACCCTGCGCCGGCTCATCCTCCTGCGTCGTTGTCGGGAGTTCCACGTACATCGCTTTGGCCCCTTTGTCAAGTTGTGGAAATCCAAATTTTGGATTTCCATTTTGACAAGGTGAGGTAGAGGTTGTATAATAGAGATAGATCGGTACAATCTCAGTAGATCACAATTCCACCGATGTGAGGCAGTTGTACTGCCGAATGGGGGCTCGGAGTGCAACTCCTCGCCATCAATTGTGGTGTACTGAATCTGGAGACCTGCGAGGTGAGCGCAATGAGTGAAACGATGCTCCTGGAACGCACCCGACAGTTCTTGGAAGAGCCCTTGCTCGGCGAGCAAGACCTGGACACGAAAGTTCGCCTTCTGCTCGAGGCGGAATATCTGCGTCGTCTTGGACGCTACCGCCGTCTGGACCACACCCTGACTCAGAAGTATGGGATGACTTTTGAAGAGTTTGTGGCCCGCCGGGTGGTTCAGCAAAAGGGGTACACCTGGGAAGTAGAGACCGATGCCATGGATTGGGAGACGGCTGTGGGCGGGATAAGAACGATGGAACGCAAGCTTCAGGAATTGCGGGAGCCGGAACGTGTATAGCGCGACTGACCTGCGGCTGGAGGCACAGGAAGCGCTGGAGAGGGTGTGGTTCGTGCAGTCGTTGGAGGAGACGGAACGCACAGATCCCACCCTCTCCTTGCGCTTACATATCCGACCTAATCTCTTTGTGCAGGCGTTCTGGGGTGAATTGACAGGATCACTCTACCTTGCCCTGATCGAGGGTGGGCGGCGTATCTTCGGGATAGATCGGGACGCTGGCGAGTGGCATCTACACCCTTATGACGACCCGGACAAGCACGAGGCTTTGCCTGAAGGTCTGGAGCCCAAGCCACTGCTGAAATTCCTGGCAAGGGTGGAAGATCTGTTGCTGCAATATGAACTGCTGTAGGGGAGGCATTGACTTCTACCTACCATCCATTTTCCATCCGACGTGGACATCCTGGTGCCCTACGACCGGGTGCCTGACACTCGTCGAGTTCTTGAGCGGTTGGGATACCAACCTGAGGCTGAGATACTTACCCCATGGGGAAGTATTGATCAGATCACCAAGAGCATCGGCATGTTCAGCAAGGAGACAGAAGAGGGCGATAGGACTGCGGTCGTCATTGACCTGCACTGGGACTTGATCAACATCTGAGAAACGCTTGCTCAACGACGACCTGGCCATCAACGTTCCCCAGGGCTTCCTGCTCAACCTGCTCATGGTGGACCGCTGGCGGGACCTGGCGCGTGTGGGCCTGGCCATGCTGTGGCCCGATGTCGAATGGCTGAGCCAGCGTCATCGCATGTCCGAGGCCGGTCGCCTCCAGCTCCGCCTCTGGCACCTGGGCCGGGTGTTGCGCTACGTCCTGGCCCTGCTGAAGCGCTAACTTAGAATTTGTCAACGCCGCCTTTTCGAGCTGCAAACTCGCGCTGAACAGATTGTCTCCCATCCGCAGAAGAACAGGCGCGTCAAAGAAATGGAACTGGCGGGAGTTCGCGGTATGGTCGAGCAACTTCAACAGGAGATTCAAGCTTATGAACTCACCCGCATCTCACAGTCTATCCATACCCTCAGAGACGAGCTACAGGGCATTGAGGCTGCAAAACTACCGGCTGTGATTCAGAAAACGCTGGATGTGCTTGAGGAAGTGACCCGCGTCCTGTCGAAGGGATGGCGGAAAGGAGAATGGATAGGAGAGGATCAGTTGCAAAATGGACCAATGGCTGGTATAATTAGGTTATCTTGACCTGTTGGAGGTGGACGATGGACAGACTTATTGGTATGGCTGAAGCCAAAAGTAAACTCGCCGACCTGGTGGGACAGGTAGCCTATGGCGGGAAGCGATTCGTCCTGGAACGACGCGGCCGGCCTATGGCCGTCCTGATCGGTGTGGAAGAATTCGAGCGCTTGAAGGAACGGGCCGAAGCAGCCGCGACGAGCACCCCTTCTCCCCTATCACCGGAACTGCGCCGGCGGCAGGAGACGCTGGTCGCCCGAGCGCACCGTCTCGAAGCCCAGTTGGGCGATCCGGTGGACCGGCTGGCGAAGCTCCTCAGCACTTTGCCACCGGATGGGGATCGCTTCTGGGTGGATATCCACGAGGTCCATTGATGGCGCTTTACGACCTTGCCGACCCCGCGGTACCCTTACCGCCTCAGTTGGTAGTGGATAGCTCCTTGCTGCTGGCTCTTCGGCCTGGTGATGACAACCCCCATGCTTTTGCAGCTCAAAGGTTCATCAGACGTTTACGCCAGCAAATTGCTGCCTATCAGATGGTGGCCTGGCTTCTCATGCCGGTGCTTCAGGAGTGCTATCACGTCATTCTCGCCAACAGTCTGCGTCGTACCCTTCGGCCAGGCTCAGGGCAGGCCTGGGCAGCGATGGATACTGTTGCCCGGCCGCCCAACTGGCTGGTGATGTACAAGCGTCAGCTATTTCATCACCGCTTACTACTTGCTGCCTCAGGATGCACTCATTCTGGCCGAAGCCGAACGGCTGGGGGTGCTGGCCGTCGCTACCCTTGATCAGGACTGGCGGCGCGCGGCTGCATTTGACGTGTACACGTGCCTGAATGAAGCGTGAATAGTGACGACTGAACGATGCCTACATCTATCTTCCATCATCCATGATGAAACGCGCCTTCGACTTCGTTGTCTCTCTTCTGATCATCTTCATTGCTCTGCCTCTCTGGTTGATCGCGGCTATCGCCATCAGGCTTGACTCTCCGGGGCCAGTGTTCTACCGGGGTCAGCGGGTCGGGAAGGACGGTAAGCTGTTTGCTATCTACAAGTTCCGCACCATGGTCGCTGACGCATCGAACCAAGGCCCCGGCATCACCCGCGACGCTGATCCGCGCATCACCCGCGTGGGGCGATTCCTGCGCAGGCTGAAGATTGACAAAATGCCCCAGCTCATCAACGTCCTCCAGGGCGAGATGAGCATCGTCGGCCCTCTCTGTGCCGGGGTGCGGAGGTGCTGGGGTGCAGAGGAGATTCACCTCCGCTCCCATGCTCCCTTGCTCCCCTGCACAAGATGGCCAGCCCCGCCTTCATCAAGTACCGCCACGAGGAAGAGCTCCTGGCCGGCGGGGGTGACAATGTGGAGTACGTCTACCTGGCCCAGGTGCTGCCCGACAAACTGCGCCTGGACCTGGAGTACATCGAGCAGCAGTCGTTCCTCGGCGACCTGGCCATCTTGACCCAGGCAGCCCTTTCTCTATTCGAGCGCAACGAAGCATTGACAGGACAGCAACCATTCGAGGATAGAAATGCACCCATCTGAACAAGATTATCTACGGATGATCCAGGCGAGCGAATCCCAGTTCGTGGAGTTCAAGCGTGCCGCTGTGGAGGCCAGACATCTTACTGAGCAGGGGAGCAGGGGAGCAAGGGAGCAAGGGGGCGGGGGAGCGGAGGAGACAAGGTGAGGGGGTGACAAGGAGATGGAGAGAAAAAAGAGCCGCTTGTCACCGGCGTAGGGAAGCCCGAGATCAATGAGGGCATACGAGTAGCTCTTGGTCGTTGGGTCATAGTGGATGTCAAGGAATCGAGCCTCATCAATAACGGCCCGGACTTTGGCGCCAACCAAGCCGACTTCACTGAACAGGCCGCTGGCTTCCAGCCTCCGAAGGACGACCTTATGCCACAGCATCAAAGAGCCTCGAAGATGTGACGGAGGTGAGTTAGCTCGTGGTTGATGGCCCGCCACTCTAGCAAATCGGTGTAGAGCGTATGGTCATCGGGCGATACCCCCTCGGCTTGAACTTTTCGCTCCAGGTCTTCCAGAGACTTATATCGCCCCTGGAGTCGCGTCACCGCCTTCTTGAGGTCCAAGATCCTCTCTGTGACGCTAGTGGCGATGCCTTTATAAACAAGATCCTCGTCACTGACAGGGAGAACAGCGGTAACTCTTTCCAACAATTGTTGTACATGGGATGACATGGCCATATTAGTACCCCCTTTTACTCGATTATACATCTTCCTAGCGATGATGTCAAATGAAATGAGGGTGTGTTGGCACCGGGATAGAGCATCCGCTTATTATCAAACGCAAGATCGTCGTGGGAAGAAGGGGAGAACTGAGCAGGGGAGCAGGGGGGCGGAGGGGCAAGGGAGCCCTGAAGCTCAAAGCTCAAACTCCAAAGTTCAAAGAGAGCAGAGGAGCAGGGGAGCGGGGGGGCAGGGGGGCTAGGGAGCAGGGGAGCAGGGGAGCAGAGGAGAGACCTGATTTGTGCAGCCCAGCCCGGCATGGTATAATCAAGCTAGCAACCGACCCGGACCATTATAATATCCCGGAGTTCGGGCTGTACGATGTCCCCCTGAGCGCTGTGCTGGAGTATGTCTACCAGACCTACGTCCATTCTCTATTCTATGTTGCTAACCCAACCTGAGCAGGCGTTGCTTGTCTACCTCAGGCTCGATGGGGATGACAACGCCGAAATCATCGCCCAGGGACCAGGGGCGGGAAAGGTGAGCTGGGGTCAATTGTGTGACGCTGCCCTGCGCCACGGCGTTGGCCCGCTGCTCTACACCAAGCTCAAGGAGAGGGATGCTGATGACATCCCCTATCCACTCCTCCGTTCGCTAGAAGGGCAATACTTTGCCAGCCTGGCCCGGAATACCTTGATCTACCACGAGCTCGGCGCCATCCTCGAGCTCTTGCGGAGCGAGGGCCTCCAGGCGATCCTTCTGAAGGGGGCTGCCCTGGCAGGGACGGTTTACCCCAACATCGCCCTGAGGCCCATGAGCGACGTTGACCTCTTGATCAGAGTCCACGACTTGCCTCGGGTACAGGAGATGTTGATCGCGCGGGGGTACACTTTCTTTCCTGACCACGCCAGGGAGTTCGATCGGAGTTTTGGGCGAGCCAAGATGTTCACCCGGCAGGCCCCTTACCCCCTGAGCGTAGACCTCCATTGGCGCCTTTTGGAGTGGCCGCGTGGTCAACCGGCTACCTTGCTGACAGAGTGGCTCTGGAGTAATGCTCTGGAGCGAAGGGTAGCCGACATCCCCGCGCTGGTGCTGTCCCCGGAGGGAGAGGTGCTTCACCTGACCAGCCATCTGGCCAAGCACCGCTGGGGGCGGCTGCTCTGGTTCTACGACATCGCCCAGGTCCTTCAATACTACGAAAACGAGCTGGATTGGGACACGATCCTCGCTAAGGCCAGGGAATTCGAGATCCTCAAAGCACTTCAGGTCACCCTCGCCAGGACGGTAGAATTGCTTGGCCGCCCCCCCTCTTTCCCCCCCAACTTTGGGGGGGATGAAGGGGGAGCTGAGGTTCTTGAGAGGCTAGGGTCGGAGAGGCCGGGCCTTAGAGAAAAGGCGGCCTTCGCCCTCTTGACCGCCAGGGATAAGCACGCTGCCATCCTGCTCAGCGTCATCAGCAGAGATAGCCTCCTGCACAAGGCAAGGTACCTGGCTACCGTCGCCTTTCCCAGTGCAGAGTACATGACCGAGCGTTACCAGTTGTCCGACAGGAGAATGCTACCCCTTTACTACGCCTATCGCTTGGGTAGTTGGTTTTACCTCCTGGTGTGTTCCTTGCTCTCCGTGTTGTCTCAGGCCCTTGTAAAGAGAGCAGAGGCTTGCCCTGAGCCGAGTCGAAGGGAGCACAGGAGCTAGGGGGCAGAGGAGCTAGGGAGCGGAGGGGCAGGGGAGCAGGGGAGTTGGGGAGCGGAGGGGCATGGCGTTGGACAGGAAGAAAGAATTGCGGTATAATTTAGAGCACATTCTCAACGGGAGGTGAAGGAAGATGCCGGTTGCCATACCACAAACCATAAGACGGGCCCTGGGGGAAGAGGCGGTAGTGGACTTCATACCCTGGATGGAGAGGTGGCTCTCCGAGTCCATCAAAGAGAAAGCCGTGCCGCGGGACGAGTATCGGGAGGTGCTGTCGCGACTGGATGGGCTGGGGAAAGACATCTCGCTGTTTAAGGAGGAGCAGATTCGGATGCGGGCTGAGTTCAGCGCGGATCTGGCTCAAATGAGGGGTGAGTTCAGCGCGGATCTGGCTCAAATGAGGGGTGAGTTCAGCGCGGATCTGGCTCAAATGAGGGGTGAGTTCCGCGAGGATCAGGCCCAGATGCGAGCCGAGCTCCGCGAGGATTTGGGCCAATTGCGCCGGGAGATGAACGAGCGCTTCGACGGGATAAACGGGCGCTTCGACGGGATAAACGGGCGCTTCGACGGGATAAACGGGCGCTTCGACCAGATGAACCAGCATTTCGAGTCACGACTCGATCAGATGTCAGAGCGGATGCTGGTACAGACGCGGTGGCTGATCGGTTCCATCGCTCTGTTCGGCACCATCCTGACCGTCATGATGGCCATTGCCCAGTTCACGCCCTGAGTCACATGGAACGCAAGCTTCAGGAATTGCGGGAGACTGAGTTTGACAAGACAGTACTTTGCCACTATAATACTCACTCAAGAACAGCTTTTGCTATCCTCCCGATCCCCATCCTTGACGAGTAAGTGATCAAAGGCGATGCTTATGCCCCTGCCAGGCTCTCTGCTCGATAAGCGATTCTCACCACAGCCAAAGGGTCTCCATTTTTATCCAATCGTTGAATCCAGAATGTCTCCAATAGCAAGGAGGTGATAGTGGACACCAAGAGTGGCTATGGCCAAGGGAATGTTGGGCTGTCCCCCCTTTTTTCCCTTATAAAGACCTGGGATGATTCCTGGGCCATAACATGCCGTTAGGAGGAGACTAAAATGTTTAAGAAGATGATGGGTGCGTTTTTAGTGCTGATCTTGGGCCTCACCGCCTTGTCGGCGTGCCAGCCGGCGCCCAAGGCTGCCTACGGAGGGGTGATCAAGATCGGCAACGTCGCTCCCCTCACCGGCGACATCCCCAAGGTGGGGGAAGGGGCCAAGTACACCCTGGACATGTGGGTCGAGGACCTTGAAAAAGCAGGTGGCCTGGACGTTGGCGGGGTGAAGTACAAGGTCCAGGTACTTCACGAGGACAACGAGTCCAAGGGCGAGTCAGCGGCGGCTGCGGCGACGAAGCTGATCGTGGAGGATGAGGTGCTGGCCATCATCGGTGCCTACGCCAGCAAGCAGGCCATTCCCACCGGCGCGGTCGCGAACGACCACGAGACGCCGTGCATCAGCCCCTGGTCCACCAACCCCAGAACCACCGAGAACCGGCCGTGGGTGTTCCGCGCCTGCTTCCTCGACCCCTTCCAGGGACCAGTGGTGGCTAACTTCGTCACCGAGGAGTTCGGATTCACCAAGGCGGCGGTGCTGTACGACGTGGCCAGCGACTACCCCAAGGGCCTGGCCGAGTTCTTCAAGGCCGCCTGGGAAAACCTCCATGGTCCAGGCTCAGTGGTAGCCTTCGAGACCTTCACCACCAAAGACCGCGACTTCAGCGCGCAGTTGACCAAGATCAAGGGCTCAGGGGCCGAGTTCTTCTTCACCCCGCAGTACTACGACGAGGTTCCCCTGATCGTGAAGCAGGCTCATCAGTTGGGGTGGGATAAGCCCATCGTGGGCAGCGACAGTTGGGGCTCAGCAGAGCTGATGCCGCTCTGCGGCGACGATTGCGTAGGGTGCTACTTCTCGACCCACTACGCTGCCGCCGGGGCCAAAGGCGCTACCAAGGAGTTCATTGACCGCTACACCGCGAAGCACGGCTATGTCCCGGACGACGTGGCGGCCTTGACCTGGGACACGGCGCTGATCGTCCAGCAGGCCATCCTGGATTGCGGCAAGCTCACTGGCGACCTCAAGGTGGATCGCAAATGCATCCGCGACGCCCTGGCCAAGATCAAGGACTTCGACGGCATCACGGGCAAGATGACCTTCACCGAGGAGGGTGACCCCATCAAGTGCGCGGTCATCGTCAGAATCAACGAGGCTCACGAGTTCGAGTTCTACGAGTCGGCTTGCCCATAAATCAGACACGGAGAGGGGGAGACAAGGAGAGAGGGAGAATCTCCTTGTCTCCTTGTCATCCCCTCACCCCCTCTCCTTGTCCCCGTTTTTCCAAGGGAGGTACGTAGGTGACCCTGGCTACGTTTTTTCAACATCTGTTCAACGCTTTACAGTGGGGCAGCTTCTACGCCTTGATCGCCCTGGGCTACTCCATGGTCTACGGCGTCCTGATGCTGTTCAACTTCGCCCACGGTGACATCTTCATGGTCGGAGCCTACATTGGTTTCTTCGTCTCCAGCGGGCTGGTAGCCTTCGCCTCACTGGGGATCATTGCCCTACCTAACTGGTTGATTCTCATGTTGACCATCGTCCTCGCCATGTTCCTGACGTCCTTCGTGGGCATGCTGGTCGAAAGGGTGGGGTACAGGCCACTGCGGGGCGCCCCTCGTGCCTCGGCCGCCATCACCGGTCTGATGATCGGCATCGTCCTGGAGACGGGCAATCTGGCCCTGTTGGGTGCCCGACGGCGCAGCTTTCCGGTCTTAATCGCGACGCAGAGCTATCAACTCGGGCCAGTCACAGTGACTAACACCAAGATCATGATCGTTTTCCTCTCCATCTTGCTGATGCTTGGCCTGCACCAGTTCGTACGCCGCAGCAAGTGGGGGATGGCCATGCGGGCCATGGCCTACGACTTCGTCGTCGTCCCGCTGATGGGGGTGCCGCTGAACACCATCGCCGCGCTGACCTTTGGCCTCGGCTCGGCCCTGGCCGCCGCAGCGGGGATCTTCTTCGGCATTGCCTACCCCATCCTCGAGCCCTACATGGGCCTGCTGATCGGGTGGAAGGCTTTCGTGGCCGCCATCCTGGGGGGGAGAGGCTCCGTCCTGGGAGCAGCGTTGGCTGGCTTCCTGCTGGGGTTTATCGAGATCTTCGTGGCCGCGGTCTTCCCCTCTACTCTGCGCGATGTGATCGCCTATTCGATCATTCTGTTAATTCTAACTTTCAGGCGCTCAGCTCAGGCTGTGATCTGAAGGAGCCATGAAGTGCCACAGAAACGCGATCAACGAAAAGGAGACATCGAGATGGAGGTAGGAGAGCGTACCATTCCGCTTGCCAAATCAGTAGCCAGAAACACGTTGCTCGCCAGGGTGCGGTCGTATCTGGCCCCCATTCCATTGATGGGCTGGCTCTTCGGGGCCCTCGTGGCCGTGGTGCTTGAGCAAACCGTGGGCCTCCCCTTGGCTCTAGTCGAGCAAACCGTGGGCCTCCCCTTGGCTCTAGCACTTGGCCTGACCGGCATCCCCGGCCTGTTCGGCCTGCGCATCATGCTGACCAGGCCCGCGCTGATCCCCAGTGCGGCGGCTTACGTCCTCCTGGTCTACGCCTTGCCGACCCTGGTCGTGGCCCGCTTGAGCGCTCCCCTGGCCAACAGACTGGCCAGGAAGCTGCTCGACAGGTTCCCACTCATGGTCTCGCTGATGGTCCACCTGGCGCTGTTCTACGCCACGGTGCATTTGTGGGGAGGCATCAGCGCCTACCGCATCCTCTTTCTGAGATTCATTTTCATATCTATCATCCTCACCCTCAGCCTGAACCTGGTGAATGGCTACATGGGCGAGTTCTCCTGTTCTCACCCCGGCTTCATGGCGCTGGGGGCTTACGGCGCCTCGGTCCTGACCGTCTTGCTCTTCGTCAACGACGACGTCTTCGGAGCTCCGCTTCTCCCCCCAGCCCTGGGGCCGTTTTTGTTTCCCCTCGCGCTGATCGGCGGCGGGCTGTTGGCCGCTTTGGGCGCCCTGGTGGTAGCTATCCCCTCCTTCCGCACCAGGGGTGATTACCTGGCCATCATTTCCCTGGCCTTCATGTTCATCGTCAAAAGCGTGATCGAGAACCTGGAAATCATCGGAGGTCCGCGCGGCTTCATGAACCAGCCAAAGTGGGCCGATCTACCCACCGTGTTTGCATGGACGGCGGTCTGCGTGTGGACGATCTACAACTTCACCCGTTCCACGATCGGGAAGGCCATGTGTGCCGTGCGAGATGACGAAACCGCTGCCGCCGCCATGACCATCAACACCCGACGTACGAAAATGGCGACCTTCCTGTTCGCCGCCTTCTGGGCTGGCGTCGCAGGTGGGCTCTTTGCCCACGTGATCGGCTACATCAATCCCGGCACCTTTGGCGTGTACAAGCTCAGCGAGGTCCTGGCGATGGTCTATCTAGGAGGGCTGAATTCGGTCGTCGGCTCCATCGCTGGCGCGCTTGGCATCCAGGTCCTGATCGAGGTCCTTCGCCCTTTGGAGCTCTGGAAGTGGATCGCGATTCCCGTGCTGCTCATCGTGCTCATGATCCGACGGCCAACGGGCCTGTTCGCCTTCACCGAGGTCAACATCAAGGATCTTTTGCAGCCCAGGCAAACACTTCGGCGGAGCTCAGTGCAAGTGCCAGGGGAAGAGAGGTGACTCATGCCTTTGCTTCAGGTCAGAAACATGACCCATTTCTTCGGCGGTTTGCGGGCTGTCCACAACTACGATCTGGAAATTGAGCTGGGCCAGGTCAGAGGGCTGATCGGGCCCAACGGAGCGGGAAAGACCACCATCTTCAATCTCATCACCGGCATCTACCAGCCCACCGAGGGGGAGGTCGTCTTTAATGGCCAGAATTTGGTAGGACTACAGCCCTATCAGATTGCCGCTATGGGCGTGTGCCGGACCTTCCAGACCCTTCGCCTGTGGAGACACATGACCGTCCTGGATCACGTAAAGCTGGCCCACTATTCGAAGATCCACTACGGGCTGCTCGGTGCTTTCTTCGGCACAGGTCAGCGGTACAGGGAAGAAGCCGAGATTGAGGAGATGGCCTATAACCTTCTGGAGATGGTGGGAATCAGACGGGTCGCAGAGCAGGTAGTGATCAACCTGCCCTACGGTGTCCAGAGAAGGGTAGAGATGGCCAGGGCACTGGCCTCTGAACCCCAACTCCTGCTCCTGGATGAGCCTACCGCAGGGATGAACCCGGAAGAGATGGTGGAGATGATGAACGTCATTCGGCAGATACGAGACGAGCTGGGGCTGGCCATTTTCCTCATCGAGCACAGGATGAAAGTGGTCATGGACCTCTGCGATACCATCCAGACCCTGGATTTCGGGGAGGTCATCGCCGAAGGCACCCCGGAAGAAATCCGAAGCAACCCCAGGGTTATTGACGCCTATCTGGGCAAGGAGGGGATAGCCTGATGCTGCTGTCAGTTGAGAACTTGAGGGTCTCCTACGGAGGGATCAGGGCCCTCCACGGCGTAAGCTTTCAGGTAGATGAAGGAGAGATCGTGTGCATCATCGGGGCCAATGGAGCCGGCAAGAGCACCACGTTGAGGGCCATCTCCCGTCTGGTCCCCGCCGAACCAGGAAGCAAGATGACCTACATGGGGAAAGACCTGTTTCATTACCCCGCCGACAGGGTGGTCAGTGAGCTTGGCATCTCCCACGTCCCTGAGGGCAGGCGCCTCTTCGGCAACCTGACGGTCATGGAGAA
>VGOG01000077.1 GCA_016875995.1 Chloroflexota bacterium
TAATGGCGAGGGGAAGCGCGCCGGGCACGCTGCGGCGCCGCCAGGCATAGATGCCCAGCACTGCAATCAACGCGGCAGAGACCAGCATAGGCCAGATGTAGGGTGTGTAGGCGTAGGGCCAGCTCATTTTGGTCAGGATATTGTTCCTGACTGACCTCCTCGGTTCTATAGTACCACACTGCTGAGGCAAAGTCAATGTAGCTGGAAGCTACCTGGTCTGGTTTCTGTAAGGGCGATGAAGCGCCATCACGCCCTGACTTGCCATCACGCCCACCGTTTTGGGGAGTAAGGCGGTTGTAGTATTAACTTCCCTCCTGACCCTGGGCAGCGATTAGAGAGACGAAAACATCTTCAGTGTTGCGACGAGAACACCTGGCAGGTCTGCCAGACCTCAAGTAGCTTTTGGGTGGTTCGATATCTCACCTCCTGTTCAGGACAAAAATGGCAGATTACTGGACCGTTTCACCTTGTATTTGGGCCGCCAGCTCACCCTTGTCGGAGGCAAGCGCTGCATTGGCCTGTCCGGTCTCCCGGCAGTACGCCTCTACCGCCAGGCGATTGGTGGCGTAAAGCCGGTCTTGGCCGATCTTGTCCAGCAATCCGTAGCGCTCCAACAGCTCAGGGACGGGCGCGACGGCGCGCACCAGCGCAAAGCTGATGCCGCGCTTTTCCAGATCTTCGATGGCATGCGCCAACGCCTCTGCTCCAGTCGTATCAATATCGCTCACCGCTTCCGCATCCAACACAAACCAACGGACTGGGGTGTGGCCTTCGACGATCTGCTTGACGCCTTCCTGAAACGCATTCGCATTGGCGAAAAAGAGCTGTGCGCCAAAGCGAAACAGGATCAAGCCCGGCACCGGCATCGCATCCGACAAATCGGAGCAAGGCACATACGCACTTCCCCCGGGCAGGGCGTGCATGGCGCTCATTTGCGGGTTCGCCGCCCGCCGCACCACTTCGATCGTCGAAAGCAAGAAGGCGATGATCACAGCTTGCAGCGGTCCTAGCGCCAAAACGCAGGCCAGGCAAACCACGGCGACCTGAAATTCCGAACGGCGCAGGCGGCGGATCTCCTGCAGGCCATGGACTTCGATCAGACCCAGGGCTGCATTGGCGACAATGCCGGCCAGCACGGCGATGGGCATGATCGCCAGGAGGTCGGTCAGGAACAGTAAAACGATCGCGACCACGATAGCCCCAACGATGCCCGGAACCTGCGAGCGCATCCCGGCGCTGTCCATCGCCGCGGTGCGCGAGGCGCTGGCGCCGACAAGCAGGCCACCGGTCAGCCCCGTCGCCAGGTTGGCCATACCCAGGGCGAACAACTCCTGGTCGGCGTCGGTTTCGTCGCCGTACTTGGCCGCATACTTGCGCACCAGCAGCAGCCCTTCGGCCATGGTGATGCCAGCAATCGCCAGCGCGCCGGGAAAAAGGTTGATATAGTCCATCCATCCGACCTGCGGGACGTGCAGCGTGGGCAGGCCGGCGGGGATTTGCCCCAACATGCTCACACCGCGCTCCTCCAGGTGGAAGACAGCCACCGCAGCGGTGCCTAAAACCAGCGCCACCAGGGCGCCGGGAATTTTGGGCACATAGCGTGACAGCAGGCGGATCAGAACGATCGCTCCGACGCCCAGGGCGACGCAGTAAAGGTTGGCCATGGGGAGGCTGCGCACCATCTCCCAAACCTCGGCCAGCCAGCCATTGGCTTCCACATGAATGGCCATGATCTTCTGCACCTGGCTGGTGAGTACTTCAATGCCCAGGCCGCTGACCAAGCCGAGCAGCACCGCTTTGGATAAAAAGTTGGCCAGCCGGCCCAGGCGGAAGAGCCAAAGGGCGAAGAGCACTGCCGCCGTCAGGAGCGCCAGGGCATAGGCCAGCTCCACGTAGCGCGGGTCCTGTACCGGCGCCAGGGTGATCAACAGCGAGCCCATCAACGCGATCACCGCCGCGTCAGCCCCGGCAACGAAGTTGCGAGAGGCGCTGAATAATCCCAAAAAGATCATCGGCGCCAGGCAGGCGTACAGGCCGACAATGGGGGGCAGCCCCGCTACCTGGGCGTAGCCGATGTTCAGGGGGATCATCAACGCGGCCAGGGTAATCCCCGCGCTGATCTGAGTTGGCAGGCCGGCGATGCGCAGACCGTGCAGCGCGGCCAGCATTTTGATTTTGGGCAGATAGCGCAAATGGGTCGAGTTGAACATCGTATCCCTCACCTCGTAGTGCTGTGCGCTGCACAGCAGCGCACAACACCACACAGGAAAAACTCGTTACTGTAACGCCAGTGCCACGCGGAAACGCTCTTCACCGGTGAGGATGTGATCCATGTCCAGCGCTGCCTTGTCCACATCAATTTCTACCCAGTTGACCTCGCCGTTGAACGCGTTGCCGCGCGGCCCATAGTCCGGGGACACCGGCGACCCCCCATCCATGCCCACATCAACCGTTTCGCCGGAAAGGGCGAAGGGTTCTGTGATCTCGACACGGCCTGCCCCGACCTCCCGGCCGTCAATGAAGAGCGCCACCGCGCCCCCCTTGGCCAGACCGCCACCGTCGTACGTGAATTCCATCCTCACCTGGTGTTTGCCCGCGGGGATCGCCTCTGAGCCTTCGACGAAGAAATGCCTGATTCCGCAGAAGTTGTAGCAGAATTTGGGCTTGCCGCTTCTGACATAGAGACTGACCCCCCCGCCGATCCCGCCGTAGGCAAAGATGACGCCTTGCGCCCCTGCTTCCGGCGCCACGACTTCGGCCGTGATGGCGTAGGACTTGTTCCCCGTGTTGACGATCGAGTGCGGAGACAAGTGCCTCATCCCGCCAAAGAGCAACTGCCGGTTTCCGCGCACCAATTGCGGGCGTCCGGCGATATCCGGATTACAGCGCTCCGTCATACGGTCGTCCAGCGGCACCACGTTGTATTTGACCGCCTCGATCAGCCACAGGCGCTGGAGCTCGTGCAACTTCTCCGGCATCTCCTTCGCCAGATCGTGGGCCTGAGTCCAATCGCGATTCGTGTCGTAGAGCTCCCATACGTCATCGTCAAAGGGAGGCAGCTTGACCATGCCCGGTTCCCACGGCGTGCGATGTTTGGTGACCGCGGTCCAGCCCTTATGATAGATGCCGCGGTTGCCGACCATCTCGAAGTACTGCGTCTCGTGCCGTTCGGCCGCCTTGCCGTCGTCGAAGGAGTAGGCCATGCTCACCCCTTCGTACGGCTTCTGTTGGATGCCGTTGACGAAGGCCGGCTGCGGCAGGCCTGCGGCCTCCAGGATCGTCGGCGCGACGTCGATCACATGGTGGAATTGAGAGCGCACCTCACCCTTCGCTTTGATACCTTTGGGCCAGTGGATGATGGTGCCGTTCCGCGTGCCGCCCCAGTGCGAGGCCACCTGCTTAGTCCATTGATAGGGCGTGTCCATAGCATGGGCCCACCCCACGGCATAGTGATTGTAGGCTTCCGGACCGCCGAACTTCTCGAGATTCTTTTTCAGGAATTCGGGGGTTTCCAGCTGCCCGAATCCATTGATGGGAATCATCTCGTTGAACGTGCCCTGGAGTGTGCCCTCCGCCGAGGCGCCGTTGTCGCCGATGATGTAATAGATAAGGGTGTCGTCGAGTATCTCCAGGTCCGCCAATGCGGCGATCAGACGCCCGACATGGTGATCGGTATGCTCCAGGAACCCGGCGTAGATCTCCATTTGCCGTGCCAGGATGGGCTTCATTTTCGGGTCAATGGTGTCCCATGCCGGAATCTCAGGGTGGCGTTTGGTGAGTTCGCAGTCGGGCGGAATGACGCCCAGCTTCTTCTGCCGGGCGAATGTCTCTTCACGCAGCTTGTCCCACCCCTGGTCGAACTTGCCCTTATACTTGTCCGCCCATTCCTTCGGAACATGGTGAGGCGCATGCGTCGCGCCGGGCGCGAAGTACATAAAGAAGGGCTTGTCCGGCATGAGCGACTTCTGTCGACGGACCCATTGGATGGCCTTGTTCGTCAGGTCTTCGGTAAGGTGGTATCCCTCCTCTGGCGTCTTTGGCGGTTCGACGGGTATGGTGCCTTCGTAGAGGTCGGGGTAGTACTGGTTCGTCTCGGCGGCGACAAATCCGTAGAAATACTCGAAGCCGCTGCCGGTCGGCCACGCGTCGTACGGGCCCGCGGGGCTGGTCTCCCAACAGGGCACTTCATGGCACTTGCCGAACTGCGCGGTGGCATAGCCGTTCAGCTTCAGCGTCTCGGCCAGCGGGGCGCAGGACTTCGGGCGGATTGAGCAGTTGCCGGGCGCCGACGTAGCCATCTCGGTGATGCCTCCCATGCCGACGGTGTGATGATTGCGCCCGGTCAGCAGCGCCTGGCGGGTGGGAGAGCACAGGGCGGTAGTGTGAAAGCGGTTGTAGCGCAGCCCGTTGGCTGCCAGCCGCTCAGCGGTCGGCGTGTGGATGGGACCGCCAAAGGCGGATGATGCGCCAAAGCCCACGTCGTCGATCAGCACGATCAGCACGTTGGGCGCGCCTTTCGGCGGGCGCAGCGGCTCGATGGGTGGATACTTCGTATCCGGGTCTTTGGCGTCGTAGGTGGTCAGCCCGACATGCGGGATGTCGGGGATGGGCAGGATCTCCCGTTGGATTTTGTCTTGCGTACTCATTTTGTTTCCTCCTTCCAACATGGTAGTAAGTCGAATCCGTAGGCCCCTTTGGGCCCAAGGCCGCCGAACCGGCGGCGGTCATCCACAAGGTCTCTGGTCAATTACTCACCTCCTTTCTCCTTAGGCACTTGCCACTTCAGATTTGCCACTCGACTCTTGCCATTTGCCACTTTACGCACCAATGCTCAGCCGCCGCTCCGTTTTGGCACGTAGTCCAGCGGTGCCCCGGCGGGGATCAACGGCTCACGCTTTACGCTCTCTTGGAACTCCCTTATCAACCGGCCGAAGTGCGCTGCCGTCCAGGAATGGAAGTAGCGCGGCTCGACTGGCTGGGTCTCCTTCGGATCCCAGATCAGGTTGCGGCAGTTCATGAAGCCATAATCCGGGGCAGGGTCGAACCACGAGCGTTGCTCGACCAAGGCCATCTTGAAATTGCGCCATTTCACGCCATACAGGCGCGGCCCGTTCCAGAAAAGGAACCCCTCCCGGTTCGACTCCTCCTGCTGGCCGTAGAGGAAAGGCGACTGGTCCTTGCCGTCGATCACCCGGTCGTCGGGGACTTGGAGTCCTGCCATCGTGATCAGGGTGGTGAACCAGTCCGTGATGTGAAAGATCTCGTTGCTTTTGCGCCCGGCGGCGATGTGGTCCGGCCAGCGGGCGATGCACGGCGTGCGCAACGCGCCCTCCATGCCGGTGAATAACGAGCCATCGAAAAAGCCCGCCGTCCCTCGATGGAGCAGGCTTGGATCGTTGCCGTTATCACCGGCAAACACGACGATGGTCTTGTTGCGCAGGCCCAGGGCGTCGATCGTGTCGAGCAGCTCGCCAAAGTCGCCGTCGAGCTCCAGCAGGCTGTCCGCAAAGTCGCCGTTGCCGCTCTTGCCCTTGTATTCGTCGCGCGGCACCACGGGGATGTGCAGCATGGTGTGGTTGAAGTAGAGCAGGAAGGGCCGCCCGGCCGCCGCGTTCTCCTCCAAGAAGCGAAAGGCGCGGCGTTTGTATTCGACGTCAACGTTGCGCCTCACCTCATAGGTGAGTTGTATGGCTTCTCGCGGAGGCGCGCCCTTGCGCCCATCGAGCATAAAGGCCACCGGGTCGCGGCCCGGCACGTACCACGGGTCCGTCTCCCACAGCGCCTCGTCGTAGGAATGCGGGGGTCCATACCACTCATCAAAGCCGTGATCGGTGGGCCAGCGGCCGTCCCCATCGCCCACGTGCCATTTGCCCAGGCACATCGTGGCGTACCTCGCCTCGGAAAAGATGTCGCCGAGGGTTCGCTCCCAGGCGACCAGGCCAGTGCCTTCGCAGGCCCCGATTGGTACCGTGTGGGTGCCCGAGCGAATGGCGTGGCGGCCGGTGAGCAACGCCGAGCGCGACGGTGTGCACTGCGCCTCAGGGGCGTAGTTGAGCAGTTGAAACCCTTCCCGGGCGAAGGCGTCAATGCGCTTCGTGTCGGCGCCGCGCAGGATGCCGCCGCCGTAACAACCCAGCTCGCCGTAGCCCAGGTTGTCCACGTGAAAATAGACGATATTCGGTCTGCTATCTTGTGCCATCGGAAACCTCCCTCGTTTGGCCTCCCCAGAGGGTTGTGCGCGGCGGCGCCGCGCACAACCCTAGAAAAGAAGCCCTCTACTGCCGGGTCATGGCCACGTGCCAGCGTTCCTCGGGGCTGATCAGATGGTCGTGGTCGTCCGCGCCCTGGTCGAGCTGGATCCACTCGATCTTGCCGTTGAACTTGCTCGTCTGCGACGTATAGTCCTCGGCGACCATCGATCCGCCTTCGCAGCCCACGTCCAATGTCTCGTCAATGGAAAACGTCATGGGCTGGGTCATATCGACGCGCCCTTCCCCGACCTTGTTGCCATCCACATAAAGCGCCACATCTCCGCCCTTGGCCAGCCCGCCGCCATCGTAGTTGAACTCCATACGTACCTGGTGCTTGCCCGCAGGCAGGCTGGAGCTGGCTTCGGTGTAGAATCGCTGGATGCCCAACAGGTTATAGCAGTATTTGAGCCGACCATCTTTGGCATACAAGGACCAGCCGCCAAAGCCACCGCCTTGGGCGACGATCACCCCGTTGGCCGCACCGTCCGGGAGCACCACCTCGGCCGTCACCGCGTGGGACTTGTTCTTGAGGTTGAGGACCGTGTTCTCGGAGAGGCGTCCCATGCCGCTGAAGAGCAACTGCGACTTGCCCCGGATCAGCACCGGCCGGCCCGCCAGGTCGGAGTTGAACCGCTCCGGCCGGCGGTCGTCCAGCGGCAGCACGTTGTACTTGGCTGCTTCGATCAGGAACAGGCGCTGCAGCTCGTGCAGCTTCTCCGGCATCTCCTTGGACAGATCGTGGGCTTGCGTCCAATCGGTGTTCGTATCGTACAACTCCCATACGTCGTCGTCGTACGGTGGCAGATCGAGGCCCCCGGGCACCGGCCAGGGGATGCTATGTCGAGTCACCGCCGTCCAGCCCTGGTGATAGATGCCACGGTTGACAAACATCTCAAAGTATTGGGTCTCGTGGCGATCGGCGGCCTGGGCGTCGTCGAACGAGTAGGCCATGCTCACCCCTTCATACGGCTTTTGCTGCACGCCGTGCACCATCACCGGCTGGGGCAGGCCCGCCGCTTCGAGCACGGTCGGCGCCACGTCGATCACGTGGTGGAACTGGCTGCGCACCTCGCCTCTGGCCTGGATGCCATTGGGCCAATAGACGATGGTGCCGTTGCGCGTGCCACCCCAGTGCGAGGCGACCTGCTTGGTCCACTGGTAGGGCGTATCCATGGCGTGCGCCCAACCCACCGCATAGTGGTTGTAAGCGGCAGGGGTACCGAATTCGCCGATATGGGCGAGGACGAACTCGGGCGGCATCAGTGTGAGTATTTCTGGTGTAGCGCTGTTGATGGTGATCATCTCGTTGAACGTGCCGTTGATGGTGCCTTCGGCGCTGGCGCCGTTGTCGCCGATGATGTAGTAGACCAGGGTATCGTCCAGGATTTCCAGGTCCTCCAGGGCGTCGATCAGTCGCCCCACGTGATAGTCGGTGTGTTCCAGGAAGCCGGCGTACACCTCCATCTGGCGCGCCAGCACGGGTTTCATCTCGGCGGGCATCTCGTCCCAGGCGGGAATCTCGGGAGGGCGCTTGGTCAGTTCCGCATCTGGGGGAGTTACGCCCAGTTGCTTTTGGCGGGCGAAGGTCTCCTCGCGCAGCTTGTCCCAGCCCTTGTCGAACTTGCCCTTGTACTTATCTGCCCATTCTTTTGGGACGTGGTGCGGGGCATGGGTGGCACCGGGGGCGAAGTAAACGAAGAACGGCTTGTCGGGCATCAATGCCTTCTGCTGGCGCACCCAGTTGATGGCTTTATCGGTCATGTCCTCGGTAAAGTGGTAGCCTTCCTCGGGCGTCTTTTCCGGCTCAACCGGCTTCGTGCCTTCGTAGAGGCTGGGGTAGTACTGGTTGGTCTCGCCGCCAATAAAGCCGTAGAAGTACTCGAAGCCGCTGCCGGTGGGCCAATGCTCGAAAGGACCCAGCGGGCTGGTTTCCCACACCGGCACCTCGTGGCACTTGCCGAACTGAGCCGTAGCGTAACCGTTCAGCTTGAGCGTCTCGGCCAGCGGGGCGCAGGTGTTGGGCCGGATCGAGGTATAACCGGGCGCGGATGTAGCCATCTCGGTGATGCAGCCCATGCCGACCGTGTGGTGGTTGCGCCCGGTCAAGAGCGCCTGGCGCGTCGGCGAGCACAACGCCGTGGTGTGAAAGCGGTTGTAGCGCAGCCCATTCGCCGCCAGTCGTTCGGCAGTCGGCGTGTGGACGGGACCGCCAAAGGCAGATGACGCGCCAAAGCCCACATCGTCAAGCAAGACGATGAGCACGTTGGGTACGCCTTTGGGCGGGCGCAGCGGCTCGATGGGTGGATACTTCGTATCCGGGTCCTTGGCGTCGTAGGTGGTCAGCCCGACAGGGGGAATGTCGGGGATGGGCAGGATCTCCCGTTGGATCTTGTCTTGCGTACTCATTTTGTTTCCTCCTTTAGTTTGGGCGAAAAGTCGAATCCGTAGGCCCCTTTGGGCCCAAGGCCGCCGAACTGGCGACCGTCATCCACAAGGTCTCTGGTCAATTACCTACCTCCTTCCTCCTGACTAAGGCCATAAGGGGAGCCAACTGGACTCCCTGTTCACTTACATTGGCAGGTAGCTCACGCTCCCGATACGTCACTCTCTGAGCGTGTCTCGGCAGGCTGCTGGCTTTCCGCAGCCTCCACTTGTTGCTGTGCCCGCCGCTGCCTCAGTCGGGACACGAGCGGCCATTCATCCCAGGCGATGAACCCATAGGTCAGCAGAGTCAGCAGGACGCCGAGGATTTCGTGTCCAGCACCGATGGCTACGCCGATGGCGCTCATGGCCCACAGGCTGGCGGCCGTGGTCAGGCCGCGCACCTCGCCCATGTCGGAGCGTATGATCACCCCTGCGCCCAGGAAACCGATGCCGGCGACGATACCCTGCACGATGCGGCTATTCTGTTCGTGGAACAGCTCCATGCCCACCGCGGTCAGAAGCGTGGAGGTCATGGCCGCCAGGGCGATGGTGCGCGCCCGGATCGGCGCTCCGGCAGCCTTGCGCTCCCGGCCGATGAGCAGACCGAGCAGGGCGGCTAGCCCCGCCCGCAAGAGAATGGATAGTTCGGATTCGGTCAGCATGACGGCCTCCTTTCGCTTGGATGCTTTACTCCGTTCAGCTTGACCGGTTCATTCATAATCTCATCCGCATAGCGCCCGCGGCGCAGCAGGTCAGCCATGCGGCGCATCGCCGGGTCGATATGCTTGAAAAACAGCTTGTACCCGGCGCACAGGTAGTTCAGGCCGGGCTCGCCATCCGGGGCGCACAGGAAGCGGTCTTTGGGACAGCCCCCGTGGCAGGCAAAGCGCACCGGGCATTCCCGGCAGGCGCGCGGCAGCGTGTCGCGCTTGGCCTGCCCGAATTTCCGCTGCCGTTCGGAGGCGACCAGCGCGATCAGGTGTGTCTCTTGGATATTGCCCAGCAGGTAGCCCGGCTCGACGAAATGGTCGCAGGCGTACAGATCGCCGTTGTGCTCCAGGGCCAGCGCCTCTCCGCAGGTGGGGGCGAACATGCACAGGCTGTGGAGGCCCAGCCAGCTCCCCAGGGCGACGTCGAACATCTGCACGAACACCTTGCCCACGTCACGCCGCACCCACTCATCGAAGACGGCGATCATGAACTGCCCAAACTGCTTGGGCCTGATCGAGCGGTCGGTCACCCGGTCGCCGGCCTGGATATAGAGCGGCCGCTCGCTGCCGGATCCGCTGCCCCACCCCTGGTTGGCGATGGGCAGGCCTTCCCGGGTGGCGCGCTCGATAATGGGGATAAACTGGATGTACCCGGCGTGCAAGGTATCCCGGAAGAAGCGGTACACCTTCAGCGGATGATCGGCATTGGCGGCGTGCACCGAGCACAAGATGTTGACATCCACTTGATGCTTCTGCAGAATTTCCCAGCCGCGCAGCACCTGATCGAAGCTGCCCGCCCCACCTTTGTTCACCCGGTAGGCGTCGTGCATGGGCTTTGACCCATCCATGCTCAATCCGACCAGGAAGTCGTGCGCTTTGAAAAACGCCGCCCAGCGCTCGTCTATCAGTGTACCATTGGTCTGGATGGTGTGCAGCACCCTTTGGCCCGGCCTTTGGTACTTTTGGACCAGCTCGATGGAGCGCTCGAAGAAACCCAAGCCCATCAAAGTCGGCTCGCCGCCCTGCCAGGCGATGGTCACCTCCGGCGCCTGGTGCGCCTCCAGCAACTGCCTGATGTACAGCTCCAGCAGCTCGTCTGTCATGCGCAAGCGGCTGCCCGGGTACAGCTTTTCCTTGGACAAAAAGAAGCAGTACTTGCAGTCCAGGTTGCAGGCTGCGCCGGTGGGCTTGGCCAGCAAGTGAAAAGCTGGCGGCGCCTCGGGAGGTCGGGTAGCGGGCATCGGGGGTTGGCTCTGGTCTATCATGGATTCACCATTTCGCAAGCACGATCACACGATCTTGCTCGCTGAACGAGATGGAAGCGAAGCGATCCGGGTTCAAGTGCACGCCCGAGAGTCGCCCGTCCTGCTCGGCCTCGGAAAGCAGGCGGTACCCGATGGCGGTTTCACCCCTGTACTGGGCTGCCGCCATCACCGTAGTAAAGCTCACCGGCGCGCCCGGCTGTACGTAGTCTCCGGCCGGCCTGAGGAAAACGTGAGTGCCTCCCGGGCTGAACAGGTCTACCAGCACCAGGCCCATGTCCGCGTTCTCGGCGATCTGCACCAGGACCAGGGCTACGATCACCTCGCTGATCATCTCATCGCTGGCCTGGGTGATCCCGGGCAGGTCGCGGTTGCGAGCGTCGGCGATTTCGACCAGGATCGAAAAGTCTCGACCGGTCCTCTGGGCGATGTCACGCAGGTGCAGGAAAGTGGTCATGGAAAAGGCATCGGCGGTGTGCATATCACCCTCTTCAGCCGGCCCGAGGATCACGATGTACGGGTAATCGGCCGCAGCCAGCCTCTCCAGGGTAGGCCGGTCCTGCGGGCTGGCCGTTTCGAGGGTCACCTGCAGGGACCCAAGGCCTGCTCCGGCGCAGTCCGCCTGCATCTGTTCGATCGGGAAGGGCGCGGCGACCCGTACCTGCGACCCAGGGGGAGCGCAGTGACCCAACTGCTCCAGGACGGTGGGGGCGCGGCGGTTCCAACCCAGGAGTAGGAGGCGATCGGGCGGGAGGGGAACTGGTGCTTCCCGGCGGATCGGACCGGAATCGGCAGCCCCACGGCTCACGCTGGAGAGATGGATCGGCTCCCCGTCGCGGTGGATCACGACGAGCCGCCCCCCGGCCTGGAGCGGGGTATCCGCCGGCGGGTTGAGCTGTACTGCACCATCTGCCGATTGCAGGCCGATCAACGTGGCGTTATCCAGGCGATGGTGCGCTTCTCCGTATGTGGTGCCGGCCAGGGCGGGAACGTCGGCAAACTGGATGGGATTTCCCTGGAAACTGAGCAACTGTTCATACACCCGCAGAAGGCCCGGCTGGCGGCAGGCCTGGGCAACGAGATACGCCATCAAACGGTCTGCCGAAAAAACGCGCGCTCCCTCCCCCGCCATCATGCGCATGATCTCCAGGTTCGCCGGGTTGTGCAGCGCCGCCACGATGTGGCCGCCCTGCTTGCTTCGCTTCCGATGGCTCGCCAGCGCCAGCATCGCCTGGCCAATTGGCAGGTCCGGGTACCGGCCCCCTGGCGAGAGCACAATGATGGCGCGCGCCGTCTCAGGACGCACAATCTGCAGGACGTCCGGGTCGAGCGGGTTGCCGCTGCGGCAGGCGATGCGCGTGCCCTGGGTGTCCGGCGCCTTCAGGCGGATCTCCTCCTCCATCTCCAGCCGGTCCCGCTCGGCCAGGATCACCACGCAGGGGCTGCGCCGGCTTCCCGTTCCGGCCCCGCCCGCCTGGCGCCTCCCACGCCGGCTGCGGTTGGCGCAGGCCAGCTCGTGCAAGATGGCAAAGATCTGCCTCGACCAGCCCAGGATCAACGTGTGGCCTGTCTCCACCACCGGCGTGCGGCCCCGGCGCAACTCATTGAGGCGCTGGTCCAGGCCGCTGACCAGGACGCTGATCAGGGCGCTGGTCAGAAAGATACCGCCCACCGTGACCAGCAGCCCGATCAGGCGATACGGCCAACCGGAGTCGTCGGCGACCGTGCCGGGATCCAGGGCGCGCGTGGCCGCCAGCCAGACCGCTTCAGGGAAGCTCAGTTCACCTGCGCTTCCCGCAGGCTTCAGACCGGCAACCACCAGGGTGGCGGCTGCGCCCAGCACCACGCAGGCGGTAACGGCGAACAAGGCGGCCACCAGGGCAATCGTGCGGCGGGACAGGAAATTGTCCACACGGTAGCGTAGCAGGTCGCCGACGGTCGCTCTTTTCATCATCGGTGCTTTCCACGACCGGCCTTCTAGGCAGCCGTCGACTTGGCGGTCATGCCGTCCGTGGTTCTTGACGGTTCACGGCGGAGGTTCAGGATCAAGATGTAGACGCTGATGATCAACACCCAGGCGGGGAAGATCAACACCATCCACAGGTTCTGGCTGATGCTCACCAGCATGACGACCACCACGGCGTAGGTGAGGTAGGACAAAATGCGGGGCATCACGCCGGTGCGCAGCCAGAGCGTGCTCAAAGAGAACATAAACACCGCCGCCATTCTGAGCCCGTAGGTGTTGAACATCTGGCTGATGATGGACCGCCCAAACAGGTATACCTCCTTCGTCATGACCTGGCCCTCTCCGAGCTGGTAGGCGGCGAGCATGCCAGCGGCAGTGGCAACGGCGCAGAACGTCATGGCCAGGAACAGCAGCCCGCTGCCCAGGAACACCGTGGCGAAGAAGCGGTCCTCGAAAGTGCCCAAGCGGTCGCGGGCCACGCCTACGAACCAGAGAAAGGCGAGTCCGGCGAAAGGCATCAGACCCAGGGCCATGGATACGCGACCCCGGGTCGCATCAGTCCACGCCTCCATATCCGCCAGATCGGAAGGCATGGACAGGCGGATGAGCGCAATGCTGGTGATGAACAGTATAGCAAACAGGATCCCGGCGATGGCCGCAGCGCGCGGCGTCGTGGCCGGATGCGCGAACTTGACCGTTTCTGACTTGGTCATTAGTAACACCTCCTCAAGCTTTATTGGGTTCTTTCTGCGGTTCCGCATTGTCTTGATGCCGCTGAATGACTTGTAGCAGATCCTCGGTCGTCAACGCGCGGGTGGGTTGGCCGGAAAGCACCAGGGCCTGTTTCGTCGCCAGGTCAACGCCGATCAACAGCACGTCGGGCTGCGCTTTCCATAGGGCAATGGCAAAATCAGAGCGGACGGTCGCCAGGTCAAAGATGACGATATCCGGCTGGAGCACACCCAGGCGTTGCGCCGCGTTGTGCATCGCCGCATCCACGGGCATCACTTGCAGTCCCGCGCAGCCTTGCAGGCTCGCGCCGATGCTGGACATCACCAGGGAATTACCGAAAAGCACGACCTTTTGCATGTCTTTCACTGACTCTCGCCATCGCCTAGGCTCCCCGTCGCGGCGGCGCGCCACTGGAGATTCTGACCCACAACCATCTTAGCACAAATTCCTCTGCCAGACCATGTCCTTGACGGACAGTCCAAGTACAAAAAAAGTACAGTCTCCGGCGAGCCGGAGACTGTACCTGGCCTGTACTTTCGCCAAATCGGGAAGGGGAAGGCCGGGGTCAGGTTTTCACTAACCCTGTCCGCCTGGCATACTCGATCACCTGGGCGCGGTTCTCCAACTGAAGCCGTGCGATCATCTCGGACATGTGATATTTAATCGTCCGCTCGCTGAGATACAGTTTTGCCCCGACTTCTTTGTAGGTCAGCCCTTGCGCCACCAGCGTCAGGACCTCCAACTCGCGGCTGGTCAGGGACTCGCTCTGCTGCCGCTCTTCATGCACCCGGACTGCGCTCGCCTGCTGTCCGAATTGCTGCAAAATCCTGGCGGCAAGCCCCGGCGAGAGAGGTACCTCCCCTTGCTCCATCTCCATCAAGCGCCTGAAAAATTCCTCGGTGTCCAGCGTTTTGACCAGATACCCGCACGCACCACTCCTGATCGCCTCGAACAGATCATCATCATCGCTCGACATGGTAAGCATCACGATCTTGATGTCGGGCATTTCGGCTTTGATGAGCCGTGTAGCAGCCAGCCCATCACAACCGGGCATCTGGATGTCCATCAAGATCACCTCCGGGTGCAGGCAGCGCGCCTTCTCCAGCGCTTCCCATCCATCCTTTGCCGTGCCGACCACTTGCACGCGGCGTGCGGTGAGCAGGTTCTGCAAACCGTCCAGGAAAAGCGGGTGATCGTCAACCAATAGCACTCTCATGGTTGCTCCTTTCGCCGTGGGACGCAGATGACAACCTGTGTACCTGCGCCGGGAACGGAACGGATCTCCACGCTGCCGCCCACCTCTTCGGCTCGCTCACGCATAAAACCCAACCCGTATTTCTGCCCCTCGGCTTTGGCCAGCAGTGCTGGGTCGAATCCCACGCCGTCGTCCTGAACGATGACTTGCGCGTAGTCCGTATGGAGCTGAACACTCACCTGCACACCACGAGCGTGCGCGTGTTTGCGGGTGTTGGTGAGCGCTTCCTGGATGATGCGCAGAAGCTGTGCTTCCACGGTTGGCTCTAAGGAGCCATCGTGCAGTCCGGGGGGCACCATCAATTCTGTACGAAGTGAGTAGGTTTCAGCGAAGCGCTGCAGATACTGCCTGAGCGCGGGGAGAAAGCCGGGTTGGGTAGACGTGGCCGACTTGGCGCCAAGGATGTACTCACGCACATCGGCATGGGCATCCTGCGCGACGGCGACCAGTTGTGCCAGATCGTGGTCTGCCGCCGCCTTCTGATCCTGGGCGAGCCGATCGCGTGCAGCCTGAGCTTGCATCTTCACGTAGCCCAGCACCTGGCCGATGCTGTCGTGCAGTTCGCGGGCCAACCGTTCCCGTTCCGAGAGCATGGCCAGCGCACGCTCCTGCTCCAGGAGCTGGGCTTGTGCCCGCTTTTGCACGGTCACGTCGTGCAGCAGGAGTAGATGCCCCAGAGCCTCGCCTTGTCGGTTCTTGAGCGGCGAGAGATGCAGGGCATAATGGCGAGCCTGGCTGCCCGTCCCCAGGCTGATTTCACACTGCGCCGTTGCCGGGTCATCCAGGCCTGCGCTCATCTCTGTCCAGCCGGGCAAGAGGTCCATCGCTGGATGCCCGCGCACCTGCCCGGCGGGCAGGCCCAGGATTCTTTCCGCGGCGGGGTTCAGGTCGACGATGTGCTGCCCGGTATCCAAGACCAGCATGCCTTCCTGCATCTGTTCGATCACCGTCTTGCGCGCCACCGGGATCGGGTCGAACATGCGAAAGCCAAACAAGGCCAGGCCGTACATAATGGCGCCGACATTCCAGACCAGGACGGTGGGATCCAGCGGTGCAAAGGGATTGGCGTCGGTTTTGTCGACCAGAAACACCGTGCGCGTGATCAGGATCTCGCACAGGACCAGGGCCACCGGCCAGCGGTGCTGCGGCGAGCGAAGGAACAGGCGGATTAGGGCAATGCACACCGGCAGGGCCAACACGTAGGCATAGAGGAGCAGGATCCAGGTCAGGCTGCTGCGCAGGGGACGGACCTCGCCCTCGAATGAGAAACCGAGCCACATCCAGTGATGTGCGTCGTTGGTGAGCACTAGTAACAAGGCCAGGAGGGGGGGAATGGACAGCCAGGCCAGGTTTCGGCGGGTCAGGAGGTGCCCGAGGTGAGTGTATTGCAGAGCGAAACAGAGTTCGGCGGTCGCCGCTGGTAAACCCCATACGACCTGGAACTTATGCCAAAAGATCTTGGGCTCGATGCCCACAGCCGCCAGCTCCATCGCCGCGCCGATGGACCAAAGCGCATTGAACAGGACCATCACGGTAAACCAGCGCGCGCCAGTTACCGAGCGGCGTCGCCAGCCATAGATGCCCAGCACCGACCAAAACAAGGCCGGGGCAAGCATGGGCCAGATGTACGGGGTGTATGCGTAGGGCCAACTCATTTTGGTCAGGATATTGTTCATGACCGGCCTCCTCGCCCCTACTCCTGCCCCCCCTCTTGGCCCTGCTCCGCAATCAGCGAGACAAACACGTCTTCCAGTGAGGGAATAATGCGTTCTACCCGCTGCACGGCGATGCCCCGCTCGCTCAGGGCGGCGGTGAGGCGTGGGGCGGCACTCTCGGCTGAGTCTACCCCCACGTGCAGGAGCACGCCGTAGAGGGCGGCGTCGCGCACGCCCGGCACTCTGGCCACAACGTCCACGGCTTCGATGGGTGAGGAGCATTCTACTTCCAGTAGCTCCTCCTCGGCCCAGCGAAGCCGTTTTAGTTCGTCCGGGGTGCCCAGGGCGATGAGCTTGCTGGCGTGCATCAGCCCCACGGTGTTACAGTGCTCAGCCTCATCCATGTAGTGCGTGGTGACGAAGACGGTGGTGCCCTGGCCGGCCAGGGTGTAGATCATGTCCCAGAAGTGACGGCGGCTGGTGGGGTCTACGCCGGCCGTAGGCTCATCCAGGAAAAGTATAGGTGGCTTGTGGACGATGGCGCAGCCCAGGGCCAGGCGCTGCTTCCACCCGCCGGAGAGGTTGGCGGCCAGCTCGCGCTCCCAGCCGGTGAGGTTGGCCATGGCGATAAGCTCGGCGATGCGCTGCGGCTTCTCCGGCGGCGGCACCTGGTAGATGCTGGCGTAGAAGTCCAGGTTCTCGCGCACCGTCAAATCCTGGTACAAGGAGAAGCGCTGCGACATGTAGCCGATGTGCTCCTTGACCCGCTCGGGCTGGGTGCGGATGTCGAACCCCGCCACCCGCCCCGTGCCCGACGTGGGCATGAGCAGCCCGCAGAGCATGCGGATCACCGTGGTCTTCCCCGCCCCGTTGGGCCCCAGGAAGCCAAAAATCTCGCCCTCCGGCACCTGGAAGCTCACCCGATCCACAGCGGTGAACGCCCCGAATTTCTTGGTCAGCTCTGTCGCCTCTACGGCGATCTTGTCCGACAAGCCATTTCCTCCACAGGCAAACGTCATCCGTCATCCGTCATCCGTCATCCGTCCTGCCT
>VGOG01000078.1 GCA_016875995.1 Chloroflexota bacterium
CGCCTGGGACTGGTGGTGAACACCGACGTACGCTACCCTGAGGTGGCCCGCATCCTGTGCCTCAAGGGGGCCAACGTGCTGGTCAACCCTCTGGCCGCCCGCAACGTTCCGGCCCACGACTGGAAGCGGCGGCTGTGGCGGGAGGTGCAGGCCAACCAGGTGTTTGGCCTGGAAGCTCCCCTGGTGGGCGATGACTACAGCGGCCCAGCCACCATCCACGCCCCGCTGGGGATGACCCCGAACAACGACGGCGTTCTGGCCCAGGCAGCCAGCGCCGACGCCGATGAGGTGGTGGTAGCCGATCTCGACTTCGCCGCCCTCCAGGAGGCGGTGGACGAGTACCCCATCTTCCGCGTCCTCAACTACCAGGTCTACCGTCGCTATCTGCCGGGGGTATATCGGGAGGCGCGGCCATGAACCTCGTACTGAGCTTCGCCGAAGTAAAGGAATCCCTCATGGGCCTGGCCCTGAAGCTCATCCTGCGGTGGAGGTCACGACCGTTGCTGGTGCGGGCCGCCCTGCGGGGCAGGGACTTCCCCCAGCCCCCCGAGCCGACCCCAGGACGGGTGCGGGTGGGGGTGGTTCAACTCCGTTTGCACATCACTGGCGACGCAGGACGATTTGCCTCGGCCATGTATCGGCCGCTGCGGGAGGCGGTGGCCGGCGGGGCACAACTGGTCATCTTCCCGGAGGACACGGGCACCTGTCTCCTGGGCCTCCTGCCGGGCATCGGGAAGCTGGCAGCCCAGGCGGGCAGCCTGGACGAGGCTGTGGCCTCGGCGGCCGGCCAGGGGGCGACAGTGGCCGACGTGTTCAAGGTCGTGGCCCCCGGCGCCCGCCGCGCTTATCAAGCTGCTTTCTCGGCCCTGGCGCGGCGCTTCAGCGTCCACATCGTGGCCGGGAGCATCATGCTGCCGGATGAGGCGGGACGGCTGTACAACGTGGCCTGCCTGTTCGGCCCAGGTGGGCGGATCATGGGCAGACAGCGCAAGACCCACCTCTTCCACATCGAGCAGGACTGGGGCGTGACCCCTGGTGACCAGATCAACGTCTTCGATACCCCGGTGGGCAAGCTGGCCTTTCCCGTCTGCATGGACCACACCTTTTTCGAGCCGCAGCGCATCGCCTGGCTGTTGGGGGCGGAGATCATGGTGGACCCCTCGGCCAATCCCGAGCCGTACCAGTATTGGGAGCAACTGCGCGGCGTGTGGGGGCGGGTGCAGGAGAGCCCGGCCTACGGCATCCTGTCCTGTCTGGTGGGCCAGTTCATGGGTTTCACCTTCGAGGGCCGGAGCGGGGTTTACGCCCCGCTGGAGATGACGCCCGCTGGCGACGGCATTCTGGCTCACGCGGAGACCGCAGACCAGGAGGAGGTGATTTTGGCCGACCTGGACCTGGAGGCCCTGCGTCGCTTCCGCGCTGAGCACGGCCCCGATTTCAACCTGGCGCTGGTCGAGAGATACTTCCCGGAGGTGTACGAGGAGTACCGGCCGCGGGTGGCGGGTCCATGAGTTGAGGAACGAAGCAACGAGGAGCTGGAGATGGCAACATGCCGAAAGGAGAACACCATGCAAATCGAATCGTCTCAATCCCCTTCCGTCCCCTGGACCACGCGCGATGTCTGGTTGGGGCTGGTTGTCTCGGCCCTTTGGCTGACCATTTTCCTCGTGGTCGCCGTCTGGGTTCAGCACCGTTCCCTCGACCTCGATCTGGGATTGCTGGT
Organism: Chloroflexota bacterium; assembly: GCA_016875995.1. Taxonomy (GTDB): domain Bacteria; phylum Chloroflexota; class Anaerolineae; order VGOG01; family VGOG01; genus VGOG01. Next base: position 1,724 of record VGOG01000078.1, read on the forward strand.
CAGCCTGGGAGAACTGGCATTGCTGGTGCCGGTGTGGTGGTTGACAGTGCGGAAATACAACGTGGGATGGAGGGCTCTGGGCCTGCGGAGCTTCAAAGGAGCGATGGTTGGCCTGGGCTGTGGCCTGATGATCCTCTCCTCCATCTTTAACCTCTTCTACAGCCTCTTCCTGGCCCTGTTTGGCCTGCGGATGCAGGTTGATCTGGCGCCCCTTTTCGCCGAGCTCGACTCCCCCTGGTGGCTTCTGGCCGGAGGAGTGATCGTTGCTCCCGTGGTAGAGGAAGTGTTCTTCAGGGGATTCGTCTTTGCCGGATTGCGCCAGCGGTACGACTGGAAGAAGGCGGCGTTAATCAGTTCTGCCCTGTTTGCCGTGATCCACGTCACACCCACTGCCATGATCCCCATCTTCATCCTGGGCCTCATCTTTGCCTACCTTTACCATCGCAGCAACTCCATCTGGCCCGCCGTTTTGATGCACGTCTCCACCAATGCCCTGGCCCTGGGGCTGGCTTATTTGGTGGCCAACGTGGGCTGACGTCGAGGGGCTCACTTACGCGAAAGGCCACGAAAGGCGTGACCTGCTTTCGTGGCCTTCGTTTTTTGGTGCAGATCAGGCCACGCCCTCAACCTGCTGGCGATAGGCAGCCATGTCCACGATGGCACCTTCGAGGCGGGCCTGTTCGGCGGCGAAGGCCAGCAGGTGGCTCTCCAGCGAGGCGCGGGCTGAGGTCAGGGGCTCGACCCTCCCCTGGCGCAGGGCGCGCACGAAGGCACGCATCACCCCCTCGTCGCCACCGCCGTGACCAGCACGGCCTGGCTCGGGCCGAATGAGCTCTACTTTTCCCGTGAGATGGTCGTGGATTTGAATCTCGCTGTCGGTGAGGTAAAACTGGCCGAACAGGGTGGCGCGGCTGCCATCGTAACGCATGGTGCGACTCTCCTGGTGGGAGTGACCGTGCATGACCAGCACCGCCGAAGCGCCGCTTTCCAGTTCCATGTTCACCATCTGATGGTCCACCACGTCGTTGTCGCAGCGGTAGACGCAACGGCCATAGGGCCCGCTCTCCAGCGCGCGACGCCTGGCCTCCAGGCTGGTGTCCTCGGAGATGACGGAGATGGGCCACTCACGATAATCGAGGCCGGCATCCAGTGGAGGTATCAACCGCCGAGCCAGGTTGGTGAGCAGGGGATGATCCAGATAGAGGCCAGCGAATAGCCGTTCCATCGCCGATCGCGACCACCGTCCCTCCTGCATCAGCGGGATCAGGTCTAAATACAGGCGCGGGGCGTACCAGGGACACTCAGCCTCATATGGACAGCCGTCGGTGCAGCGCTCAGGGGCGCCAGGCGGCGCATTCTCGGCGCGGTAATGGAGCAGCGAGCCGAAGGAGCTCAGCCGCTTCACCGGCCCCAGGTTCCAGAACAGGATGTCGAAGTCGTGGCAGCACTTGGCCAGGATCATGGGGGCCAGGCGGCTGTGGCGCCAGTTGCCTCGCACGTAGGAGTGAGCCATGTGCCAGAAGCTCACGTTTTCCCGATGCTCCACGGTGATGATCTCGCCCAGGCGACCGGCGGCGATGACGTCGTGGAGGGCGGAGAAGAAGGAAGTGTAGCGGAGAACGTGGCAGAGCATCAGGACACGGCCGCTCCGCTCCGCCGTTTGCACTAAACGCACACAATCCTCCACCGTGGTAGCCATGGGCTTCTCCAGCAGCACATCGTAGCCGGCTTCCAGCGCGGCGATGGTGGGGGCGAGGTGCAGGTCATCCAACGTACAGATGAGGGCCGCCTGGGCCATCTGCCCCTGGGCGAACAGGTCCTCCCAGGTGCGGAATGCTCGTGGGCGAACAGGTCCTCCCAGGTGCGGAACTGGCGCTCAGGGGGGACATTGTGGGCCTGGGCAAAGCGGGCCCGTCGGGCGTCGTGGGGCTCGGCGACGGCCACGAAGCGTATCTCGTCGGGATGCGCCAGGGCGTAAGGTCCATAGGCGTCGTAGCCCCGATTGCCAGCGCCCACCAGCACAGCTTCTATCGGTTGAGTCATGGGTCTGCTCCTCTTGCTGGTCAGCCCTCACCCTCCCCCCTCCCATGCTCCCTCCCCCAAAGTTGGGGGAGGGCTGGGGTGGGGGCTGTGGGGTAGGTGAGGGCAGAGGTAGTATATTCCAAAAAGCCGCCTTCGTCAACCGCCAGGTGGCTTTCTTGCTGTTGCTAAACCGGCCGAAATCCAGTATACTATGTGGCAGTCACTGGGTAACGAGGCAATGTGAAGGAGAGTCAATATGGAATCCACACCTCTCAAGTACTTGGACACGCACGGCAAAGCGGAGGTCATGGAGCTCTTCGCCGGGCACGTCTCCTCAGGAAAGGTGAGGTTCTTCCAGGCGGCCGGCATTGATTTTGTGCTCGGCAGGCGGGAGGGGCCTTATCTGTGGGACCTGGCGGGCGAGAAGAGGCTGATTGACTGCCACTGCAACGGCGGGGTGTTTAACCTGGGCCACCGAAACCCGGAGATCATCGAGACCCTGGTGCAGAGCCTGCGGGAACTGGACATCGGCAACCACCACCTGATCAGCGAGCAGCGGGCAGCCCTGGCCAGCAGGCTGGCCCAGCTCGCCCCAGGCGACATCACCTACACCGTCTTCGGCGTGGGGGGCGGTGAGGCGATTGACCTGGCCATCAAAGTCGCTCGTGGCTACACCGGGAAGCCCAAGGTGATCTCGGCCCAAGGCGGCTACCACGGACACACCGGCCTGGCCCTGGCGGCGGGTGACGAGAAGTACCGCGCTCCCTTCGGGCCTATGGCCCCAGGCTTCATCCAGGTTCCTTTCAACGACATCGAAGCTCTGGAGAAGGCCGTGGACGACGAGACGGCGGCGGTCTTGCTGGAGACCATCCCTGCCACTTATGGCCTGCCCATTCCCGACCAGGACTTCTTTCCCCAGGTGCGGGAGCTCTGCGACAGCAAGGGGGCGCTCCTGATCGTGGACGAGATCCAGACCGGCCTGGGCAGGACGGGCAAACTGTGGGGCATCGAGCATTTTGGCGTGGTGCCCGACGTCATGGTGATCGGGAAAGGGCTGTCGGGCGGGATCTATCCTATGGCCGCCACCTGCTTCCGGGAGAAGTACGAGGTCGTCTTCCACGAAGACCCGTTTATCCACATTTCCACCTTCGGCGGGGCGGAGGTGGGGTGTCCCGTGGCCTTGAAGGTGCTGGAGATGTCTTCCGACCCCGCCTTTCTGGGCCACGTGGAGGAAATGGCCAGCGTTTTCTCCGCAGGCTTCAAGAGCTTGAAAGACAAGCACTCCGAGATCCTGGTTGGGCTGAGGCAACTGGGACTGATGATGGGCATCGAGATGGTGAATGAGTACTGCGGGCCGCTGTTCACCAAAGCCGCCTACGACCACGGCTTTCTGTCGGTGTTTGCCGGAAACAACCCACGGGTGGCCCAGCTCTTGCCCCCGCTGATCATTGACCGCCCCCTGGCCGAGGAGATCCTGGAGCGAGTGGACGGGGCACTGGGGGAGGTGGCTTGAAAATCAACATTGAGCTGCTGAAGCAGTTCGAGAAGGGTCTCGATCCCCGGTTCCCGGAGAGGAGCGCGATCCCGGCCCGGGTGCTGGGCTACGGGGAGATCAGCACGGTGCTGGAATTGGGGACGGGGAGCGAGAGAGACCTGGCCTACAAAAGACTGCCCATGTTCAGGACCGAAGAGGAGGCGAGGGACTACCAGGCCCTGTACCAGGAGTACGTTGAGGTGCTGGGGGATGGCGTCGGTTTGCGGCTCGTGCCCAGCGAGACGGTGCGATTTATGGACGAGGAGCGCGACCGGGTGGTCGTCTACATCGTTCAGCAAAAACAGCCCGCTGAAGCCATCGGTCACAACGCCATCCACCGCCTCTCGCCCGATGACGTCAGGAAGCTCGTCCTGGCTGTCCTGCGGGAGACGAAAAAAGTCTTCGACTTCAACCGGCAGCACAGCGGCCAGTTGGAAGTGGGCTTCGATGGACAGATTTCCAACTGGGCCATCATCGGCTTCGATCCGGAGATACCGGCGCTGGGCGAAGAAATAGAGCTGGTTTACTTCGACACCAGCACGCCCCTGATGCAGAAGAACGGCGTGGAGCAGCTCAACCCGGAGCTGTTTCTGCGCAGCGCGCCCTCTTTCCTGGTCTGGATCATTCGGCTGCTTTTCCTGGAAGACGTGATGACCCGCTACTACGACTTCAGGCAGGTGCTGGTGGACCTCATCGCCAATTTCTACAAAGAGCAGCGGCCCGAGCTGATCCCCGATCTGGTAAACACCATTAACGGGTTCTTCTCGGCCGAGATTGGGGAAGACGAGTTCGAGCCCATCACGGTGAAAGAGGTCCAGGCCTACTACAGGGAGGACGCCTGGATCTGGCGGATCTATCTGGCCTTCAGGAAGCTCGATCGGTCTCTGCACAGACTCCTGGGCAGGGATTACCCCTACGTTCTGCCGGAGAAGATAAAACGATGAAAATGATGCGCTTTCCTAAAGGCTTCCTGTGGGGCACGGCCACCAGTGCCCATCAGGTGGAAGGGAACAACCGCAACAACGACTGGTGGGAATGGGAGAAGGAGCCGGGACACATCCTGGACGGCAGTCGCTCCGCGCTGGCCTGCGACTGGTGGAATCGGGCCGAGGGGGACTTCGATCTGGCTCAGGAGATGGGACACAACGCCCACCGCCTGTCCCTCGAATGGAGCCGCATCGAGCCGCGAGAGGGGGAGTGGGACGACGATGCTATGGCCCGCTACCGCCAGATGCTGGTCGGGCTGCGGGAGCGGGGCCTGGAACCCATGGTCACCCTGCATCACTTCACCAATCCCCTGTGGCTGGTGGAAAAGGGCGGCTGGGAGACGGAGGCCGTCGTGCCTCTGTTCGAGCGCTACGTGACCAGGGTGGCCGAGGAGTTGGGGGATCTCATCGGGCTTTGGAGTGTGCTGAACGAGCCCAACATCTACGCCATGCTGAGCTATGCGGGTGGCCGCTGGCCGCCGGGGAAGCGTAGCCTGCCCTTGGCCTTCAAGGTGCTGGGCAACATGCTGATCGCCCATGGCCGCGCCTATCGGGTGATCCACCGTCTGCAGCCACGCGCTCAGGTGGGGATTGCCCACGCCATGCGAGTGTTCGACCCCGCTGACCCGAGTTCCCGTCTCGATCGCTGGGCAGCCTGGATACCGGATTACATTTTCAACCGACTCACCCTCACCGCTCTGACCGAGGGGGTGCTGGGCTTCCCCTTAGCCCTCAACCGCCGGGTGCCCGAGCTGGTGGACTCGGCGGACTTTCTGGGGCTGAACTATTATACCAGAGACCTGGTGGCCTTCGACGCCCGCCGTCCCGGCGAGCTTTTCGGCCGCCGCTTTTACGCCGAGGGGGCGGAGATGAGCGACGGCGGTTACAGCGAGGTGTATCCTGAGGGGCTCTACCGCCTGCTCAAGCGGCTGGCCGCCTACGGCAAACCCATCTACGTCACTGAGAACGGCCTTCCCGACGCCGACGACGACCAGCGTCCGCGCTTCATCCTGACCCACCTGGCGGCCACGCACCGCGCCATCGAGGAAGGTGCTCCCGTCAAGGGGTACTTCCACTGGACGCTGGTGGACAACTTCGAGTGGGCCGAAGGCTGGACGCTGCGCTTTGGCCTCATCGCTCTAAACGTCGAGACCCAGAAGCGCACCATCCGGCGCAGCGGCCAACTCTACCAAGAAATCTGCCAGACCGCGGCCATCACCGAGGATATGGTCGAACGCTATGCCCCGGAGGTGCTGGATCGGGTAGTTATTGATAGTAGATGTTGATCAGGTCTCGGAGCATGGCGGCAGCGGTGGGCATGGGGTCCTGTTCGACGATGGTGGCGGTGACGGTGCCGTTGATGTCGGTGTGGTAGACGATGCCCATCTGGTGAGCGGTGAGGCGGGCCAGGGGATGGGATTGCTCCAGCCAGGTGGGCCGCACGGTCAGGCGATAGCCGCCGTCTTCCCTATCTGCCCTGGCGATCAGCTTGATGACCTTGCCGCTGGCTGCGGCCTGCTTTAGCTCCCCAGGCCCGATCCCGGTGATGCCTTCGACCTCTACGTCCTCCAGGCTGGCCGCCTGGCCGAGCACGCTGTGGGCCAGGATCACCAGCTTGTTGGCCGCGTCCCAGCCCTCCACGTCCAGGCGGGGATCGGCCTCGGCGTGGCCATCGGCCTGGGCCTCGGCCAGGGCCTGGGCGTAGGATTTGCCCTTCTCCGCCATCTGCGTCAGGATGTAGTTGGTGGTCAGGTTCAGGATGCCCTCCAGCCACAGGATGTCGGACCCGGCCAGGTCCCGCCGCCCGATGTTGACCGTGGGCAGCCCTCCCGCCACCGCGCCGCTGAAGGCCAACTTCACGCCATTGTCCGCTGCCAGTTTGCTGAGCCGGGAATAGGCCAGCACCAGCGGCCCTTTGTTGGCCGTCACCACGTGCATCCCTCGCCGCAGCGCCTCCTCCATGCAGCCCAGCCCCGGCTGCCCATCCCGCAGGTTGGTGGGCGAGGCCTCCAGCAGGACATCGGCCTGAGCCTGTCGGGCCAACTCTATGGGCTCCAGGCCGGGCCTGCCGAGCAGGGGGTAGGCGGCCACTCCCTGACCCTCCCGCTTGAGCTGGATCACCCGTAGCGGGTCCAGTCCGTCAGCGGCCAGGGCTACGCCGGAGGTGTCCGCGACCCCCACCAGGAGCAACTCCAGGCCGTATCGGGCGCGCAGGGTTTCTTGCTTGCAAGCCAATATCTCCAAAAAACGTCGCCCGATATTGCCCACCCCGATCAACACCAGCTTGACTTGCCCAATCGTCATAGTTCTTCCTCCTTATCAAACTAAAGACTTTCAGCGAGCGAGGAGGCGTTGGAGTCGCCCACTTGTCGGGAGACTGCGCGCTCCGTGCACACTCTGGAGCGAAAATGAGCATAGCATATCACAAAATCGCAGCGCTGTCAAAAGCCTCGCCCTCACCCACCCCCGTCCTTCGGCCACCCCCTCCCTCTCCCAACCTTGGGAGAGGGAGAGGGCCGGGTTGCGTATTTTGACCACTCATGGTAATATTGTTATCCAAGCTACATTCGCACCCAAGGAGGACATGAAGATGAGCAAGGCATCGTCCAAGAAGAGCTCGGTTGACAAAGTGCGCGAACATCTGAACCGCTGTGGGGTAGCCATTGAGGTGATGGAGTTGGACGAGAGCACCCGCACGGCAGCACTGGCCGCCGAGGCCGTGGGATCACCCTTGGGGGCCATCGTCAAGTCACTGGTCTTCCTGGCCGACGGGAAGCCGGTCCTCGTCCTGGTGGCCGGCGATAAGCGGGCCGATCATAAAAAGCTGGAGAAAATCCTCAAAGCCAGGCGGGTGATGATCGCCGACGCCGACCAGGTGCGGGAGGCCACCGGCTTTGCCATTGGCGGTGTACCCCCGGTGGCTCACAAGGTTAAATTATCCACCTTCATTGATAAGAACCTGGGACGCTTTGAGACCCTTTACGCAGCGGCAGGCTCTCCTCGCGCTGTCTTCCCCATCTCCTACGAAAAGCTGGTGGAGATAACAGGGGGACAGTTGGCAGACGTGACCGAGGATTAACCTCCGCGAAAGGTAACTACTCAGGCTGTCATTGCGAGGAGGCGGTTTTTGCCGACGAAGCAATCTCCAATTCGCAAGTTGGGGATTGCTTCGCAAAAAACGCTCGCAATGACAACAGAGGCTGAGTAGTTACCGCGAAAGTCTGAAAGGAGATTGTTATGAAACGCATCGGTGTTCTGACCAGTGGTGGCGACGGGCCGGGCTTGAACCCCTGCATCCGCGCTGCGACCAGGATGGCTTTGGGATACGGCCTGGAGGTGATGGGCATCGAACGGGGCTATGCCGGGCTGATTGGTGGTGAGATGATCCCCCTCGATGCTCGTTCGGTAGGGGGCGTCATCGGCAGGGGAGGCACCTTCTTGGGCACCGCCCGCGCGTCTGAGTTCAAGACGCCCCAGGGCCAGCGGGAGGCCCTGCGCAACCTGAATCGTCATGGCATCGAGGGCCTGGTGGTCATCGGCGGCAACGGCTCTTTGAGCGGAGCCTGTGCCCTTCACCGCCTGGGCTTTCCGGTAGTAGGCGTGCCCGCTACCATTGATAACGACGTAGTGGGCACTGACATCGCCATCGGCGTGGACACCGCTCTCAACACCATCCTGGATGCCATTGACAAAATCAAGGACACCGCCTCTTCCCACCAACGGGCCTTCCTGATCGAGACCATGGGCCGCGACTCCGGATACCTGGCCTTGATGGGCGGGATGGCTGGCGGGGCAGAGATGGTGCTGATTCCTGAGGTCGAGACCCCTCTCGAGGAGGTAGCCCAGGGCCTGCTGGACGCCTACGTACGCGGGAAGGCCCATTGCATCGTCGTGGTGGCCGAGGGGTATAAGCCGGGCACCCAGGCAGTGGCTGCTTATCTCCAAGAGCGACAAGAAGAGCTGGGCTTCGAGGTGCGGGTCACTGTGCTGGGACACATCCAGCGGGGCGGGGCGCCCTCGGCCTTCGACCGAATCCTGGCTACTCGCCTCGGTGCGGCCGCGGTCAGAGAACTCCAACAGGGCAACCACGGCCACCTGGTGGGCCTGGTCGGTAACCAGATCGTCCTCACGCCTTTGGAGGATGTGTTGACCCGACGGAAAGACCTGGATCTGGGGCTCTACGAACTGGGCAAGATATTGGAGAAGTAGAAATTGGAGATTGGAGGTTAGAGGTTGGAAGTTGGAACGATCCAACTTCCAACTTCTAACTTCCAACTTCCAGCTTAATGGGTCAGAATCTGGCTCAAGAACAGCTTGGTGCGTTCCTCTCGAGGATTTCTAAAAAACTCCGCCGGCGTATTTCCCTCCACAATGTTGCCCTCGTCGAAGAAAAAGATGCGATGGGCCACCTCTTTAGCGAAGCCCATCTCGTGGGTTATGACGATCATCGTCATCCCGGAGTGGGCCAACTCGCGCATCACGTCCAGAACCTCTTTGATCATCTCCGGATCGAGCGCGGAGGTCGGCTCGTCGAAGAGCATGATCTTGGGCTGCATGGCTAAGGCCCGCGCGATGGCCACCCGCTGCTGCTGTCCGCCGGACAACTGGCCGGGGTATTTATAAGCCTGTTCGGGGATGCCTACTCGTTCCAAAAGCTGCATGGCCACCTTTTCGGCCTTATCTTTGGGCCACTTCCGCACCCAGATGGGGGCCAGGGTGACGTTGTCAATGACCTTCAGGTGCGGGAAGAGGTTGAAGGACTGGAATACCATGCCGATTTCGCTGCGGACAGCGTGGACGTTACGGATGTCGTTGGTCAGCTCGATCCCGTCCACGATGATGTCGCCTCGCTGGTGCTCTTCCAGGCGGTTGATGGTGCGGATAAAGGTGGACTTCCCCGAACCCGAGGGCCCACAGATGACCACCACCTCACCTCTCTTGATGGTCAAGTTCACACCTCGGAGCACGTGGTAGTCGCCGAACCACTTGTGCACGTCTCGGCAAATGATGATGTCTTCCGCTGTGTTTAGTTTCTCGTTCTGCATCATTCCCTAGTCCCTTGTCCCTTGTCCCTTCTCCTATCGCTCCCCCACACCCAGTGCCACCTCCAGCCGCCGGCTGGCGTAGGACATGGCATAACTGAAGATAAAATAGATCACGGCCACGAAGAGGTACACCTCTCGTTTCAGACCCATGAACTGGGGCTGGGCCACCACACTCTTGGCGATGTTCAGCAGGTCCAGGAGGCCAATGATAACCACCAGGGAGGTATCCTTGAACAAGGAGATGAACTGTCCCACAATGGGCGGGATCACCGCCCGCAACGCCTGTGGCAGCACGATGAGCGCCATCACCTGCACGCCCGACAGGCCCACCGCCCTGGCCGCCTCGTATTGTCCCAGCGGCACGGCGGCCAACCCCCCGCGCACGTTCTCCGCAATGTAGGCCGCGGTGAACAGGGTGAACCCCACCATAGCCCGCAGAACCTTGTCCACCCTCACCCCTTCGGGCAGGAAGAGGGGCAGCATGATGGCAGCCATGAACAAGACAGTGACCAGCGGCACGCCGCGGATCAGCTCGATGTACAGGGTGCAGAACCAGCGCACCACCGGCAGACCGCTGCGCCGGCCCAGGGCCAGCAGCACCCCCAGCGGAAAGGAGGCCACGATGCCGACGATGGCCAGCAGGAAGGTCAATAGCAGCCCACCCCAATAGCTCGTGCCCACCGCAGGCAATACGGAGTTGCCACCGAAGCCGTGCAAGAGCACGATGGTCAGTGGAAAGGAGAGCAGCCAGCCGATCACCACCCACCGCCTGGCCGTCTTGAAGCGGCGCCCCAGCGGGCCCCACGCCACCAGGCTGAGCCCGCCAAGCAGGATCACCACGATCACGCAGGCCCACACCCGCCACACCTGGTCGCGCGGGAACGGTCCGATCAAAAACAGCGTCAGGTTGGTCGTCACCACGTCCCATCTCGCCCCGGTCAGTGCCCAGGTGATGATTCCGCGCAGGACTACATAGATGAGGCCCAGCGATCCGAAAGTCAGCAGGGCGTTGTACCAGGTACTGAACAGGTTCTCTTTGAGCCAACCCAGCACGCCAACTGAGGTGCGCGGGGGCCGCACTGTTTCAGAAATCGTTGCCATTGTCACCTCTCAACGAGTTGCACGCGTCGGTTATACAGATTCATGAGCAGCGAGGTGAATAGACTCATGATCAGGTAACTGACCATGATCATTACGATCACTTGAACTGCCCGGCCAGTCTGATTGAAAATCGTGCCTGCAACGTTGAACAGGTCGGGGAAGCCGATAGCGATGGCCAGACTGGAGTTCTTGGCCAGGTTCAGATATTGGCTGGTGAGGGGCGGGACGATGACGCGCAACGCTTGTGGAAAGATGACCAACCGCAGGGTCTGCGTCTCGTTCAGTCCCACGGCCCGCGCGGCCTCGATCTGGCCACGGGGCACGGCCTGGATGCCTGCCCGAACCACCTCGGCGATGAAGGCGCCAGTGTACATCACCAGCCCCAGCAGCATGGCCACGAATTCGGGGGTGAGAGTGAGACCACCCTGGTAGTTCCAGCCTTGTAGAGAGGGTTTGTCTAACCCGAGTGGAGCCCCTGGCACCACGAACCAGTCGAGAATCGCCAGGGCAACGAAGGCCGCACCTATCCACAGCATATTGAACGCTGGCCGTCCCGTGCGCCGCTCACCGCGAGTGCGCACAATCCACAAAGCCACGGCCACTGTCATGGCCCCGATAAGGCCATACAGCCAGGGGCGGAAGGAAGCCGTAGGAACCGGCCAGGGGAGCGCGGCGCCGCGATTGCTGATGAAGATCGAACCAGGCAGAGCGATACTCTCTCTGACCCTGGGGAGCTTGAGGATGATGGCAAAATACCACACGAAGAGCTGTACCAGCAGCGGTGTATTGCGGGTCAGTTCGACGTAGACGGTGGCGATCTTATTCACCAGCCAGTTGGTGGACAAGCGGGCGACGCCCATCACTACCCCCAGGATGGTCGCCAGCGCAATCCCCACGATGGTGACGCGCAGGGTGTTGACCACTCCCACCAGAAAAGCGCGGGCGTAGGAATCGGAGGGGTCGTAAGTTATTCCCTCTCCGATTTGGAAGCCGGCTTCCAGCCTGAGGAAGTCAAAACTTCCACCCAGGCCTCGGGTTTCCAGGCCGCGCTTCATATTCGAGTAGAGGAGTCCCGCCACCACCGCGACCAGGATAGCGAAGGCGATCTGGCTCAGGATCCTGATAACGCGCACGTCGCGCCAGAAGGGTACCGCGCGATGGGACATGGTCGAAACAGGCGACTTGTGGGCCATATCTATCCACCATTCTTAGGCTTGGGAACGTTCAAGCATTTGCACACAGCGTCTAACGCCTCAGCACCACGCAACGGCGGACGAATCGAAAGTGCCTTCCAATCGCGCACCGCCCGCCATTGTCGTGGTGCGGGTGTTTGCCGAAGTGTCCCCTAAGCATATTCGTATAGGGGAACCACTCTCACCGGCTGTGTTCTTGTTCGCAGTAATGCTTCAATCTGACGCACGGTCTCTGGCTTCAGAAGCACATCGCCACATACCGAGCAAACCTCTGCTGGCACATGATCAATGACGATTACCTGGCCGCGATATCGTACGGTGTGAACAATCCGCCGCTCTTCATACTCGCCAGGGCATCCTTCAATTATGTAACTTTTCGCTCTACCAATCGTTCTTTCCATTGGTACGTGTTCATGACACGTTCTCCTTACCCTGAAATCAATCCATTCGGCTGAGTCTGGTTCGTACAGGGTGATGATTTTTACCAGTGGACGAGAAGGATAACTGCACTGAACATGCAACGGTCTACCCATCCGCGTGAAACCCAGCACTAAACAACTTGGACCATACTCATCCTCTGGATAGTCTTCGATAATCTCGCCATTCGCAACCGCCTCCCGCAATTCCTGTACGCCGATTTGACGGAGGATGCTTTGGTCAAGGTCTGCCTCGGAAAAACGCTGTAACGCTACCCTTAGCATGGCCGGTGGACCGGGCTCCACTTTCAACGTGGCCACGTTGACACGTTCCCTCCGAAGGCAATCCGCCGCCGCTCCAGCTACCCCACCAGCAGGGAACAAGATTGAGGCTTCGACAGTGAGGACTTCGACTGAGGCTCCGATGAGCTCAGCCGAAGCCCTCACGTCGAGCCAGGCCGGGCTACATCACTTCACCCTGCGCCCAGATGTCTAGCGGAACGGTATGGCGTAGAGCAGCCCACCCTTCGTCCACAGGTCGTTGAGCCCTCGATCCAGATTGAAGACCGTGCCCGGCCCCAGGTTGCGATCGTAGACCGCGCCGTAGTTGCCCACGTTCTTGATGACGTAGTAGACGAACCTGTTGTCCAGGCCCAGGCCAACACCCAGGTCGCCCTCGTCTCCCATCAGACGGCGGATCTCCGGATCATCGCTGCCCAGGAAGTCATCCACATTGGCCGAGGTGATCCCAAACTCCTCAGCGTTGATCATCCCATAGACCACCCAGGAGACGACGTCGTTCCACTGGTTGTCACCGTGCATGGTCGCCGGTCCGAGAGGCTCCTTGGACAGCACCTCTGGGAGGATGACGTGCGCCTCCGGGTCGGCAAGAGTGGTTCTGCGGGATGCCAGGCCGGAGCGGTCCATGGTCATGGCGTCGCAACGCCCGTCCTCGTAGGCGGCCACCACCTCATCGTAGGTCTCGAAGACCACGTGGTTGTATTCGATGCCTCGCTTGCGCATCTGATCGGCCAGGTTCATCTCCGTCGTGGTGCCCGCCGTCACGCAGACGGTCCCGCCCTTCAGGTCTTCGAGCCTGGTGATGTTGTCCGCGAGCCTGACCATGATCCCCTGGCCGTCGTAGAAGGTCGTGGGGGCGAAATCCAATCCCACGGAGGTGTCACGGCTGAGGGTCCAGGTGGTGTTGCGGATCAGCACGTCCACCTCACCGGTCTGCAGGGCGGTGAAGCGCTCCTTGGCGGTCAAGGGACGGAACTCGACCTTGGTGGGATCGTTGAAGATGGCGGCGGCAATGGCGCGGCAGAACTCCACGTCGAACCCGGAGAACGAGCCATCCGGTTCAAGGTAGCCGAAGCCGGGCAACGTGTTGTTGCAGCCGCAGATGAGATAGCCGCGTGATCTGACCGTCTCTAACTTTGCGGCAACGGGCAGGGCTGGGACCTCGACCACCCGGGTCACCTCGACCGGTTTTTCCACGACTCGAGTGACCTCGACTATTTTCTCTTCCACTTGCGGCGCGCAGGCGACCAGCAGAGAGGCCAAAACAAGCAGGCTCCCGAGCACTACAAATCGTTTGCGATTCATGGTTCTCCTCCTTCTTAATCTTTGGATCTATATCGAAATGGATGGATACGGATACATTATTCGATTTCTCACCCCCCTTCCTGTCTCCTTCAACCTGGATTGGCGGACGAGCTACGCACAGGCGATAGGGAGGACAAGTGCGAGCTCTCCAGAATAGCCTTGACTACACGAGTGGACATCCACGCTGATCAGTTATTATTTTATCATAATATAGCGTTGTAGTAAAGCTCGCTCAATCAGCCGGCTATTCGCAAGTGCCTGGCACCTACTCACCCGATAGCGTCTGCACCTCGATTACCTTTCTCCCCTTGAGATACACCCGCGGCACCCGGGCGGAGATAGCCGCCAGTACCACGTAGTTGATGCTGTCCATGAGCCAGGCTATCTCCTCTGCGGTGATCTCTGCTTCACCTTGTCGTCCAAAGAGGACCACCTCATCGTCCTGCCGAACGTCTGGGATACCGCTGACGTCCACGATGCACTGATCCATGCACACCCGGCCCACGATAGGCGCTCGCCTCCCCCTGATCAGAACCGATCCTTTGTTCGACAACTGCCGGCTGAGGCCGTCTCCAAAGCCGATGGGCACGAGAGCGACAGTGGTCGGTCGGGTGGTGGTGTACGTGCGCCCGTAGCTGATGCTGGAGCCGGGTGGCAGGGTACGAATCCGCCCCACACGGCTCTTCAGCGTCATGGCCGGACGCAAGGGGACGGAATGGTTGGTCAGCGGCGAGGGATAATGGCCGTAGATGGCCGTGCCACAGCGCACCATCTCCAGATGCATCTCCGGGAAGTTCAGCGTGGCCGCGCTGTTACAAACGTGGCGGATGGGGATGTGAACGCCCGCCTCCTCAAGGTCCTTTAAAACCTTCTGGTAGATTTCCCACTGCTGGTACGTATAGGTCTTGTCCGCTTCGTCGGCTACGGCGAACTGGGTGTATAAGCCCTCCAGGCGTATGCCAGGCAGTTCGATCAACCGCTTTACAAAATCTACCACCTCATCAGGCAGGAGGCCGAAGCGGCCCATCCCCGTGTCCACCTTGATGTGGACCGGGGTAACTACTCCCTGCGAGGAAGAGATCTCCGATACCGCCTTGGCTGTGTGCCAGTGCATGATGGGGGGCGTGATGCGCCACTTGACGACCGTCTCCATCTCCTCGGCGGGCACGTAACCCAGCACGAGAATCGGGGCCTCGATGTCTGCTTTGCGGACCACGATGCCCTCGTCAACCCGCGCCGCCGCGAAGCGGGTGGCTCCGTTCTCCAGGACGGTTTGGGCGACCATGGCGATGCCGTGACCGTAGGCGTTGCCTTTGATCACCGCCGCCAACTCTGTCTTCTCCCCGATCCACTTTTTGACTTCCCGGCAGTTATGGGCGATGGCGTCCAGGTCTATCTCGACCCAGTTTGGTTTACCGTACACTTTGCTTCTCCTTGAATTGGATGTTGGAAGTTGGATGTTGGAGGTTAGAGGTTGGAGATTGGGTCATCCTCCCAGGTAGGCCGCTTTCACCTGGGGGTTAGTAGCCAGCTCTTCACACCGTCCCTCCAGCAC
>VGOG01000079.1 GCA_016875995.1 Chloroflexota bacterium
ATCGGCCACGTGACCAAGGATCTGCAGGAGGATGGTTACACGGTTGGGGGGACGGTGACTTTCGCCTCCCTGACCGCCCGCAACCTGGGGCAGCGCACCGCTGTGCTTACCAGCGCTTCTCCTGATTTGAACCTCAGCCCTGTGTATCAAGGCATCGAAGTGCTTCGTCTGCCCTCACCGGTGACCAGCACTTTCCAAAATCTCTACTCCACGAATGGGACGCGTACCCAGTATCTCCGCGCTGTAGCCAATCCGGTCAAGGCGGAGGACGTACCCCCTGCCTGGCGAGAAGCTAAGATCGTCCTCCTGGGCCCTCTGACAAACGAGATGGATGGTAGCATTGCCAGGGCCTTTCCTCATTCGTTGATTGGGGTGACCCCGCAGGGCTGGATGCGCCATTGGGATGGGGACGGGCGGGTCTTCCCTAAGCCCTGGGAGAATGCGGCCGAGGTTCTGGACTATGCCAGGATGGTGGTCTTCAGTGAGAACGATGTGGAGAGGGATGAGCAAGTCATCCAGACCTACGCCCGCATGGCAGATATCCTGGTGGTCACCAAGGGGGCAAGGGGGGCGACGGTCTACCACCGGGGCGAGGTCCGCCATTTCCCTGCCTTCGAGACCGTAGAGGTAGATCCAACCGGGGCGGGCGACGTCTTTGCCGCCGCTTACTTGATCGAACTGGAAAGAAGTGGCGACCCCTACGCCGCGGCGCATTTCGCCAACTGTGTGGCTTCCTTCGTCGTGGAGAAGCCGGGAACGGAGGGTATACCTACTCTGGAGCAGGTGGAAAAGAGGCTCGCAAGTTCGGGATTCGTACATTCGGGATCAAATCCACGAGTCCACGAATCTACGAGTCCACGAATCTACGAACCTACAAAAAAGGAGGTTAACTGATGAAAGCGTTAGTTCTAAGTGCCAAATGGGAACCCCGCGAGGGGTACCAACTCTCGGAGTTCGAGAAGACGACGGGTAAGGCCATCACGGGCAACGCTGTCTGGCGCTACCCGGAGCTCAAGGTCAAGGAAGTGGAGCAGCCCGCTATCAGGCCTGACCAGGTGCTCATTCAGGTCAGGGCCTGCGGGGTGTGCGGCTCGGACATGCACTTCTACGAGACCGACGACCAGGACTATATCCTCTACCCTGGCCTGACCAGTTTCCCCACCATCCTGGGCCACGAGTTCTCAGGCCAGGTGGTCGAGGTGGGCAGCGAGGTCCAGGACCTGGAGGTCGGCGACATGGTCACCGCTGAGGAGATGATCTGGTGCGGCTATTGTGTGCCCTGTCGCAACGGCTTCCCCAACCACTGTGCCAACCTGGAGGAGATCGGCTTCACCATCCCCGGCGCCTTTGCCGAATACATCGCCATCGGGGCCAAGTACTGCTGGAAGCTCAACGCCCTGATGGAGCGCTACGGCGACGAAGACAAGGTCTATGAGGCCGGGGCCCTGGTGGAGCCCTCCAGCGTGGCCTACAACACCGTCTTCGTGCGGGCCGGTGGCTTCCAGCCAGGGGCCTACGTGGCCGTCTACGGCCTGGGCCCCATCGGCCTGGCGGTGGTGGCCGAGTGCAAAGCCTCGGGCGCGGCCAAGGTCATCGGCTTCGAGCTCTCTGCCAGCCGGCGGGAGCTGGCCAGGAAAGTGGGTGCCGACCATGTCTTCGATCCTCGCCAGGTGACTCCCCACCAGGTGGTGATGGACCTCACCGAGGGCCAGGGGGCCGACCTCCACGTGGAGGCCGCCGGGGCCCCGCAAGTGACCGTGCCTGAGATGGAGAAGTCGCTGGCCATCAACGGCAAGATCGCCCAGGTGGGTCGGGCGGCCACGCGGGTGCCCATGTACCTGGAGACCCTGCAGGTGCGGCGCGGCCAGGTGTTCGGCTCGCAAGGTCACTCCGGCCACGGTATCTTCCCCGGCGTCATCCGCCTGATGGCCTCCGGGCTTATGGACATGACCCAGGTCATCACCGCTCGCTACGGTCTGGACGAGGTGGTGGATGCCATCGCCAGGTCGGTGACGCGGGAGGATGGGAAGATTATGGTGAAGCCGTAAGAATTAGAAATTAGAGATTAGAAATTAGAGCAATGGGAGGGGGAGATGAGGTATGAGGAGTGGCTGGCGCAGGTGCCGGATAGCTTGAAGGGCGATCCGATCTGGAAGTTCGAGGCTTATCCGAAGGCGTTACTCCTCTACGACTGGCCCAAACTATAGCTTTCAAGTGGAAAGGAAGGTAGCGAAAATGTCCACCAAAGTCAACGTAGGCGTTATCGGTGCGGGCAGGATAGGAAAGTTGCACGCGGAACATCTGGCTTACCGTATCCCCGATGCCAACATCATCACCATCGCAGATATTCGCATCGAAGCTGCTGAAAGGTGCGCGGCCGATCTCCAGATTCCCTCAGCCGTTCAGGATCATCGGGAGATCATGGAGAATCCGGACATTGAGGCCGTCGTTATCTGCTCCAGCACCGATACCCACGCCCAGATGATCGAACAGGCGGCCGCGGCCGGCAAGCACATCTTCTGCGAGAAACCGATTGACTTCGATCTGGCCAGGATTGACCGGGCCCTCGAAGCGGTGGACAAAGCGGGGGTGAAGCTGCAGGTGGGGTTCAACCGCCGCTTCGATCCCAACTTTAAGCGCGTTCATGAGATGGTGGCGGCGGGCAAGATTGGCACGCCCCACATCCTGCGCATCACCAGCCGCGATCCGGGGCCGCCGCCCATCGAGTACATCAAAGTCTCCGGCGGCATCTTCCTGGACATGACCATCCACGACTTCGACATGGCTCGTTACCTCATCGGCAGCGAGGTTAGCGAGATCTACGCCGCCGGTGGGGTGATGGTAGACCCTGAAATCGGCAAGGCGGGTGACATTGACACGGCGGTGATCACCCTCCGCTTTGAGAACGGCGCCATCGGCGCCATTGACAACAGCCGAAAGGCGGTGTACGGCTACGATCAGCGCGTGGAGGTGTTTGGTTCCGAGGGCATGGTGGCCGTTTCCAACAACACCCCCGATACGGCAGTCTACAGCAACGCTGGGGGTGTTCACTCCTCGCTGCCGCTGTTCTTCTTCGTGGAGCGTTACACCGACTCCTACATCGCGGAGATGAAGGCGTTCATCGAGTGCATCCAGCAGGACAAGACGCCTCCGGTGACGGGCATGGATGGCCGCATTCCGGTGGTGATGGGCTATGCGGCCAGGAAGTCGTATGAGGAGAACCGTCCGGTCAGGCTAAAAGAGGAATTAGAAATTAGAAATTAGAATGTGCGAATTCGACATCGCCTTTCTGGGGCACTATACCAAAGATACCTGAAGAGCAAAGGAGATGTTCAATGTCTGAGAAAGAATTGCCAGAGGGATTGTTGCCTACCGATCAGCCAGACCTCTTCTTCGAGGACAATACCGTTGGCCGTCTCAAGAAAGAAGTCTGGGATGCCAGCGACGCCGAGATTGACGCCATCCTGGCCGAGTACGGCGTCCCCTCGCCGGTCGAGTGGGGGAAGCCTGGCTCCTATATTCAAACGACCGTGCGCTGGCAGGTCGAGGAAAACCGACGTAAGAACGACGTCGTTCTCATCCCTGTGGGGTGCACCGAGCTGCACGGCGCCCACTTGCCCAGCGCGTCGGATACGCTGTACGTCAGCCAGATCTGCGAGGGCGTGCGGCGCTACACCGCCGGGCGAGGCGCGCCCGTCAACCTGGCCCTGCCGCCGCTCATGTACGGCGCCCACCCCTACCATCACCTGGGCATGCCGGGCACGGTGGTCGTCCGCGAGAACGTGGTACGCGAGTTGATGATGGACATGATGCTGGGGCTATGGAACGACGGCTTCCGCAAGCAGATCATCATCAACAATCACGGTCAGTTGTGGGTGCTGGAGTCGGCGGTGCAGCAGTTCCAGAAGCGCTACCAACTGCCGGGCATCTTCCGCGTGATTGACTGGCACCGCGCGGTGCGCGAGTTCTTCCGCACCAAGGAAAAGGGCGGCAGGTGGGATACCAACTTCGTCCACGCCGACGAGTCGGAGACCTCGCTGGGCCTGCTGCTCCATCCTGAAATGGTGGACATGCGATACGCGGTGGACACCGAGGGGAAGAGCTATCTGCCTGAAGGCCACTTCGACAAGTCGGTGGACCCCTTTGGCCGGCCCAGCAGATGGTCCGAGGGGGAGGGCCACTTCGCCATCGAGATCGCCGCTACGCCGGAGGGTGTGGTCGGCAAGGCCACTCAGGGCTCGGCGGAAAAGGCCAAGCGGCCGGTGGCAGCCATCCTGCGCTACCTGACCCTGCTCAACGACCAGATCCTGGAGGCCTTCCCGCCCGGCACCGTGCCGCCGGTGGAAGAAGTGACCCTGCGCACCGAGGCCGAGATGGCGCCCTACCTGCGCGAGCCGCTGAGCGAGGGCTGGAAGCCGGTGTATGGGCTGCCGCGAATTGGACAGGGTACGGAGTTGTAGGGACAAGGGACAAGGGGCAAGGGACAAGGGGCAAGGGACAAGGGGCAAGGGACAAGGGACAAGGGACAAGGGACAAGGGACAAGTGAACGAGGTAGTACTTGTCCCTGGTCCCTAGTCCCTGATCCCTAGTCCCTGATCCCTAGTCCCTGATCCCTGGTCACTCATCACTCATGACCCTGGAGTAGATTCTATGAAACTGAGCATCGTCCTCTCCACTCACCCCGCCCAGTTCCAGGCGGTGGCCCTCAAGGGCGACTTCGAGGCCAACGTGGCCAGGATCGCGGCCTGGGGCTATGACGGCGTCGAGCTGGCCGTCCGCGATCCCAAACTGGTGGATGCCGACGAGCTGCTGCGGATCGTGTCGGCGCACGGCCTGGAGGTGCCAGCTATCGGAACTGGCCAGGCCTGGGGTGAAGAGGGGCTGTCGTTCACCGACCCCGACCCGGAAGTGCGGGCGGCGGCCATGCAGCGGGTGTGCGACCACGTCCCCTTCGCCGCCCGCACCGGTGCGGTGATCATCATCGGCCTGTTGCGCGGGATCGTGAAGCCCGGCGTGGGCCACGACCAGGCCTACACCTGGCTCGTCGAGGCGTTGCAGCGCTGTTCGGCAGTCGCTGCCCCCCACGGCGTGCGCCTGGTGCTGGAGCCCATCAACCGCTACGAGACCACCCTCGTCAACAACGTCGAGCAGGGGTTGGCGCTCGTTGAAGAAGTGGGCGCCGACAACTTCGGCCTGCTGCTCGACACATTCCACATGAACATCGAGGAGGCGGTGATTGAGGACAGCATCCGCGCGGCGGGCGACCGCATCTTCCACTTTCACGTGGCCGACTCCAACCGCTGGTATCCCGGCGCCGGGCATCTGGACTTCAAGGCCATCCTCGACATCCTCTTCGCCACCGGCTACCGGGGCTACGTCTCCGGCGAGTTCATGCCTCTCCCCGACGCCGATACAGCGGCCCAGCGGGGCATTGCCCATCTGCGTCAGCTTTATTCCCCATAAAGGGACGAAACGCGAAAAGACCTCTGGGATGGGGTTATTTTCACCCGAACCGACTCACAGGCCCACGCCGTCTATCTCAGCCCTGCAGTAGGCGCACTTTGAGTCCTCGATGTGATGCTCCATGAGGCGATAGCCGTAGCGGCTGATGAGCAGCTTCCCACAGTTATAGCAGAAGGTGCTCTCGCCCTCGCTGCCGGGCACGTTGCCCTGGTAGACGTAGCGCAAGCCTGCCGCCAGCCCGATCTCTCGCGCTCGGGTGAGGGTGGCGATTGGGGTGCGGGGCTTATCGGCGAGCTTGTAGTGGGGATGGAAGCGGCTAATGTGCCAGGGCGTCTCCACGCCCAGCTCCTGGGCGATGAACTCGGCGATGTGCTGCAGTTCCTCGTCGGAGTCGTTCAGCGTGGGGATGACCAACGTCGTCACCTCCACCCAGACGCCCAGCTCTTTCATCTTCTTCAGGCTATCCAGGACAGGCTGCAGCCGGGCGCCGCAGAACTTGCGATAGAACTCATCGCTCCAGGCCTTGAGGTCCACGTTGGCCGCGTCCAAGTAGGGATCGAAAGCCATCAGCATCTCCTCGGTCATGTATCCGTTGGTGACGTAGATGTTGGCTATCCCCGCCTGGTGGGCCAGCCTGGCCGTATCGTAGGCGTACTCGGTGAAGATAGTGGGCTCGGTGTAAGTGTAGGCAATGCTGCGGCAGCCGTAGCGCTTGGCAGTGGCCACCAGTTGCTCTGGGGTGGCCTCCCGTCCCAGGATCAGGTGCTCGTCTCGCACCGCCTGGGAGATCTCCCAGTTCTGGCAGAAATCACAGCGAAAGTTGCACCCTACAGTGGCTATGGAAAAAGCAGTGCTGCCGGGGTAGAAGTTAAAGAGGGGCTTTTTCTCCACGGGATCCACGGCCTGCGAGATCGTCCGCCCGTAGACCAGGGTGTAGAGGGTGCCCTCGTGGTTCTCCCGCACCAGGCAGATTCCCCGTTTCCCCTCTTTGATCAGACAGCGATGGGCGCACAGGTTACACCGCACACGGCTGTCTTCTAGCTTTTCGTATAACATCGCTTCCTTCATCGCAACACCTCCATTACAAGAACCCATCCAGCGACTTGATGATCTCCTCCACGGCTCGTCGAACCGGCGCCTCAGGGGGTAGCTCGATCAGGGGCAGGCCCTTGGCATCGTATTCGCCCACCGTGGGATCCTCTGGGATCAGGCCGGCCAACTGGAGCCCGTTTTCGGCGATGGCCTGCTCCAATTCTGGCGCCAGCTTCAGCTCACCCGATCCATCACCTGGCACTCGGTTTACGATGAGCCAAATATCTCCCACCCTGGTATCCAGTTCTTCGATGAGCTTTGCGGTCCTGCCGGCGGCGATGATGCCTCGCATGGTGGGATCGGAGACGGTGAGCAAGAGGTCCACATCTCTGGTGGTGCGGCGACTGAGGTGCTCCAGACCGGCCTCATTGTCAATGACCACGTAATCGTAGGATTTGGAGAGGCGATCAATCGAGAGGCGCAGCATGTTGTTGGCGGCGCAATAGCAGCCGGGGCCTTCGGGGCGGCCCATGGCCAGAAGGTCGAAGCCACGCTCTTCTACCAGCGATTGCTGGATCCTGAGGTCGAGGTAGTCGGGCTTGCTCATGCCTCCCAGCGAGCTGCCGCTCTGTACCTCCTGCAGCGCCTCCTCGCGGATGTCGCCCACGGTCTCGTAAACCGGCACTCCCAGGGCCAGATTCAGGTTAGTGCTGGGATCGGCGTCAATGGCCAACACCGTCCCCAGGCGATTTTCCACCAGGTATTTGATCAGCAGGGCAGCGACAGTCGTCTTGCCAGTTCCGCCCTTGCCAGCGATGGCAATAGTTTTGATCATTTTGCCGGGTCCTGTCCTGAGTTTTGTCGAAGGATTGTCGAAATAAATGATAATCCAGAGGAAACATTTTGTCAAGCACGGGCATTCAGTCACGTAAAATGTTGCCGGTGTAGTATGATTCCCTTTGGGGGAGGGCCAGACCTCGGAGGTCTACGCGGCGTTTTTTCCTGCCAGTTAATGAGCGTTTTGCTAATACGGTATTAGCCTTTTACTGATATCGAATTCAGAGTTTTGCCAATTGACAGCATAATGTACAATGTGATATAATATTATGAAGTGAGGGAACCTGGGTAGAGGAGCTTTTGGGCGTGAAACGCCCTGACGGGGAGGTGTTGGGATGACTGGGCGGAGGAGGAAGAGACCTCGTGGAACGGTTCAAAGAGAATGAGATCCTGTTCGACGTCGAGGAGGCCATGGAATACCTCCACGTGAGCCGCTCGACTATCTACCGCTTGATCAAGAGAGGGGAGCTGAAGGGCCACAAAGTGGGCAAGAAGTGGGTCTTCTACAAACGGAACCTGAGGGATTTCCTGGAGCGGAAGGCGTACCGCCCTGAGGGCGAGGTAAATTTCGAATTTGAGTGATGGTGAGCACGATGGAAAAGATCGGAGAGGACGAGATCCTGCTGGACTTTGGGGAGGTGACGGAGTACCTGCGGATCAGCCGCGTGACCCTTTACCGATTTATCAACGAGGGAGAGTTGCAGGGCTATAAGATAGGCGGCAAGTGGGTCTTCAAGAAACGGGACGTTCAGAACCTGGTGCGCGAAGTGCCGGTCCCGTCGAAAAACTGAGCGGGGGAGCCAGGGAGCGGGGGAGCAAGGGAGCAGGGGAGCCAGGGAGCAGGGGAGCAGGGGAGCAGGGGAGCAAGGGAGCAGGGCTCCTCAGCACCTCCGCCCCCCAGCCCCTCTGCACAGATTGTACCTCTGAATATTGGTCTCCCGATCACGGAAAGGCGGCAGATCCCATGTCATGTTGGTATGCCCTATACACCAAGCCTCATAAGGAGCAGCACGTCAGCGCCGTCCTCCAGGCCAGAGGCATCGAAACGTATCTGCCAACGGTCCCGATCTATAAGGGGAGGCGGCGGACAGAGAAGAGCCGGGTTTTCTTTCCCTGTTACCTCTTCGTTCGCATGGATCCTGGCACCGTCGGCCACTCCTCAGTAGCCTTGACTCCTGGTCTGAGGAGGATCGTGAGCTTTGGTGGCCAGCCTGCCGTCGTTCGCGACGACGTGATAGATACAATACGTCACCATCTGAAGCGGATGGAGGCGTCTGGCTATCCTATGGAGTATGCCTTCCAGTCAGGTGACCGGGTATTGATCAAATCCGGGCCTCTGAGAGACCTGGAGGCGATCTTCGATAAGCAGCTCTCTTCGTCGGACAGAGCGAGAATTTTGGTGGACATTTTGGGACGTCTAACGGCCTGTGAGATTGAGCTGGATCGTTTGGAGAAGGTGAGCAGGAAGCGGCCTGGGCGTGGGGTGGATTGATCGAGGTGTTGCCAAATCCTATAGGGAACTTCACCCGTAGCCGGGGCTTCGCCGGAAGCGCTGGATGGGCGGAGCCTACCTGCTTGCTGGTTGATAGGGGATAAGCTAGCAAAGGAGATAGCGGAGCCTGCCTGGAGGTCGTGGGGAAGGGATGAGAAACAGCGCATGATCCCACATAGGCTTCGGGTCAAAGTGGCGGACATCCAGGGCCACTAAATAAAGTTGAGGTTCGGCAGGTGAAAAACGCAATCAGAGTCATGAATGAATTAAAAGAGAAGGGGCTGATAAAAGATTACGCCATCGGGGGAGCCATAGCAGCCCTGAGGTGGACCGAACCCTTTTTCACCCAGGACCTGGATGTTTTCATTATCCTTGAAGAGGAGGCGGATGAACGTGGCTTCATTGTGTTGTCCCCCATATACGAATACCTTAAAGAAAGGGGACATGTGTGGAAGGGGCACTGGATCATGATGGAGGGCATCCCGGTGGACATCTTCCCTGCCGACCCCCTTGAGAAGGAGGCAGTAGCGGAGGCGGAAGAGATAGAGTACGAAGGGGTAAAGACAAAGGTGCTCACCCCGGAATATTTGATAGCGTTATTTTTAAGGGCAGGCAGAGATAAGGACTGGAGGAAGATACAAATGCTTTTGGAGCAGTGCGAAATAGATAGCGAAAGGCTGCAAAGGATTTTGAGTCAATATGGCTTATGCGAGAAATTTAGAGATTTTGAGGATAAACGTTATGGAAGATGAACAAAAGATCGTCATTGGTGACAGGGTTTTAAGGCGAGAGGATTTGTTCCAGGGAGAGGAAAGGGCTCGAAGAGAGCGAGCTAAACTTCCGTTTGAAGAAAAGATAGAAATCCTTGTCCATTTACAGAGGCTTGCCTATGGCTGGGGACGCAAAAGAGATGTCATCATATGGGAGATTTGACGGCTGGGAGGCAGACTTACATCCTCACCCACAACGCCGTCTGGTAGAGCGGCGGCGGGCTGAAATTGCCCGCAACGCCACTGCTACATTACAGGCTGTTCGGGAAGGGCGGGCTCGCTATGGCTCGGTCGAGGATCTAAAGCGCGACCTCTTGGCTGAGCCATGAAAAAGCTGGCTTGGGACACCAGTTTCCGGAAGGCGTTCAAGCGGCGCATGCGCAACAATGAGTGCGGGGGTGGCGGCGAGGATGATCCCCGTCCTCGACCTGAAAGTGCAAGAGGTCCTGCGAAACAACGCCCTGATCAACATCCACATGGCGCACACCGCCGCCGAGATGGGCGTGGCCCGCTGGGGAGCGGAGGAGTAAAGGCACAATGGAGCAGAACATCATCGTTTTCATCATCGTTGGATTGGTCGCTCAAATGATTGACGGGGCTCTGGGAATGGCGTATGGCGTCAGTTCAAACACTTTTCTGCTCAGCATCGGCGTGCCGCCGGCTATCGCCAGCGCCAGCGTGCATAGCGCAGAGGTATTTACGACTGCCGTGTCCGGGCTTTCCCACTTCCGATTTGGAAATATTGACCAGAGACTGTTTCTGAAACTGGTCATTCCGGGTGTTCTTGGCGGGATTATGGGGGCCTATATTCTCACCCTCGATAAAGAGGGCAGTATCATCAAGCTGTTTGTTTCCGCTTACCTGCTCGTTATGGGGTTAACCATTCTCTGGAAAGCCACCCAGAAAGCGCAGGAGAAAGAAGTTACCCGCTTTCTCGTCCCCCTGGGAGCGGTTGGGGGGTTCTTTGATGCCATCGGCGGCGGCGGTTGGGGGCCTATTGTCACCACCACCGTGATTGCGCGGGGGCATAATCCCAGACTCACCGTGGGGTCGGTCAACGCGACCGAGTTCTTCGTGACCTTTGCCGAAGCGATCACCTTTGTCATCACCATACCGCAGTTGATTTCGATGTACTGGCAGATCATCGTTGGATTGCTCATCGGCGGGGTCATCGCCGCTCCCCTTGCCGCCTATGTGTGCAAGAAACTGCCAACGCGGCTGCTGATGGCCCTGGTCGGGATACTGATTGTCGTCTTGAGTATCAGGACCATATTCTTGTCCCTGGTATAGTCTCCGGAATTGGGCGTCTGAACCTACAACATCACTGACGAGGTGGATGCAACAATGAGTTCTGTCCTGATTCCTCCCTACGGCGGCAAGCTGGTGGACCTGCTGGTCCCGCCGGAAGCATTGGACGAGACGAAGGCTTACGCCAGTCGTTTGCCAACGGCATTGCTGTCCGAGCGCTCGGTGTGCGATCTGGAGCTACTCGCCAGCGGCGCCTTCTCTCCCCTGGACCGCTTCATGGGCCAGGAAGACCACCAGCGGGTGCTGGACGAGATGTGCCTGGCGAGTGGTTATCTGTTCCCCATTCCGGTCACGCTGCCGGTAGACCCTGGCCCTCATATCGGCGTTGGTCGAGATATCGCGTTGCGCAACGCCAGGAACGAGCTGCTGGCGGTGATGACCATCGAAGAGGTCTACGAGTGGGATCGGGACGAGGTAGCCCAGAAGGTCTTCGGCACCCTGGACCTGCGCCATCCGCTGGTAGCCGAGATGCATCGTTGGGGCCCGCTGAACATCTCCGGCCCCCTGCAGGTGCTGCAACTGCCGCGCCACTACGACTTCCAGGACCTGCGGCTCACTCCAGCGCAGACGCGGGCCAGACTGGAGAAACTGGGGGCTCCCAATCCGCTATCCGAAATTCGAAATTCGCAATTGAACGTGATTGCTTTCCAGACGCGCAACCCGTTGCACCGGGTACACGAGGAGCTGACCAAGCGAGCGATCGAAGAGGTGAACGGGGTGCTGCTGCTCCACCCGGTAGCGGGGATGACCAGGCCCGGCGACGTGGACCACTACACGCGCGTGCGGACCTACAAGGCCATGGCGGAGCGGTATTACGACCCCCATCGCGTCCTCCTGGCGCTGCTGCCCCTGGCCATGCGGTTGGCGGGGCCGCGCGAGGCGGTCTGGCACATGCTCATCCGCCGCAACTATGGGGCCAATCACCTGATCGTGGGGCGCGACCACGCTGGTCCCGGCCACGACTCGAGGGGTGTGCCATTCTACGGCCCGTACGATGCGCAAGACCTGGCAGAGAAGTGCAGCGAGGAACTGGGAGTCAAGATTGTGCCGTTTACGATGTTGGTGTACTTACCGGACGAAGGGCGGTACGAGGAAGCATCAAAAGTAGCGGCGGGGGTGAGGACAGCGAACATCTCTGGCACCCAGGTGCGGGATGAGTACCTCAACGACGGGCGCCGCTTGCCGGAGTGGTTCACCCGGCCCGAGGTGGCCGAGATCCTGGCCGAGGTCTATCCGCCGCGGCACAGGCAGGGGGTGTGCATCTGGTTCACCGGGCTGCCCTGCTCGGGCAAGTCCTCCACCGCCGAGATACTGACCGCGTTGCTGCTGGAGCATGGGCGCCACGTGACAGTGCTGGACGGTGATGTGGTGCGGACACATCTGTCCAGGGGGTTAGGCTTCAGCAAGGAGGATCGGGACATCAACATCCGGCGGATTGGCTTTGTGGCCGCGGAGATCGTGCGCCACGGCGGCACGGTGGTGTGCGCGGCGGTGAGCCCCTATCGGGCGACGCGCCACGACGTACGGAACATGGTGGGGACAGATCATTTTGTCGAGGTGTTCGTGGACACGCCGCTGGAGGTTTGTGAGCAACGGGATGCGAAGGGGATGTACGCCAGGGCGCGGCGGGGTGAGATCAGCGGCTTCACGGGGATTGATGACCCGTATGAGCCTCCGCAGCGACCGGAAATCCGCCTGGACACGGTGAACCACACGGCGGAGGAGAATGCCCGCATCATCCTGGACCACCTGATGGGGAAGGGCCTGGTGCGGCTTCTGTGACAAGGAGAGGGGGACAAGAAGACAAGGAGACAAGGTGAGGGGGAGACAAGGAGACAGGGAGCAGGGGAGCAGAGGAGCAAAGGAGACAAGGGGAAGAAGGGCTGAGGGAGAAAAGAACCAAGCAAAGGCTGAGGCGAGAGCGCATGAGGCGATTACTCGGCGGGCTATTCAAACCCAGGACAACACGGGCTGACCGTCTCAAGGCCATCACTATCGTCTCCGGCCTGCCACGTTCTGGGACCTCATTGATGATGCAGATGCTGGAAGCCGGCGGCATGGCCATATTGACCGATGGCCTTCGGGAGGCCGACGTTGATAACCCGAAGGGGTACTACGAGTTTGAGCGGGTCAAACAACTTCCCAAGGGTGATTGCGCCTGGCTGGAACTGGCTCAGGGCAAGGCCGTCAAGGTGATTGCCGCCTTGCTGGAGCATTTGCCGCCTGATCGCCACTACCAAGTAATCTTCATGCGCCGGCGGATGGCGGAGATCCTGGCCTCGCAGAAGCAGATGTTGGTGCGCCGGGGCGAGGATGCTGACAAAGTCAGCGACGAGGAGCTGGCCAGGCTGTTTGAGAAGCACTTGCGGAAGGTGGAGGCCTGGTTGGCTGCTCAGCCTCACGTTGAGGTGCTCGACGTGGACTACAACGCCGTGTTGGCTGACCCAATCCCCCACGCCTGCCGCATCAATGCCTTTCTGGGCGGTTTGCTGGACGAGGAGGCGATGGTGGCGGTAGTGGATTCGCAGTTGTATCGGAACCGAGCAGAGTAGGCCTCCTGGAGGATTTTGGTATGAAGCGAGCGTTAGTTTGCGGTGCCGGCGGTTTCATCGGTGGCCACCTGGTGAAGAAGCTCAAGCGCGAAGGTTACTGGGTGCGCGGGGTGGACATCAAGCCCCACGAGTTCGCCCCTACCCAGGCCGATGAGTTCCTGCTGCTCGATCTGAGGGAGCCGGAAAACTGCAAAGCAGCGCTTACCCTGGGGAATGGTACGTTTGACGAGGTCTACCAGTTGGCCGCCGACATGGGTGGCATGGGCTTTATCTCCGTCGCCGAGTGCGAGGTGCTGCGCAACAACGCGCTGATCAACGTCCACATGGCGCACACCGCCGCCGAGATGGGCGTGCCCCGCTACTTCTTCTCCTCCTCGGTGTGCGTCTACCGCGACATGGAGCCTGACGAGCCGCCGTTGACCGAGGACGACGCCATCCCGGCGGAGCCAGACAACGAGTACGGCTGGGAGAAGCTCTACGCCGAGCGGGTGGCCATGGCCTATGGCCGGCGCTACCCCGTGAAGGTGCGCATTGCCCGCTTTGAGAACTGCTACGGTCCAGAGGGCACCTGGAACGGCGGCCGCGAGAAAGCCCCGGCGGCCATTTGTCGCAAGGTTGCGCAAGCGGAAGATGGTGGTATAATTGAGGTGTGGGGTGATGGCACGGCAATTCGGGTGTTCACCTACGTGGATGACCTGGTGGACGGGATCTACACCCTGATGCAATCAGATTTGGAGGGCCCGGTGAACCTGGGGAGTGATGAGCGGGTAACGGTGGCTGATCTGGTGCGGACGGTGATTGATGCCTCGGGCAAAAGGCTCAAGGTGAAATACGTGCCAGGGCCTATGGGGGTGCACGCTCGCAACTTCAGCAAGGCGCGCATCAGGTCGTTGGGGTGGGAGGCGAAGGTGTCTCTGAAAGAGGGGATTGCCCACACATATCGGTGGATCGAGGAACAAACAAAAGCAGTACACAGGGTTGTTTGAGCACAGGATACTCGATTGGAGGTTTTACTCACATGGAGCTACTGGAATACTGGAAGATCATCAGAAAGAGACTCTGGCTCATTTTGCTGCTCATGGCGGTCTCGACGGCCAGCGCCACCTACTACAGCCTGCAGCAGGTGCCGATGTATCGCACGACGACGACGCTGTTCCTGAACCCGGCTTACCCCAGTCCGCTGTTGCCCTACTATGTCGCCCTGTCTGCAAAAAGCCTGGCCAATACCTATGCCGAGTTTATGCGCACCCGGTCCTTTGCGCAGTTGGTGGCGCAGGAGATGGGGGATGGGACGACGCTCGAAGAGGTGTTGGGCGCGATTTCGACGCGCTATGTCGAAGATACTCAGTTTCTCAAGATCAGCATCACCCACGCCAATCCTGAAAAAGCCCAGAAACTGGCCGACACCGCCACCCAGGTGTTCATCGCTGAGAACATCTCTCGCCAGCAGGCCCAGCAGGAGCAGATCAGGACCCAGGATAACGTGAAGGCACTGCAGCGACAGCAGTTGCAGGAGCTGCAGCAAAGCCTGCAGGATGAGCTGGAGCACTACGCTCAGCGGATCGAGGTGCTGCAGGCCCAGATCGCTGAGTTAGAGAGCAAGCCGTCCTCCCAGGAGGCGGATCAGCGCATCCTGGCCCTGCGCCAGGAGCTGATCAGCAACCAGTCACTGCGAGTCGGAGTGCTCACCAGTCTGGCTCAGACCCAGGCCTCTTTGGCGGCCAGCGAAGGGGGATCGAGCGTGGACACTGCCGTGGTGGTGGATGCAGCGCCCCTGCCCACTGAACCCTTGCCGCAACAGACCCTCCAGCACATTCTCCTGGCCCTGGCCGCCTCCCTGGGCCTGGGGGTGGGCCTGGCTTTCCTGCTGGAGTACCTGGACTACACGGTCAAGACCCCCGAGGAGCTGGACGCTGTCTACGGCATGACCACTCTGGGTGTCATCGGGGTCATCGAGGGTGAGGGCAAGGGCAGGGAGGGGGGCACCAGGGAGGAGATCGTCACTTTGACCGCCCCCCGCTCGCCGGCCGCCGAGGCTTTCCGCGCCCTGCGCACCAACATCCAGTTTGCCAACCCCGGCCAGGCGGTGCGCAGCCTGCTCGTCACCAGTGCTGGCCCCTTCGAAGGCAAGACCCTGACGGCAGCCAACCTGGCGGTGAGTCTGGCCCAGGATGGCAGCCGGGTTATCCTGGCGGACACGGATCTGCGCAAGCCGCGTCTGCACCGGGTGTTCGACATCCCAAAGGAACCTGGGTTCACTGATCTGATCGTTGACCAGAAGGACGCCTTTGAGGATTACCTGAGGCCCACGTCGGTGCAGAATCTAAGGGTGCTGCCCTGCGGGAAGGTGCCGCCCAACCCGGCGGAGCTGCTGGGCTCTTCTCGGGCGGCTGAGGTGATGGAGCAGCTTAAGGAGCACGCCGATGTGGTGGTCTACGACTCGCCGCCAGCAGCCACGGTGACCGATGCGGTGGTGATGGCCTGCCGGGTGGACGGGGTGCTCCAGGTGGTGTGGGCTGGCGGCACCCGCCGCGACCTGGTGCGCCAGGGCCAGGCGGTGCTGGAGAAAGTGGGAGCCCGTATTCTGGGCGCGGTGCTCAACCGGGTGAATCTATCCGATTTGGGTTATTATAGCTACTATTACTACTACGGCTACTACTATCGGGACCATCACGAGCACGAATCCAGGGAGCGGTCCCTGCTGCGTCGGCTGCTGCCGTGGCGACGTCGCAGGCGAGGTAAGCGGCGTAAGTCTGAGAGGGATTCGGAGACGGCTGCTGCCGATAATAGTGCAAATTAGCAGCTTTTGGAATGTGTTCTATGCGAGCCACAGATCAGCATGAACCCTTGTTATCGGTCGCAGGCATTCTTTCTGGAAAGATGCTTTCGGCCGAAGAAATCGAGGAAGAGCTCTACCGCGATAGGAAAGGGACATAATGAATCATGAGGCCGTCTTTGTAGATACGTGGGGATGGATGGCGCTTGGACATCGCCAAGAGCCCCGCCACGCGGAAGTGAAGCGCATTTATCGAGAGCTTCGCAGCAATGGGATTCCGATTTACACCAGTGACTATGTTCTGGACGAACTCATCACCTTGCTGTTTCGTCGCGAGGTATTTGAGGAGGCAGTGCGCTTTGTAGAGGGCATTCTGGGGTCAGCAGTTCTGGGTCAATTGCGGATTGAGCGGGTTCCGTATCCCATTTTCAACTATGCGGCTCTGGTGCCCTGGACCTTCTTCGCCAATGGGCCGAGCCAGTCGTCCACCAGCCTGGTGGCCAGTGCCAATTTGATCAAGAAGGTCTATTTCCCACGCCTGGTGGTACCTATCTCCAGCGTGATCTCCGGGGCGGTGGACTTTGTACTGGCCTTCGTCACAATACCGCATCGGCGGCCCGCAAGCGCGCTACAAGACGGTCCGCGAATCGCTGACCGAGGCAGTGGGGGCACCTTTCCGCCGCCTATCGTCCGTCGTCCGCGGCCAGTCGTCCGCCGTCTCCAACGAGACCGTCTGGCCTTGAAGAATGAGTATATTAACCGAACGAAAGCTGGATAGCGAAAACTGGACCATGATCATCCGCCCGCAGCGACACTGGCTCGACCTGCGGCTGGACGAGCTGTGGCAGGCCCGCGAGCTGGTGATGCTGTTCGTGTGGCGCGACTTCGTCTCGGTCTACAAACAGACCATCCTGGGGCCGCTGTGGTACCTGATCCAAC
>VGOG01000080.1 GCA_016875995.1 Chloroflexota bacterium
CCCAGGCCCGCTGGGGGTATCGGCTGGGCCATGCTCAGATCGTGGACGCCCTCACCAACGCCCTCACCTGCCCCATCAGCGGGGTGCACATGGGCGTCTTCGCCAGCCAGGTGGCCCAAGAGTACGGCATCAGTCGCCAGGAGCAGGACCGCTGGGCGCTGAGGAGCCAGCAACGCTACCGGGCAGCCAGGGCCGCGGGTAAGTTTGCCGACGAGATCGTGCCCGTCGAGGTCGAGACCCGCCAGGGCAAGGTCGTGGTGAACGAAGACGAGCAGCCGCGCCCCGACACCACTTACGAGAAACTGGCCACCTTGCCGCCAGCCTTCGAGCCCGAGGGGACAGTGACCGCTGGCAACGCGCCGGGCCTCAACGACGGGGCGACAGCCCTGGTGTTGATGTCCAGGCAGACGGCTGAGGCCTGTGGCCTGGAGCCGCTGGCACGTATCGTGGCCACGGCCAGTGCCGCCGCCGCGCCACAGCTTATCAACGTGGTGCCCGCCCTGGCCGCCCAAAACGCCCTCCAAAAAGCCGGTTTGACCGTGGAGGACATCGCCCTGTGGGAGATCAACGAGGCCTTCGCCGCCGTCACCCTGACCGCCATCAAGATACTGGGCGTGGACCCGGAACTGGTCAACGTCAACGGCGGCTCGGTAGCCATTGGCCACCCGGTGGGGGCTACGGGAGCGCGCATTTTGATGACCCTGATCTACGAGCTGCGCCGCCGGGGCGAGGGAATTGGTTTGGCGACCATCTGCGGGGCGGGGGCCCATGGGTATGCGATGATTGTGGAGGTAGCCGAGCAGCAGTAAAACGTGAAACGTAAGGGGCGCATACAAAGCAAGATCATTGCGTTTTGCGCATCACGTTTTACGCCGCAAGGAGAGATCATGTTAGGTTTACAAGACATCCTAGCTGCTCAACGAAGTCTCAGCAGCTTGATCACCCGTACACTGCTGGAGTATTCGTTCCTCCTGAGCCAGCGGGCCGGGTGCCAGGTCTACCTCAAGCTGGAGAACTGGCAGAAGACGGGCTCCTTCAAGGTGCGGGGAGCCGTTAACAAGGTCGCCAGCCTGACCGAGGAGGAGAAGGCCAAGGGGTTGGTGACGGCCTCAGCGGGGAACCATGCTCTGGGCGTGGCCTACGCCGCCCGAGCCTGGGGCAACGTGACGGCTACCGTGTTCGTGCCCGTCAACGCCCCTGCCTCCAAGCTGAGGAAGCTGGAGGAATTTGATTGCAAAGTTGTCCTGTCGGGTAACAGCTACGAGGAGGCTCATCACGCCACGGAGGAGTTCAGGCAGGTTCACAGTGTCACTTACATCCACGCCTACGACGACACCTGGACCATTGCTGGCCAGGGCACAGTAGGGCTGGAAATCATGCAAGACCTGCCCGAGGCCGAGGCCATCCTGGTGCCAGTGGGCGGTGGCGGGCTCATCGCCGGTATAGCTGTAGCCGCCAAAGCGATCAACCCTCAGGTGCGGATCATTGGGGTGCAGCCCGAGGCCTCGCCAGCGGCCTACCTCTCGCTGCGCAATGGCCGCCCCTACGAGGAATACGAGGCCGCGCCCACGATTGCTGACGGGCTGGCCGGTGGCTTCGGCCGCCGCCCCTTCGAGATCGCGGGCCACCTCATTGATGAAATCGTCCTGGTTAGCGAGGAGGAGATCCGCGCCGCCGTCTTCACCCTGCTGGAGCAGGCCCAGCTTGTCGTGGAAGGCTCCGGCGCAGTGGGCATAGCCGCTTTGTTGGCCGGCAAGGTGAACCTGGCGGGGAGAAAAGTGGTGGTGATATTGACAGGGAGCAACATAGATGCCAGCCTCCTGTTCGAGATCATGAGCGAACACGCCGTGAAACGTGAAACGTGAAACGTGAAACGTGGGCGCTTCTTGCAATGTTACTCCGCAACATTTGCGTTGTCCGCGAGAATGTTGCGGGACTGTCATTGCGAGCGCAGTTTGCGAAGCAATCTCCTGGTGACGCGGGGATTGCTTCGGGCGCAAACGGCGCGCCCTCGCAATGACAGCAGGGTTTGGTTGCGGCTATGCCGCGCTAGGTTTCACGCTTTACGTTTTACGCTTACAGGAAAGCAAGATGAAATTTCTTCACCACGGAGGTAACAGTGAAAGTCTACATCTCGTGCGACATGGAAGGCATCTCAGGTGTGGTAGCCGGCAAGCAAACCGAGATGAACGGCGAGGAGTACAAGCGGGCGCAAAAGCTGATGACGGGCGAGGTCAACGCCGCCATCGAGGGGGCCCTGGCCGGCGGGGCCAGCGAGATTCTGGTCAACGACTCCCACGGCTCGATGCGCAACATCCTCATCGAGGAGCTGAACCCCAAGGCTCAGCTCATCTCCGGCTCGCCCAAGCCCCTCTCGATGATGCAAGGGATTGACGAGAGCTTCGACGCCGCCTTCTTCATCGGCTACCACGCTCAGGCTGGCACTGCCTACAGCGTGCTGGACCACACCTACACCGGCATCGTCTACCAGGTGAGTCTCAACGGCCGCCCGGTGGGCGAGACGAGCCTCAACGCCGCCCTGGCCGGCTACTTTGGCGTGCCAGTTGTTTTGGTGACCGGGGACCAGTTGCTGGTAGAAGAAGCCAAGGCCTCGTTGGGGCCGGTGGAAGGCGTGGCCGTCAAGGAGAGCTGCGGGCGCTACGCAGCCAGGTGTCTGATACCAGAGGAGGCCGGCAAGCTCATCCACCAGGCGGCCCAGAGGGCACTGTCGAAGGGAGGGAAGCCCTTCGTCGTCGAGCCACCCATCACTCTGGCGGTAGACTTCACCTCCAGCGCGCACCTGGACATGGCGGAGCTCATCCCTGGCAGTTGCCGCAGCGGCGGGAGGCACATCGAGTACACCAACGACGACTTCCTCACCGTTTACAAAGTTTGGCGGGCCATGTTGACGTTGGCCCACGGCTAGATAGCGAACACCATGAGCAACCCAACCGCCAGACCCTACCTTGGACTTGCTACAGGAATCGTAGCCGTCTCCTTTGCCTCCATCTTCATCCGCCTGGCCGAAGCCCCGTCCCTGGTCATCGCCGCCTGTCGCCTGACCATCGCCTCCCTGATCCTGGCCCCGCCGGCCCTCATCAGGGCCAGAGGTGAGCTGCGGGCTCTCACCAAGGAAGACCGGGGACTGGCTCTTCTCTCCGGCCTGTTCCTGGGCCTGCACTTCGTCACCTGGATAAGCTCCCTGGAATACACCTCGGTGGCCAGCTCGGTGGTTTTCGTCAGCACCAGCCCCATATTCGTGGGACTGGCCTCCCATTTCCTGCTAAAGGAGAGGGTGTCGCGGCAGATGTTCGTGGGAATAGCAGTGTCGGTGCTGGGGGGGATAATCATCGGCTACGGCGACTTCGGCCTGGGCGTGAGGGAACTTTTCGGCGATTTCCTGGCCATCGCGGGGGCGGTGGCGGTCTCGGTCTACTTGCTGGTGGGACGGAAGCTGCGTCGGCATTTGTCGCTTCTATCGTACATCTTTCTGGTTTACGCCACGGCCGCCGTCTTCCTGGTCATCCTCTGCCTGGCTACGGGACATTCCTTCTCAGGCTATCCCAGGCAGACCTACCTGATGCTCTTCCTGCTGGCCGTCGTGCCCCAGATCGTCGGCCACTCGTCCTACAACTGGGCCCTGAAGTACCTCCCGGCCACCTTCGTGGGGGTAGGCACCCTGGGCGAGCCCATTGGCTCAACCATCCTGGCCTACTTCATCTTAAACGAGATTCCGACCCTGGCCAAGATCGGCGGCGGTGTGCTGATCCTGACCGGCATCTACGTCTCGTCCCGCGCCGAGAGCGTGGCGGAGGCGAAAGGATAAGATCGAGAATTATGTCGAAACCGCTGAAATACGTCCTCTTCGACCTGGATGAGACCCTCTATCCCAGCCAGTCGGGGCTTATGGCCGCGATCGGCGGGTTGATGAGCCGCTTCATGGAAGAGCGGTTGGGGATGTCGCCGACCGAAGTGCCGCCCCTGCGAGAGCATTACTACCACGTGTACGGCACCACCATGCGGGGGTTGCAAATCCATCACGGCATTGATCCTGAGGACTACCTGGCCTACGTTCACGACATCCCGCTAGAGGACTACATCGGCCCCAACGACGAGCTCGACAGGGTGCTGGCTAAGATCAAGATAGAGAAGGTCGTATTCACCAACGCCTCGGAGGACCACGCCTGTCGCGTGCTCAGGATACTAGGTGTTGAGCGACACTTCAACCGCATCATAGACGTGCGAGCCACGGGCTACATTGGCAAGCCCGATCCAGAGGCTTACCGGCGCGCCCTGGAGATATTGGGCGCCGAGGGGGACGAGTGCCTCATCGTTGACGACAGGCTTCGGAATCTGACGCCAGCCAAAGCATTGGGGATGATCACCGTCCTCGTGGATGATGGGAACGCAGCACTCCGGCAAAACCCATCCAGGGACGTGGACTTCGTCATCGGTAAAGTGACGGAGATTGGAGAGGTCGTGTGGCGTTTGACTTTGGGGAGAAATGGTTTCTGATGAGGCTGTCAAATGACAAGTAAGGTGATGAGCATGGTCGAGGCCGCCAGACTCGTCCGACCCGGCGACACCCTGGCCCTGGGTGGGATGACCCTCTATCGGCGGCCGGTGGCCTTCGTGCGCGAGCTGATTCGCCAGGGCACAGGCAATCTCACCCTGCTCGCCCTCACCGCCGGCTACGAGAGCGATCTGCTGGTGGGGGCAGGCCTGGTCAAGCGGGTGCGTACCTGCTACTTCGGATTGGAAGCTTTCGGGCTGGCGCCCATGTTCACCAGGCTGGCCACCAGGGGCACGGTCGAAGTCATCGAGGAGACCGAGGCCAGCATTGCCTTCGGGCTACGGGCGACTCTGGCCGGGGTGGGCTTCATGCCCGGCCAGGGCTGGCGAGAGACCGACCTCCTGCGCGTCCGCCCCGACGTAAAACTGGTGGATGATCCCTACAGCGAGCAACGCTACGTGGCCTTCCCGGCCATCCATCCCGACGTGGCCGTCATCCACGCCTGCGCCGCCGACCGCTCCGGCAATGCCCTGCTGGGCGGCAACCTGGCGGTGGACTGGGAGCTATCCCTGGCCGCCAGGAAGACCATCGTCACCGCTGAGCGATTGGTCGAGGAGCTTGCCCTGAGCCCAGTCGAAGGGTTGGAGGGACGAGCCGACGTACTCGGCATTTGTGTCCATGCTATCGTCGAAGCACCGCGAGGGGCTCAGCCTACGTCCTGTTACCCCGACTATCCCCTGGCCAGCGAGGAGATTCTGAGCTACGTCGAGGCCTGCGCCGCTGGTCGGTTCGAGGAGTACTTGAAGGGATTCATCGGTTGACCTGAGGGGAGAATGGGGTTATAATATTGGAGCGTTTCCGGAGAACTCAACTGTAATGAGGAGGTGAAAGATGTTTATTTGGGATCCCACTTACTTTATCTTCATCGCCCCGGCGCTCCTGCTGATGCTCTTTGCCCAGTTCAAGGTGCAGGGGACGTACCGCAAGTATAGCCAGGTAGCCAACCGCCTGGGCATCAGCGGCCTGGAAGCAGCTCAACGACTCCTGCGAGCCAGTGGGCTGACCCACGTCCAGATCAAAGGCACCCGTGGCCAGCTCACTGACCACTACGACCCTCGCCACAAGGAGTTGCGCCTCTCCGAGGGGGTGGCCCGCAGCGCCTCGGTGGCCTCCCTGGGCATCGTGGCCCACGAGTGCGGCCACGCCGTCCAGGATAAAACCGGCTATTTTCCCTTGCGACTGCGCGCTGGCCTGGTGCCGATGGTCAACATCGGCGGCTATCTGGGCTACATCTTCTTTCTGGCGGGGCTGTTCCTGCAGATCACGGGCCTGGTCTGGTTGGGCGTCATCTTCTTCTCCGGGGGAGTCATCTTCTCCCTGGCCACCCTGCCGGTGGAGCTCAACGCCAGCCGCCGGGCCATGCAGATGCTGAAGAGTACAGGGCTCATCAGGGGAGAGGACGAGTTCAAGCAGGCCAGGAGCGTCCTGAACGCGGCTGCCCTGACCTACGTAGCAGCCCTGGCCATGGCCCTGTTACAGCTTCTCTACTACATCTCCATCGCTGCTGGAATGTCAGGGCGGCGAAGGCGGTGACAAAAAAACGCGCCCCCAGTACTAGCCCTGGGAGCGCTCACTCATACCTGGCAGGCGCTGGCGTTTTTGTTCGTTGGGGGAGCCTAAAATTCGCCAGACTCCAGTAGGGTAAAACGGAGGGTAGTTGAAATGAATTTCAGCCTGTTCGATTTGTTCTGGATCTTCATCATCATTTCCACGCTGATTCCCGCCCTGCAGAAGAGGCTCCTGGACGCCAACCGGCAGCGGGTGATGCGGCAATTGGAGAAGAAGCGCAACTCGCGCCTCATCACCCTCATCCACCGCCAGGAGGTGCTCAGCTTCCTGGGAATCGGCTTCTCGCGCTACATTGACATCGAGGACTCGGAAGCACTGCTCAGGGCCATCCGCCTGACTC
This sequence comes from Chloroflexota bacterium, assembly GCA_016875995.1. GTDB lineage: Bacteria > Chloroflexota > Anaerolineae > VGOG01 > VGOG01 > VGOG01. The sequence continues at coordinate 6,483 of VGOG01000080.1, forward strand.
CTGAGGACATGCCCATAGACATCATCCTGCACACCCCCGGCGGACTGGTGCTGGCCGCCGAGCAGATCGCCCACGCCCTCATCCGCCACCAGGCTCCGGTTACCGTCTTCATCCCTCACTATGCCATGTCTGGCGGAACCCTGATCGCCCTGGCCGCCGACGAGATCGTGATGGACGAGAACGCCGTCCTGGGGCCCGTTGATCCCCAACTGGGCCGCTACCCGGCCAGCTCGATCCTCACCGTGACCCAGATCAAGGACATCAACGAGACCGACGACGAAACCCTGATCCTGGCCGACATGGCCAAGAAAGCCGTCTCCCAGGTCAAGCGGACCGTGGTGGAGATCCTGATGGGTAACGGGATGGAGGAGGAGAAAGCCAGGGAGATCGCGGAGACCCTCAGCTCTGGCCAATGGACTCACGACTATCCCATCAGTGCAGAGGAAGCAGAAAAACTGGGCCTCCCCATCAAGCTGGACATGCCAGATGAGGTGTGCCAGTTGATGCAGCTCTACCGCCAGGCTGGCCAGCGCCGTCCATCGGTGCAATATATTCCCGTGCCCTATCGCCGCGAGGAACAACCACCGCCAAAAGGAAAGTAAATTTATAGCGGAGGCGGCTCCCATGCCGCCGGCTCGCGGGCGTGGGAGCCCGCTCTGCTCAGAATATGGAACAGACCGCCAGTGATTACACCACCGACGAATTGATTTGCACCTGCATTGCCCGCCAGATCGAGGACGGCGAGGCAGTAGCGCAGGGCATTGCCACGCCGCTGGTAGCCGCCGGGTACATCCTGGCCAAGCTGACCCACGCTCCCCATATCGTCTTCGCTTCCGCCATTGGTAACGCTATCTGCAGTGACTGGAGCCCACTCTCGCTATCCCGCATCGAGGAGACGTGGCTGGGACGAGCCCTACGGCTGCTCAGCTTCGCTGAGATAAGCGTTGAGGTGCTGCCCACCCTGCGGCCCAAAGAGTTCTTCCGGCCAGCTCAGGTAGATGCTCGCGGAAACTTCAACAACGTGGTAATCGGCGATTACTACCAGCCGCGCCTGCGGCTACCCGGCTGCGGCGGCATCGCCGACGTAACCAATTTCTCAGCGCGAATCTACCTCTACGTGCCCCGCCACGAGCGGCAGGTCTTCGTGGAGAAGCTAGACTTCCGCAGCGGAGTCGGGCACCCTCCCTCTTTCCCCCCCAACGTTGGGGGGGATGAAAGGGGGGGCAGCCCTGGCCCCCGCTACCTGGTGAGCGACCTGGGCCAGTTTGATTTCGCTACCGGCCGGCTGCGGCTGACATCTCGCCATCCTAGTGTGACCGTCGAGGAAATCCAGGCCAAGACGGGTTTCCCCCTGGAGATCGCATCTGACCTCGAGGAGACCACGCCGCCCACCGAGGAGGAGGTGCAGCTCTTGCGAGAGGAGATTGACCCTCTGGGCGTGCGCAAACTGGAGTGCCTCACGGGCCAGGCACGTTGGCTTGCCCTGCGGGAGATCATCGAACAAGAGAAATATCCAATATCCAAATAGAAACAAGGAGGTTTCACAATGACATCGAAGTCAACTTTTGACGGCACGGTAACCACGAACTGGGACGAGCGCTTCGCTGAGCGAACTCAGAACATGATGAGCTCGATCATCCGGGAGATACTCAAGCTGGCCTTGCAGCCGGACATAATCTCCTTCGCCGGGGGGATGCCCGCTTCCGAGCTGTTCCTGGTCAGGGAATTCGGGGAGGCTTGCCAATACGTCCTGAGCCACGACGGGGTGCGGGCTCTTCAGTACGGCACCACCGAGGGCTATCCACCCCTCAAGCAATACCTGGTGGAGAAGATGCAGGAGTACGACGTTCCCGCCGAACAAGAAAACATTCTCATCGTCAACGGCTCCCAGCAGGCCCTCGACCTGATCGGCAAGATGTTCATCACCCCCGGTGACCTCGTCCTCACCGAGGGTCCCACCTACCTGGGAGCAATTCAAGCTTTCAGGGCCTACCAGGCCCGCTTCGTGACCGTTCCCCTCGACGAAGATGGCATCCGAACGGACAAACTGGAACAGGCGCTGGAGCGTCATCCCGTTAAGTTCATCTACGTCCTGCCCAATTTCCACAACCCGGCCGGGGTGACCATGACCCTGGAGCGGCGGCTGAAGCTGGTGGAACTGGCTGCCAGGTACGGCGTCTTCATCGTGGAAGACGACCCTTACGGCGAGCTGCGATTCGAGGGAGAGGACGTCGTCCCCCTCGTGGTCTTGCACAAGGAGAACGTCCTCTACCTGAGCACCTTCTCCAAGACCCTCTCCCCCGGCATCCGCCTGGGCTGGATCGTTGCCCCCAGCAAGATCATCGCCAAGCTCGTTCAGGCCAAGCAGGGGGCAGACCTGCACACCAGCACCTTTATCCAGATGGTGGCCCACGATATCTGTCAGCGAGGCATTCTCCGCCACCATGCGAAGGATATCCGCAAGGTCTACAAGGAACGCCGCGACGCGATGTTGGCCGCCATGGAGAAGCACTTCCCGTCAGGCGTCACCTGGACTCGCCCCCAGGGCGGTCTCTTCCTCTGGGTGCAATTGCCGGAACACGTTGACGCTGCCGAGTTCCTGAACGTAGCCCTGCAGGAAAAAGTGGCCTTCGTGCCTGGTCGGGCCTTCTATCCCGACGAGGGTGGCAAAAACGCCATGCGGCTGACCTTTGCTACCGCCGGCCCGGAGAAGATCGAGGAGGGAATCAAGCGGCTGGGGCGAGCGTTGATGAGAGAGCTTGGCTAGTGTGAGCATCCAGGTGCCAGGCACTTTCACCGATGATTTCACAGCAGAGGCGCACGCCATGACGGTGTTCGGCGTTAAGGCTTGTGGCTTTTTAGGAAGTGCCTGGCACCTTATCTGCTGACAACGGGAACATCAACATGGACAAAAGCCAGGTGGTCGAAGCGACGCTGCGAGTCCGCTACGCCGAGACCGACGCTATGGGCATCGTTTATCACACCAACTACATCGTTTGGTTCGAGGTAGGGCGCGGCGAATACATGCGCCAGCGAGGCGGCAACTACGCCCACTTTGAGGCCCAGGGCTACTACCTGCCGGTCATCGAAGTGCAGGCCCGCTTCCTGGCCCCCGCCCGCTACGGAGACCTGGTCACGGTCAGAACCAGGGTCGAGGAGGCACGGAGCCGCCAGGTAACCTTCGCCTACGAGGTGGTCATGGCCGAGACGGGCCAACTGCTGACCACAGGGCAAACGAAGCACGTCTGCGTGGACGAACAGGGAACGATCAAAACGATTCCCCAAGGGATAAGGGAGATGCTGAAGAGGAGTTAACGGTTGGTCATGGGGCATTGGTCATTGGTCATGGGAGTACTTCTACTCCCAGGCTACTTGACTTTACATCTTCCCCCCTGGGGAAAGACGAACGATGCCAAAACGACTTTTGGGGAGCGCCTATTCCTCTCCCTGCTGCTAAGCGTTCTCATCGCTGGTTTCCTCGGCCTGGTGCTGGCCCAGGTGGGCGTTTTCTCCCTGGGCAGCCTCTTGCTACCCCTGGCCGCCTACTCGGTTTCTTGCCTGGCTTTCATTGCCGCCAGGAGGATTTCCGATTTGCGATCGCCGATTTTCGATTTTTTGAATCGAAAATCCACCGTTAGCGCAGGAAGTCGTCTTAGCTGGGAAGATGCCATCATCGTCGTCCTGCTTGGCCTGTCACTGCTGCTCTACGCCAGGCCCGCTGAGTACATTCTCGGCTGGCTGGACGCTGGCTGGTACGTGAATACAGGCGTTCATGTCGCCAAGACTGGCTCACTCAGCGGGGAGAACCAGGTATTCTCATCGCTGCCCTCATCAGCCAAACCTTTGTTCTATAACTCCTTTGCCTCGTTAAAGAAGATGTTCCCCTATTTCCCAGACACGGAATCAAGGGGAATCTACCTCTGGTCCTTTGCTGTGGCCGATCCAGACACGGGCGAGTTAACCGCCTATCACCCACCCCTGTTCTCGATCTGGATAGCCATCTTTTATGCCATAGGGGGGCTTAGATTTTGCCTGTACGCCACGCCTTTCTTCGGAGCTTTGAGTGTGCTCAGCCTGTATTTCGCCGCGAAGGCCATGTTCGGCAGGAAAGTCGGTTTGCTGGCGGCTGTCCTCCTGGCCATCAGCTTCACTCAGATATACTTCTCCCGAGTGCCCTACTCGGAGATCTTGAGCCAGTGCCTGCTCTTCAGCGGCATCTACGCCTTAACAACTTACATCCTGGAGCACAAGCCGTTGTACGCTGCCATCGCCGCCCTTTCCTTCGGCCAGGCTATTTTGAGTCGGATCGAAGGTCTCGCTGTTATCTTGCCCCTGGTCATATTCTTCGGATGCTGGACGATTCTAAAGAGGAGCCCGCCGAAAGATTTCCGCTTTTTCGCCATCCCTTTTGGGCTTCTCCTCGTAGATGGAATCGTTTTAGCCTTGACGGCCAGCAGGCCTTATGTAGAGTTAAACTCCTATGGCTTGTGGGTCAAGCTTCGGCCGCTGCTCATCGAGCCATCAGCCTGGCTGGTCATATCGGTTATCCTACTGGGAGGATCGCTTGTTCTGATCAGCGAAGCGGCAAAGCGGCGAATCTACGAAGGGCGTCAGTTGATAGCGACGCTCCTCTCCCTGGCCGTACTTCTCCTGGTCGTATACGCTTACTTTATCCACCCCTCCACCGATGCTGGGGCTGGCATTAGCAAACACGGAACCCTGGCCCAACTGGGAATGTTTATGTCACCATTAGGTCTGTGGTTGGGAATCTTCGGCCTGGTGGAGTTGATCAGGCGGGGTGTCAACGAGAAGACGTCTTTTTTCCTGGCCCTGCTTTTGATTCACGGTCTCGCCAGTATCTCTGTGCTGGCCATATCCACCACGCTTTCCTACGTCTACCCCATCAGAAGGCAGGTGCCTATGGTGATACCTTCCCTCATCGTGTTGGCCAGCTATGCGATATTGATCTGGAATAAGGATGGAAAGCTGCTGAGAGTCGCCCAACTGATCGCCATAGTCATCCTGCTGGTCAGTTTCCTGGCTTTGGATATGCCTTATGTGAACTATAGAGAAATGCAAAGCACCATCGCCTTCAGCGAAAAGCTGGCCAGCCACTTCGGTGAGCAGGACGTGGTAGTCTTCGAAGAGACGTGGTTTCAAGACTCCCGCGTGGGCCACTTTGCTGCCCCTCTCTGGTCCATCTACGATAAGAACGCCTTGTTGATTTCCACGGCCAACGCAGAAGATGCTGTATTTTCGACGGCTGTAGCTCAGTGGCTAGACGATGGGAAGGGAGTCTATTTCGTAAGCCAGTCGGATCCCCCTCCCCTCTCCCTCAAAGGATGCGAGTTGCTGCCCGTAGCCGAGGAAAGGTGGCTTTACTCGACTATCACAGCCAGATTGGTTTTTCCTCCTGAGATCAAGGAGTTTGAGATACCGTTTTACATCTATCAAATAACGGAAGGAGAATTTCTATGACCAGGCTGACTATCAAGCGGATCACCGCTATACTCACCAGGTTGCTGTATCTAATAGTAGCCTCTGTTCTTCTGGTGGCCTTTCTGACCACCCTCGAGCGCGGCCTCCCTGCTGCTCTTAGCAGCGGGCTGGCTTCTTCATCCCAGGCCGCCGATCTCCACCAAACCCAACAAGGCACCTGGACGACCTACACCACTTCCAACTCAGACCTGGCATCTGATTACGTCCTATCCATAGCCATGGACGCAGGGGGGAACAAGTGGTTCGGCACCAATAGGGGGGTCAACAAGTTCGACGGGACTACCTGGACGACCTACGATACCTCAAACTCAGATCTGGTGAACAGACGTGTCAATGCCATCGCCATAGACCAGCAGGGCAACAAGTGGTTCGGCACCGCTAACGGGGTAAGCAAATTCGATGGGACGAACTGGACCACCTATAACACCTCCAACTCCGGACTGGCCTTTAACCATGTCTCGGCTGTCGCTGTAGACCTAGCCGGATGTGTTTGGTTCGGCACCAGGTTGAGCGATGGGTTTGGATACGGGGTGAGCAGGTTCTGCGGAGGAGGCTGGGCGACCTATAACACAACAAACGGAGCTTTAAGGTCTGACTCTGTCAATGCTGTCGCCGCAGACCTCTCAGGCCACGTGTGGGTCGGTACCACTACTGGTGGAGTGAGCAGGTTCGATGGAACGAGTTGGATAACCTATCGGGTAGGCTCCGGGTTAGCCAGTAATCACGTGCGGGCCATCGCTGTAGACAGCGGAAATGTGAAGTGGTTCGGAGGATGCACCGACGGATACAATGAGTGGTGTGACTTCTTAAACTGCATCAATGCGGCAGCGAGCCGATTCGATGGCAGCTCCTGGACAACCTACATTGCTGCGTATAGCGGCCTGGTAGGCACCGATATAAACGCGATAGCCATAGACTGGGGGGGAAACAAGTGGTTCGGCACCAAGTGGCACGGGATTAACAAGTTTGATGGAGCTAATTGGACGCTTTATGATTCCTCGAGCGTGCCGGAGCTGAAGAGTGACCACATCACTTCCATCACCGTAGACAACGAGGGGAACGTCTGGTTCGGCACCTATGGTGGCGGGGTAAGCAGGTACGGCTTTGAGACCCCTCCGTCCACGTCCACTCCAACAGCAACGCCGACAGATACACCCACTCCCACTGCCACAGCAACGGCAACGCCTACGGACACACCGACACCCACTGCCACAGGCACACCGGGACCAACTCCCACGCCGACGGAGACTGGCACGCCAACACCGACCGGCACAATAACCTCGACGCCCACAAACACCCCCACAGCTACCCCAAGCGGCACACCCACCGCCACATCTACCGCCACACCTACCGCCACGAATACTCCAAAGCCGGGGGAAGCTTGGATCTTCTTGCCCTACATCATGAAGCATGGATTGCCCGTGCCCACACCTACTTGGACGCCTACAAGTCAGCCCTGCGGCTGGAACGACCCGGATGACGAGGAACCCGGTAACGACTTCTGGAAAGGCCCCAATGTTCCCTACGGATCAGGGCTCTTTCCCAATCGAACCTTCTGGTCCGTCACCCAACCGGCAGATAAAAAGGGCAACGATCCCGACTGGTTCCAGTGGAGAGTAGACCGGACCGGCACCCACTGGCTATGGACACAGGATCTGGACCCCGGTAGCCTCCGCATCTGGCTATTCGTCTACCGGGCCATTGGAGACCCACCCGACTCCCTGGAACCCATAGCTTGGGGCGAGGCCTACGGGCGAGGCGAACTCAGTGCTGAGTTGGTGCAAGGTCAAAAGTATTACGTTGAGGTCAACAACCTCACCTCTCCGGAGATAGGTTGCTATAGCCTCTATCTGGAACCGTGAGGCAGGAGGCAGGGAGCACAGGAGCAATGGAGCAAGGGAACAGGGGAGCCGAAGTCCTGAGCCACCGCTGCGAGCGCAGCGTGGCAGGCTCCGCGAAGGAACAGGAGCAAGGGAGCAGGGGAGCAAGGGCGATAGGAATCTTGCTTCTTGCTGCCTGCTTCCTGTACTCTTTTTTCAACTTCTTCATCAATCTGGAGGCAGAAAGCTTCTACTATGACGAGGTTGTCTATTCCCTGTCTGGTTTGGAGTATCTGCAAGGGGATTTCACCAGGAATTGGGAACATCCCTTCCTGGGGAAGTATCTCATGGGGCTTTCTCTGCACCTGTTTGGCAAATCGGATTTCAGCGCTCGATTGCCTTCTGCACTGTTTGGTTTTCTGACGGGTATCGTCATATACGTTTTCGCCAGGGAGGTCACCAACCGCTGGTGTGGTCTGGTGGCGGTCTGTCTCTGGTCTACCTCTCCCATCGTGCTTTGGGTCTCCAGGAGGGCGATTCTGGACGCGCCCTTTGTCTTCTTTTTTACCCTGAGCTGGTATCTGTTCTGGCGATTCTTCAAAACCAAGAGCACAGGCCACGCCTTGCTGGGCGGCGTCACGCTGGGCCTGGCTGTGGCCACCAAGGTCGTCGGAGTGATCCTCGTTCCCATCCTGTTTTTATACCTGGCGTTCCCCGGCATCAGAGACAGGGGCTTCCTGAGGCCAGCGGTGTTAGGCAAATTGATATTGGCCCTGACCATCGCTGGGCTGCTTTTTCTCTTGATTTACGCACCCGTCCTCGATCGTCTAGGCCCCGTTTTTCGAGTCATGAACGAGCACTGGAAGTGGGAACAGCGTGTCGGACACCGAGAAGTGGTAGACGGTGTCATCTACGATAAACAGCCGTGGTGGACGTATCTTTATTGGTACTGGCGAGGCTACCCGCCTTACTTGCTCAACTCCACCCCAGGCGTGCTCATCCTGCTGGGCTTGGCCGTCGGCTTCGCCCTCCTCCGCGGAGATGACGTGGACGTGTTTCTCCTCCTCTCCTTCCTCCTGCCCTTCTGTTATCTATCCTTTTATCTGAGCTTCAAGATGTTTCGATACGCCGCCATCTTAGAACCCCCTCTGGCGATGCTGGCGGCTTCGTTCGTAGCTGCCCTCGGCTCGTTTCTCGCCAGTAGAACTCCTCCCCCTCGCAGGGGGAGGCAGGGAGGGGGTGAATTCTGCGATCTGGAATCAGCACCGCTGGGCGAAACCCGGTTTGATTCCTCAAGGGAAGGCCCACCCTCCCCTAGCCCCTCCCTTCGAGGGAGGGGAAATGATCTGCTCGCTGAACGATTACGTTATGCCCACTGGCTGGCAATCCTCGCCCTCGCCGCTGTCCTCATCCTGGCCATGATCCACAGCACGTGGAATATCCAGGCTGAGGAGGAGAACAGGTACAAGGCCGCTGCCCATCATCTCTCGCCCAAAATAAGAGAAAAGGAGACCATCTTCGTCTGGGGGTATACTAACGTGATGAGCTGGTATATGGGAGAGGAGACTGAAATCGTGGGAGGCTTCAATTCGAGCGGCTTCAGTGGAAATTACCTCGAGGCGGATTACATCGTGGTGGACCCGCTGATGGTGTCCAAATGGCCAGACGATCCGCTGAAAACATATCTGGAAGACAATCAGGCAATATACACCGAGGATAATGTGGGAGGCTTTAAGTTATACACCAGGAGATCGGCAGAGTCGTGTATTCGTAGATTCGTGGACGAGTTGACGAATGTAGAATTTACGGATTTACGAGTTTACCAGTGTACCGATTTACCAACCAGGGAGCAATGATGGGTGAGCGTTTTGAGCAACCTGTGCCTCCCGAAGTGTACGACGAAGAAACGCTCTTGAGATTCGTCGGCGATGGCCAATACCAGGATTTCATCGCCAGCAAAGGAGACCGGCTGCCGCCCAGGATGGCCAGGTCGCTGCTACTGATGGATCTAAGGCCAGGGATGCGGGTGCTGGACATGGGGTGTGGTCGCGGGGAGATCGTGCTCCACGCTGCCAGGCGAGGAGCGGAGGTGGTGGGGATAGACTACTCGGCGGCCTGCCTGAGGCTGACCCGCCGAACCCTCGAAGTCGCTCCCGACAGAGAGCGAGAGCGGGTGACCCTCGCCCGTGCCGACGCAACGGCCCTCCCTGTTAGGAACGAAGTCTTCGAGAGGGTGCTCATGCTGGACATCGTCGAGCACCTGCACGACTGGCAACTGACTCGTGCTCTTCGAGAAGCCCATCGTGCATTGAGCCCCCAGGGGTATCTGGTACTCCACACCCTTCCCAACCGCTGGGCGCTGCGATATGGCTACCCCTGGTTGCGCCTTCTCTCCCGACGGCTTCCCAACAGGCCGCGTTCAGACGTGGAACGAAGCGTCCACATCAACGAGCAAGACCTCCTCAGCCTGAAACGAGTTTTAGGTGAAGCCGGCTTCGCCTTCGAGATTTGGCTGGAAAACCTGACTTTAGATCAGGCCACCTGGCAGGACGAGAAGAGATTTACCGACGTCCGCAGGGAAGCATATCCCATCCTGCGACGTCCTCTGGTAAGAGCAACTGCTTCCCTGTTGATGCGCACCCCATTGAAACTGATCATCGCCAACGACATCTACGCCATCGCCTGGCGATCTGACGGAGAGAAGCCATCCATTTTGAAGAGCCGTCGGCATTCCTCCTGGCTGGAGAGGGCGATTTGCATGGTTTCGTGAAGCGTGAAAACGTGATGCGTGTTCCTTAGCCAAAGAGAGGCTGGTCATGTGTTGACCAAGCCCCTTTTTTTGCTTATCAGAGAATATTCAGTAATTACCCTGCTGGCAAACAGGTCTCTGGTTTGCTGCACTGTGGCCTAAACGCCACAGCTTGCGATCAACTCGCATTCCAGCACGACGTGGAGCAAGCTACATTGTAAAAATGACAGGGGATGAAGCGTTCAGGCTGTAGTCTCCCAAATAATAACCATCTGGCGTATAGCTGGGTCAACTTTCTCCAATGCCTTGGTTGCACTCAGCGTAAACCAAAAAAGCGCCAACGGCAGGCCAGAGTTATCCCTGCGTTGGCGCTCGTTTCGGGCCACCAATTGCCACTTGCGCTTTAGCTTGAAGATTCGTCGAGAGGTCAATGCCAGGCTGCATCGCTACACCCTCCCGTGCTATGTCATCCCAATGTTCGTCAGCCTCGTGAAGTTGATATGTGAGATAAAATCCGACCATATTCTAT